>CAZRBS010000030.1:0-18081 GCA_964598405.1 uncultured Dehalococcoidaceae bacterium
GGCCTGATTGACCAGTTTTTTCATACGGGTATACCAGGCGATAAGTTCGTCCCTGGAGAAAGCGTTGCCCAGTGATAGCAGGGGGCGCGGGTGCTCCACCACGCCGAAAGCGGCCGCCGGGGCAGCCCCCACCCGCTGTGTTGGCGAGTCCGGGGTCAGGAACTGGGGATACTGTTCTTCCAGCTGGTTCAGCTCCCGCATCAGCCGGTCGTATTCGGCATCGCTGATTTCAGGGCTGTCCAGCACGTAGTACCGGTAGTTATGGTGGTTGATTTCCTCTCTCAGCCGCTCAATTTTTTGCCTGATTTTTTCAGCCTCTGCCATAGAGCACCTTTTTTAAAGCTGTGTTACATATTAAGTATATCCCATGCGGTGCGGACAGGCAAAGTAGAAATGGCGAAGGAGTTTGTAGTTCAGAGTGTTCCCGGGGGTTTTACCAGTAGGGGAATACCGGCGGTCATGAGGTAAACTTCATCAACGTGCTGTGCCAGCATTTGATTGGCCTTGCCCAGCAAATCGCGGTAAAGCCGGCTGGTCCTGTCAGCGGGTACCAGACCGAGGCCGACCTCGTTGGTGACGATGATAAAGTTGGCGTGAGACTGCTTGGCGCAGTCAACCAGCTCGCCGATTTCGGCAAAAACTTCTTTCTCAAGCCGGGGGGCATCAATCGCCTCGCCAGTGTTGCCATGCTGAGAGAAAATGTTGTTCACTAGGAGGGTGATGCAGTCCACGATTACCGTCCGTGCCTGACCGATTTCTGCCGAAACCTTGCTCCCGATGTGGGTGGTAGCTTCAAGGGTGGTCCAGGCAGACGGTCTCGACCTGCGGTGCTCCTCAATGCGCTGTCGCATCTCTTCATCGGCGGCTTCGGCGGTAGCGACGAAGAGCACGGGCTGGGGCGACTTCATGGCGAGTTCCTGGGCAAAATGGCTTTTGCCGCTGCGAGCGCCGCCTAGTATCAGGGTGCTTTTTGAGCTTTCCGTCACTTATCCTTCAGTTCCAAATCCAGAATATCCAGAAACCAGTGCTCATTTCTCAAGACGTTTCCGGTTTTCCGGATTTCTATTCGTTTCAGAAAAATGGGGCCGTCAATGACCAGCGTATGGTATTCTCCGGCTTCACCGCACGGGGTGATACCTTTCGTCTTTCCGCACTCTGCCAGGTTCTCCAGGAAATTCAGGTCCACCCCGCGCCCCAGCCATTCCTCGCCGAGCAGGTCAGCCCTGGTCGCCACGACGACCGCTTTAAATCCCAGCCCGATGAATTCCCTCATGATTTCACTCTGGCTTTCCAGCCAGAGAGGAAGGTGGGGGGTTATACCGGCTGCCCGGCATACCCGCTCTATCCATTCCCGGTGTTCGTTGAAGTCAATATCACCGAAAACACCATCCTCGATTCCTTCCCGTTTGAACTCGCGGAGCATGTTTTTGAATACGGCTTCATAGCTATCACGCGTAGTCCGTTTTTGCACCACCGGGATACCGATAGCCCGTGACTGTATTTTGATTATATCGGCAGATAGCCCGTGGCTGCACGACTTTTTGCCGTCTTCGGTTACCGTGTTGGCCAGATAACGTACTTCCAGGCCGTTCTTTAGGGCCCGGTAAGCAGCCAGACAGCAGTCTTTCCCGCCGCTCCATGATGCAAAAGCCTGGTTCATACAACCTCCCGTTACTTCAGGTGAGAGACATCATTTAACAGGTTCAGGATGGCTATCCGGGGATAAGTCTCAACGATGCTCAGTGACGCCAGGTCAAGCCTGATCCGCCGCGAATACCGCAGTCCAAACCCCAGCAGGTTACACACCAGCATTTTGAGTGTCCCGCTGTGCGCCACGATGAGTACCGTTTTTTCCGGGGCAGAAGCTTCCAGCCGGCGGGTGAACTTTTTCACCCGGTTATAGACCTCTTTGAGGCTTTCACCGCCGGGATATCTGAAGGTGTATGCCCCTGCATACCAGGATTCGACCAGCTCGGGGTAGAGCTGGCTGATTTCTTGAAAGGTAAGCCCTTCAATCTTGCCGAAGTCAATCTCACGTAGCTCGGGGCAGGGTATGATGCCCGTCTGGTGCGCGGAAGCGATAATCTCAGCCGTAGCCGACGTCCGGCGCAGGTTGCTGGCATAAATAATGCCGATTTTCTCTGCCGCCAGGCGGTCGCGCAGCCTTTCTGCCTGCCTGATTCCCTCCGCACTCAGTTCAACGTCTGTCCGTCCCCAGAACCTCTCGGCGCTGTTCGATGCCGTATTGCCGTGTCTTACCAGAATTAACTTCGCCAATTATTTCTCCCGGTTACATTACCCCGAATTGCGCAAACAGGATAATCAGAATGAGCAGGCTGACCTCGGCCACCTCGTTAAGGGCTCCGTAGGTATCACCGGTAAGCCCGGAGAATTTGCTCTTAAAATAGGCTGCCATCGCCACCGTTAAGACCCAGATGAGAAACATGACTGCCAAGCCGGGCAGCTGAAATAAGACTACTGCTATCACCAGGGCGATGAGCGTTGCCATGGTGAACCTTATCCAGCCGGTACCCTGTTTGAATGCCTGTCCCAGACCTGACGGCCGGGCATAAGGATAGGCGAAGATGGCATATCCCATTGCCCAGCGGCTCAGCACCGGCATCAGCACCAGGGTCGTCCTCAGGAGGGGTGCGGGGATGCTAACCAGCGATACATACTTGACCAGCAGCAGAAGGACAATGCCAACGATGCCGAAACCTCCCGTGCGGCTGTCGCGCATTGCCTGCCACCTGTCTTCAACCGACTTGTGCCCGGCAATTCCATCGCAGGTATCGGCGAAACCATCCAGGTGCAATGCTCCGGTAATTATCACCAGGGAAACAATCAGCAGCGCGTTGGCGACCATGGCGGGAAAGAGGAGTTCGAACAGCCAGCTCAGGCCAGCCAGAATGAGCCCGATGACAAGCCCGATGACCGGGAAATAGCCGGTTGAGCGCCCCAGTTCTTCTGGTCCGGCTTCACGACGCCAGGGCACGGGTATGGTGGTCAGAAACTGCAGAGCGAATAGAAAGCCCAATTCCTTATTCCGTCTCCTTTTCCGATACTCCGGCCTCGGCGAAGGTGGCCATCTCGGCCAGTATTCTGGCAGCAGCTTCCACCAGGAACATTCCCAGTGCGGCACCGGTACCTTCACCCAGGCGCATGCCCAGGTTGAGCAATGGTTTGAGTCCCAGGTGCTCGAGCATTATTTGGTGACCCGCTTCCGCCGAGAGGTGGGCAGCGATGAGGTAGTCCTTCAGGGCCGGTGACAGCGCCGTGGCAACGAGGGCAGCGGCGCCGGAAATAAAGCCGTCGATGACCACCGGGATACGGTGCGCGGCCGCTGACAGCATTACTCCCGCCAGCCCGCCAATCTCAAACCCGCCCACTTTTGCCAGCACGTCCAGTGGCCGGGCCAGGTCAGGCTGGTTTACTGCCAGAGCCTGTTTGATTACCTTTATTTTGTGGGCGAGCTGCTCATCGGTCAGGCCGGTACCTTGGCCGGTGACCTTGGCCACCGCTTTGCCCGTTATCGCGGCACAGATGGCACTGCTGGCAGTGGTGTTGCCGATGCCCATATCGCCGGTGCCCACCATGTCAAGCCCCTTGTTTGTTTCGGAGGTCACCAGTTCGATTCCCGCCTCGATGGCTTCGACCGCCTGTTCGGAGGTCATCGCCGGGCCGTGAGCCATGTTCCGGGTGCCGGAGCCGACTTTTCTGGACAAGAGCCGTGGGTCTGGCTTCAGTTCGCTGCTTACTCCCATATCAACCACGATAACCCGGGCACCTGCCTGGCGGGCAATTACGTTTATTCCAGCCCCGCCCCGGAGGAAATTGTAGACCATCTGGGCGGTAACTTCCTGGGGCCAGTTGCCTATCTTCTCGGCCACGACTCCGTGGTCGCCTGCCATGGTGATGATGGCCTTGTCTTTTATCCGTGGTACGGGCCTGCCCTGGATACCGGCAAGCTGGGCGGATAATTCTTCCAGCCTGCCCAAGCTTCCCGGCGGCTTGGTCAGCGTATTCTGCCTCTCTCTGGCTTGAGCCATCGCCTTTTCTTCGAGGGGCTTTATCATTTCAACGGTTTTTGTTATAAGGTTGCTCATAGCGCGCCTTTCCGGATTTCCTGTGAATTATATTTTCCTTCGATGTTTAACGTCTGGATTGCGTTGATGAGTTTCTGGCATTCGGGCATGGTTCGCGGGGCGATGCGCACATATTCCGGCAGACCAAAGGAAGTGCAATCACGCACCAGTATACCATGCGGAAGCAGAGCGGCGCGAAATTCCCTGGCATTGCCCACCCTGACCAGGAAAAAGTTCGTATCCGATGGTAGCGGCGCTAAGCCGAGTCGGCGGAGCTCCTCAACGAGGAACCGCTTTGCCTGCCGGATTCTTCTCTGGCAGCGTTTCAGGTAATCGTCGTCTTCCAGGACGGTAACTCCCGCCTTCTGCGCGACGGCATTGACGTTCCAGGGCGGACGCACCCGGCGGAGGTTATTGATAATCTCCTTGCTGGCAACGGCATAGCCGAGCCGCAAGCCAGCCAGGGCGTAGTCTTTGGTCATGGAGCGCAAAACAACCACATCCCCCTGAGAAATCAGGTCGGCGGCGGACCAGGTATTGCTGGTAAAGGCAAGGTAGGCCTCGTCCAGGACAAGCAGGGTGTTCCGGCAGGCGTTCAGCACCGCCTCGATTTTTTCTCGTGAGAGGTACCTGCCGGTGGGGTTGTTCGGGTTGCAGAGGAAAACTCCTCTGGCTCCGTGCTGCTGGATAAGACGGATGGTGTCCTGGATTCCGGGCTCGAAGTGGTCTTCGGCTCTGGTGCGTTGTTTCACCAGCCTGGTCCCCGCTATCTGGCAGGCAATCTCATAGTCGCCAAAAGTCGGCTCGATTACCAGCACCGGGTCGCCGGGGTTGAAGTAGGTCAGGGCAATGAGGCGGATGAGTTCCGTGGTGCCGCTCCCCACCAGAATATTGCCCGCGTCCATGCACAGCTTTCCGGAGAGCCGCTCTCTGAGTTCTGTGGCTTCAGAGTCAGGGTATCGGTCTATGACGACCGTGCTGAGGAGCTTCTTTACCCCGGCTGGCGGGCCGAAAGGGTTGGTGCAGACGCTGAAGTCAATAATCACCTCAGGGACAAGACCGGCGGCCTTTATTTCAGCGTAGTTGATGCCTCCGTGGTGACCGGCTTTCAATTTCTTTATCTCGGGCCTAGGCGGTAAGGACAAGTTGCATTCCTCCTATCATAAAGCAGATCAGGGCCCAGACCAGCACCGCTATCTGGGCCAGCTTCAGTGAGCCGGCAATAGACTCCGGCACCGGCGGAGAGCCGGCCTGACCCAGCTGGTACTGTCCCGGCTTTTCCAGCCGTATGCGCAGGGCGCCAGCCATCGCCGCCATGGGCCAGCCGGCATTCGGGCTTTCGGTTCTGGCATGTTCCTCCTTTGCGGTCTGCCATGATGCTTTTCCGCTTTTGCGCGACAGAAAGGCGGCCAGAACCAGCAGCAGTGCCGTTAGCCTCGCCGGTATGAAGTTGAGCACATCATCGAGACGGCTGGCGAATTTGCCCAGGTACTCGTATTTACCATGATAGCCTACCATAGAGTCCAGCGTATTGACCACCCGATAGGCAACCGCTCCGGGGACACCGAGCAGCAGGAAGTAAAACACGGGGGCAATAAAGCTGTCGCTGGTGTTCTCCGCCACTGATTCCACGGCGGCTGATATCAGCAGCGGGTGGGACAGGTTCCGCGTATCACGGCTGACCAGAGAACGCAGCTCGAAACGCGCTTCGTCGATTTTGCCCTCGAGCATAAACCTTTTGATGCTGAGGGCGGCACTCCGCAGTCCTCTCAGCGAAAAAGTGGACTTGAGCACCAGCGCCCCCGCGATGGCATAGACGATGAAGCTGAGACCCTTCAGATAGAGAAGCAGGAAGTAGGCCGGAGTGGCGAAAAGCCCCGCCGTTATCAGAGTCATCCCCAGCCCGTAGCAGAACCGGGCCTTTCGCCCCTGTCTTCGAAAGGCCTTTTCCAGAAGAGTGACCACTTTGCCCATCCATACCACCGGGTGCAGTAAGCGGGGCGGTTCACCCAGGGCCAGGTCGATAATTATGGCGAGAAAAAGTATTGTCAAAATATCCATTGCCGTCGGGCTACATGCCTCCCGTAAATCTTCTGGTTTTGTTCAGGTTGCGGTCACCGGCGCTGATCAGGACGGTGGGAAGCCCGTTGACCGGGTGGACGTAAACGCAGCTTCCGGCTCCGTAGACATCCCTGATGTTGTCCGGGGTGATAACTTCCTGGGGTGTCCCTTCGGCGTAAATTTGCCCCTTGTTTATCAGGATAAGCCGGTCGCAGTACTGTGCCGCCAGGTTCAGGTCGTGAATGGCTGCCAGAACCAGCAGGTTATTGTTGTGGCAGAGGTTCTTAATCAGGTCCAGGATTTCAATCTGCCGGCCGATGTCCAGGTTGGCCGTTGGTTCGTCCAGGAGGATGGCTTTTGTCTCCTGTGTCAGCACCCGGGCAATAAGCAGGCATTGTATCTCCCCGCCGGAGAGTTCGCTTATTCTGCGCCGGGCGAAAGACTGCGTTCCCGTTTTCGTCATAGCCTGCCAGGCTATGGCCAGTTCCTCGGGGCCCTCATACTGGAGG
The DNA here is from genome assembly GCA_964598405.1 of uncultured Dehalococcoidaceae bacterium. Classification (GTDB taxonomy): domain Bacteria; phylum Chloroflexota; class Dehalococcoidia; order Dehalococcoidales; family RBG-16-60-22; genus CAZRBS01. The sequence continues at coordinate 6,656 of CAZRBS010000030.1, forward strand.
AAACCAAGGTGGGGGTTCCTGCCCATGAGCACTATCTCGAAGGCGGTAAAAGCGCTGGGCAGGAGCGGCATCTGGGGAACCACGCCAAGCAGGCGGGCCAGCTCCCGCCTCGGTATATCGTCTATTCTTTTCCCTTCCAGCAGTATTTTCCCTGATTGCGGAGAGATGACGCGGCTCAAAGCCCGGATGATGGTGGACTTGCCGCACCCGTTTGGCCCGATAAGCCCCACCATGTTGCCGGGGTTTAGCCGGAAGGACAGGTCTTTTAATACCACCGTATGGCCATAACCCAGGCGGACGTTTTGCATTTCAATGCTGATCATTTGAACCTCAGAAAAGCACTCTTTTCCGGCGCCGCAGCAGGTAGAGAAAGAAAGGCGCTCCGCAGATGGCGGTGATTACCCCTATGGGCACCTCTGTGGGTGCCAGGATGGTGCGCGCCAGCAGGTCAGCGACGATTAGAAAAATAGCTCCGGAAAGGACGGATAATGGTATCAGGAAGCGGTGGTCGGCACCCCAGACCAGGCGTACTGCGTGAGGGGTGATGATGCCGACAAACCCGATAATGCCCACGAAGGATACTGCCGCTGCCGTAATGAGCGTGGCGGCGGCCAGGAAGATGAGTTTGAGCCTTTCCACGTTGATTCCCAGCTGCTGTGCCTGCTCCTCGTCAAGCTGCATTACATTGAGCAGTCGGGCCAGGAGCAGGATGACGGCTGTTCCAGCTGCCACGTAGGGAAGGACAATCCTGACCTCCGACCACTGGCTCAGGGAGAAACTGCCCATGAGCCAGAAGATGATGCCGTGCATTTTTTCCCCGCTGGAGATGATCAAGTAAGAGACGATTGAGCCCAGAAGCGCTCCCAGGGCAACGCCGGCCAGGATGAGGGTGGTGACCGGCAGAGTTTTGCCGACGCGTGCCAGACTGTAGACGATGGCGGTGCTGACCAGGGCGCCGGTAAAGGCGAACACGGGAATGGTCCCGATGTTCATGCCGGGCCAGGGGCTGGGGAATAAAAAGCCGATAATTGCTCCCAGTGCTGCTCCCTGCGCGACGCCGATAAGGTAAGGGTCTGCCAGCGGGTTGCGGAAAAGCCCCTGGTAGGTAGCTCCAGCCGTCGCCAGGGCGGCGCCGGTGAGACCGGCCAGGATGACTCTGGGCAGGCGTATCCCCAGGATTATGGTCTCGGTGGTGTCCGGCCAGGAAGAACCGGGGTCAATCAGGGGTAGCCTGGATACCAGTATGCTGAAAGTGGTCAGGAAGGGAATTTTAACGCTGCCAACGGCGGTGGACAGCGCCACGACCACCACTAATAAGACTGCCAGCCCCCAGATCCCGTAGACGCGGCTGCGCCATTGTGGGAGGTGGAGTGGTGGGGCCTGGCCTGATGGGGAAACTCTAGCCGCCATAATTCGAAACCCTCAAAATTTCCACTTTCAATTTTTCACCTCCGGTTCCGGTTTTTGTCTCTGATAACGGCAGTAACATCGGTGGCTGCTTATTCGAATATTTCCGGATGGATGAACCGGGCAAATAATTCCAGCCCGTCAACCAGCCGCGGTCCGGCACGGCTGACCAGATTACCGTCCATCAGGTATACCCTGTCGCTCTTGCGGGCAGCGGTGTCTCTTAATCTCGGTTCGTTCTGGAGGAACTGGAAGGTCTGTTCGGCACTGGAACCGTGGCTTATGCTGGCAATCATCACCTCAGGGTTGGCGTCAAGGACTGCTTCCAGGCTGATATCGGCGTAACCGGTGAGGGCCCGGGCGATGTTTATGCCCCCTGCCTTCGTGATTAGCTCATCATGTATAGTTCCCGCTCCAGCGGACATCAGGGGGTCGTGCCAGACGGCATAAAAAACTCTCGGTCTCTGCTCATGGGGCAGGTCAGCCGTTTTATCGGTTACCGCCCTGATTCTTTCCTGCATTCCGGTCTGTAATTTTGCTGCTTCGTCTTCCTGCCCGGTAACTTTTCCCACCAGGCTGATGGCTGTAAGAACCTCGTTGAGGGTCTCCGGGCTGAGGGCGAACACGGTTAGCCCGCGTTCCGAAAGCTGGGGAATTATCTCATCTTCATGCATCGAGGTGGCGAGTATCAGGTCGGGAGAATGGGAGACTATTTCCTCGATATTTGGGGTGCTGAAACCGCCTATGCTGGGCTTTGTCTTGGCTTCCGGAGGGTAATCGCAATAATCGGTCACCGCCACCATCCTGTCCTCCAGCTCCAGGGCGAAAAGGATTTCCGTGTTGCCCGGGGCCAGGGAAATAATCCTCTGCGGGATTGTGTCCAGACTGATGGTTCGTCCCAGCTGGTCGGTGACCTCAATCAGGGATGGGGCCGGTTCTTGAGGGGATGGGGTGCACGCCGGCAGCAGGGTTAATAATGGAACCAGCACCAGGCAAATCAGTCCGCGTCTATAAAGTTTCTGCTTCATCTTTCCTCCTTCCGTTGCCTGAAAATACTCCAATAAAAAACCCTCAACTCCAGTTGAGGGAAAATAAAAACTTAACAAAAAGCCCTACTTCTCCCCGCGGAGCTGTGTAGGATATTCAGTGGCTGGCGTTCTGGCTTATGGCAGTTTATCTGTCAATCACAGTGGCGCGGCCGCGCCGGATTTTCACCGGCTTGCTCTCCATTCAGGCCTTCGCTCACGCTCGGGCACCCCTGATTTCCTATTCTGTTGTAATTATTTATCTTAGTATAGGGCAGTTTGAGGAAAAGTGCAAGTCCATATCATCCGGTTTTATTTGCATTGTGTGGAGGAATTTCATTCTTCCTCTTCCTGGATTTTTTTAGCCCATATTCGGGGGGAGGTGGAAATAACCCGCCTCAGGGTTGCCAGCTTGTTTCTGATGTCCCGATTCACCTCTTCGTCGGCGAGCAGCTTTTTTACCCGTGACTGGTCAAAGTTTAGCACCCTGTGCCACAAGCCCTCCGGTTCCAGCAGAGCTCTGACCTCTTCTTCTTTGAAGCCGGTCATCTCGACGAGTTTGTAGGTGAGGGCATTCTTTCTGCCGTAAACCCGGTTTAATCCCTCGGCCTGGCAGAAGTCAACGACCATCTGCTTCAGCTCGTTGAGATTTGACTGAAGCTCCTTTATCTCTTCCTGGAGGGAGACGTACCGTTCCACGGTCTCGGCTATTGGTATGCCGGGAAGGGGTTCCTGCCGGGGCAGCTCCGCCGTGGTTTTCAGGTATTGGTGGCGGTAGTAAGGACAGTGCTCGGGGAAATCACAGGGGCAGTACTGGTTTTCCGTGGCCGGAAACCTCTGCCTGGCGATGTTTTCGGCTACCTCCAAGACCAGTTGCCGTGCCTCTTCCAGCTGTGCCGGTTGCCGCGCTCCGCAGCTGCAGGGGGTGTTTGACCTCAGATGATACAGGGTGAGCCTTTCAACGGGAAAACGCCACAGCTGCTCCGCCGCCAACTGGTAGAGGGTCAGCTGGAGGTTTTTCTCCAGGTCATCTCTGGTAAACAGGTCCCTGTTTGTCTTGTAATCGACTACGGAGAGCCCTCCGCTCTCCAGCTTGTCCACTCTATCGATAAAGCCTCTCAGCTTCACTCCCTCGACGTCGATGCAAAACAGCCGTTCCACGGCTAACGGCATCTGGAAGTCGGCCTGGTGGATGTCCCGGAATTTTGCCAGTATCTCTCTGCCGTAAGCCTTGTATTTCGCCTCTTCCTCGATTGATTCGTAGCCTTCGGAAAGCCAGTGCTGTTCATAGTGCCGCATCAGGTCTTCCAGCGGCGGCGGGGGAGGTACCCTGACCCGGAAGAAGTACTCCGCACAGAGATGTAAAGTCGTGCCGAAGCTGAAATACCACTTGTCTTTTGGTTTCAGCCCGTCGATGTACTGAAGTTTGTAACACAGGGGGCAGGACTGGTATAGAGAAATCTGACTGAAACTTAAGGGTCTGATGGTTCTCCTCCTCAGCTAAAATTATAAAACGTCGCCGGAGGGATTGTCCATTCGGTTGATAATTTGGTCCGGCAGTTTCCGGCGTGAGTGAAACTTGATATTTCATCTCAAATTAATTAGCATTAAGATTGTCTGTCAGATTAACGATGGAGAATGTATCAGTTATAGTTGCCTTCAGCGCCGGACTGCTGTCCTTCCTGTCTCCCTGTGTGTTGCCTCTGGTGCCGGTATATCTGGCCAGCCTGACCGGCCCGGAGATATTCGAAGCCAGGGGTGCCGGGGTTCGCGTTCCCGTGTTTCTGCACTCACTCAGCTTTGTTATCGGCTTTTCCCTTGTTTTCGTTCTCCTGGGAACGGTTGCCGGGCTGACCGGGTTTGCCATCAATCCGAGCCTGTCCCTGCTCAATAAAATATCGGGCGCTTTATTGATAGCTTTCGGGGTATTCATGCTGGCGGCTCTTAAGGTATCCTGGCTAAACTATGAAAAACGTCTGCTCCCATCAATGGGCAAGACTACTGGCTATCTGCGGTCTTTTGTTATCGGGGCCACCTTTTCCCTGGCCTGGACAGCCTGTGTTGGCCCGATACTGGGAGGTATTCTGGCGATTGCTCTGAATACCGCAACGGCCTGGCGCGGTGCTTCTCTGCTGGCTATCTATTCGGTGGGTCTGGGGATTCCCTTCCTGATTGTCGGGGTGGCGTTTGATTCGCTGAACCCGTTGCTGAAACGCATTCAGCGTTTTTCCAGAGTCGCCTATGTTATCGGCGGCTTGCTTCTGATAGCTGTAGGCATACTCGTCCTGACCAACAACCTTGTCCGGCTGTCTTCGCTGGCCGGATGAGGCTCTCTCTGGAGGTGATAATGGAGATATCTCTGAGAATACCGGGAAAAGCCATGCTGGTCCCGGCTCTGCTCCTGGTGCTGGTGGCGGGGGGCTTTTCCGCTGGCTGCGCCCCGTCTCAGGGTACCCGGATAGGCAACACGGCGCCCGATTTTGAGCTCCCCGCTCTGGAGGGGGAAAACATTTCCCTCAGCAGTTTGCGGGGTAGTCCTGTGTTACTCAACTTCTGGGCGACCTGGTGCCCGCCGTGCCGGGAAGAGATGCCCTATCTGCAGAGTATACACCAGAAATGGTCAGGCATGGGACTGAGAATACTGGCTATCGATGTGGGCGAAAGCCCTTCGACGGTGAGGAAATTTATAGAAGAAAGGGCCTTTACTTTTACGGTGCTGCTTGATGCTGACCAGCGTGTGGCCCTGGAAAAGTATAACGTCAGGAACATCCCGACCAGCTATTTTATCGATAAAGAGGGTAAAATGCGGGGCGTTAAAATTGGCGCTTTTTCCGGGGAAGCGGAAATCGAAGAGTATCTGCTAAAATTGTTTGGCGATTGATTAATGTTAACGGGGAGGAGATTTAGGAAATGGACGATGTATTGGATGAGGCTTACGGGATAGTTCAGTGCAGGGAATGCCCGTGGTACAAGGCATGCGTTATGCCGATGAGGTTTACCGCCGAGGATATCCGGCGGCAGCTTGAGTCCGCACCCGGGATGAACATTGCACAATCGGCCGACTTCGGCATGCAGAACTTGCTGTCCAACATGGCAACGGCGGCGCAAAATTCATTGCTTGAGGGCTGCCCTGTATTTATCGGACGCCTGCGCTCAAATCCAAAGCTGGCGCAGCGGTTAAAGGAAATAATGCAGAGATGGGGCAGAGAGGAAGAGCCGGGGAGCGCCGGAGAATAGCTATGAAGACTGCCCCGCTGGACGAATCATGTATTAACACCATCAGGTTTCTGGCGGTGGACGCGGTGCAGAAGGCCAATTCCGGGCATCCCGGAGCACCGATGGGCGCCGCACCGATGGCTTACGTGCTGTGGCATCGTTTCTTGAAACATAATCCCGGGGACCCTCACTGGCCGGACCGGGACCGGTTTGTCCTTTCCTGCGGTCATGCCGCTGCCATGCTCTACGCTCTCCTTCATCTCACCGGCTATGACCTGTCGCTGGAGGAATTGAAGCAGTTCCGTCAGTGGGGAAGCCGGACGCCGGGACACCTGGAGCACGGACTTACCCCCGGCGTGGAGACGACCACTGGACCACTGGGGCAGGGATTTGCCAGCGGGGTGGGGATGGCTATTGCCGAACGCTGGCTGGCGGCAAACTACAATAAGCCAGGACATGAGATTATCGACCACCATACCTATGCCATCGTTTCCGATGGCGACCTTCAGGAAGGGGTATCCTCGGAGGCGGCTTCTCTGGCAGGGACACTGCGCCTGGGCAAGCTCATCTACCTGTATGATGACAATGGTATTTCCATTGAAGGAAATACCGATATCACCTTTACCGAGGATGTGTCCCGGCGTTTTCAGGCCTACGGGTGGCAGGTGATTGGCCCTATTGACGGTATGGAAATTGCCGCTGTGGATCGGGCGATACGCGAAGCCCGGGCGGAAACCGCGCGTCCCAGCCTCATAATCTGCCGCACCATCATTGGTTGCGGGAGTCCGAACAAGGGGGGGACTGCCTCAGCCCATGGCGAGCCGCTGGGTGAAGAGGAGGTGCGGTTGACCAAGGAATGCCTGGGATGGAAGTACCGGCAGCCGTTTGCCATTCCACCTGAGGTCCTGACTCACCTCCGCGAGGCGCTGGAGAAGGGCAGGCGCCATCAGGAGGAGTGGCAGGACAGGCTTGAGGCGTACCGTCGGGCCTATCCCGCCGAAGCGCGCCAGCTTGAAGAAGACCTGCGGGGAGGCCTGCTGGAGGGGTGGGATGCCGGTCTGGCGGACCTGTTCCGGAAACAGGAAAAACCGGTGGCGACGCGTGCCGCCTCGGGGCAGGTGTTGAACGCTGTTGCTTCCAGAATACATTCTCTGATGGGCGGTGCGGCAGACCTCGCTCCATCCACCAAGACCATCATGAAAGAGAAGGGGCACTTTGGCGCCGATAACTACCGGGGTAATAACCTTCATTTTGGTGTCCGGGAACATGCCATGGGTGCCATAGCTAATGGCATGGCTCTCCACGGAGGCATCATCCCTTATGTATCAACATTTCTCGTTTTTTCCGATTACATGCGCCCGCCGATACGCCTGGCAGCGATGATGGGGCTCCGGGTGGTGTACGTCTTTACCCACGACTCCATCGGCCTGGGGGAGGACGGGCCGACACACCAGCCGGTCGAGCAGTTGATGGGACTGCGGGCCGTTCCCAATCTGGTGGTAATCCGCCCGGCTGATGCCACCGAGACGGTGGAGGCGTGGAAAGCAGCTTTGCAGCGCCGCAACGGCCCGACGGCTCTGGTGCTGAGCCGCCAGAACTTGGCGGTGCTGGACCGCGAACTGTTGGCCCCGGCTGCCGGTGTGCAGTCCGGGGGTTATATTCTCTGGGAGGCAGGCAAACCACCGGATGTGGTGCTCATCGCTACCGGCTCCGAAGTCCACATTGCCCTGGAAGCCGGGAAGCTATTGCAGGAAAGGGGAATTACCTCCCGCGTTGTCTCACTGCCATCCTGGGAGTTATTCGATGCTCAGCCAAAGGAATATCGTGATAAGGTACTGCCTCCCGGTATGCCGCGCGTTGCGATGGAGGCGGGCGTACCGCTGGGGTGGGAGAGATACACGGGTTCAGATGGTGTTACCATCGGGCTGCCCCGGTTCGGAGCTTCAGCCCCGTACCGGGTAATCTACGAGCGGCTGGGGCTTACTGCTCAGCGCATGGCGGAGGAAGCCGCGCGCTTATTGCAAGGAGGGAAGAAATGACTCTACGTGTGGTACTGGGAGCGGACCATGGCGGGTTTTCCTTAAAGAATGAGTTGCTTCCGTGGCTGCAGGCTCAGGGCTATGAGGTGCTTGATTCAGGCGCCTGCGCCTTTGACCCTGTGGATGACTATCCCGATTTCTCGGAAAAAGTTGCCCGGATGGTCGCTTCAGGCAAGGCGGAGCGCGGCGTTTTAATCTGTGGTAGTGGCGTTGGTGCTTGCATTGCGGCCAACAAGGTTCCGGGTGTTCGAGCGGGCACCTGCCATGACACTTATTCTGCCCATCAGGGTGTGGAGCATGATGATATGAACGTCCTTTGCCTGGGAGCCCGCATCATTGGAGCGGAACTGGCCAAGGAGCTGATAACCGCCTTCCTGAAGGCAAGATTTTCCGGGGAGGACCGCCACCGCCGGCGCCTGAAAAAAGTACTGGATATCGAGGCCAGGGCGGTCAAAGGCGGGTGAAGTCGGCTCTCGGGAGTGATGAATTGATAAATCTTTCTGATGCTGAGGAATTGCCTGACAAATGGCCGGTGAACTGGCACTGCCAGATGGGACAGGAGGGCAGATATGGAGCTAGGAATGGTGGGCCTGGGGCGGATGGGAAGCAATATGGCGCTGCGGTTGCTTGAGGGGAGCCACCGGGTGGTGGTCTATGACGCCAGAGCCGGGGTGGTACGGTCCGTCGCCAGGAAGGGTGCGGTTGGTACTGCCTCTATCGCGGATATGGCATCCCGGCTTGCCCCTCCCCGCGCTGTCTGGTCGATGGTGCCGGCGGGTGAGGCTACGGAAAATGTAATCAACGCGGTGGCGGATAATTTATCGCCGGGCGACATCGTGATAGACGGGGGCAACTCCAACTATAAGGACAGCATGCGGCGGGCAATGGTTCTGGCAGGAAAGAAACTTCTCTTTCTGGATGCTGGCATAAGCGGTGGAATCTGGGGACTGGAAGAAGGATACAGTTTGATGGTGGGGGGCGAGCGGGAAGCCTTTCAGCGGCTTGAGCCAGTATTTCAGACTCTGGCGCCTTCGGCAGATAAGGGATATGGTTATGTCGGTCCGGCTGGTGCTGGACATTTCACCAAGATGGTTCATAATGGCGTTGAATATGCACTTATGGAAGCCTATGCCGAGGGATTTGAGCTTTTACAGGCAAAGGAAGAGTTCAAGCTGGACCTGGCTCAGGTAGCCGAAATCTGGCGCTACGGGAGCGTGGTTCGTTCCTGGTTGCTTGACCTCATTGCCGCAGTTCTGAAGGAAGACCGGAAACTGGAGGATGTTCGGGCTTTTGTGGAGGATTCCGGTGAAGGGAGGTGGACGGTGCAGGAGTCCGTGGAGCTGGCGATACCCGTGCCCGTCCTTGCCCAATCGCTCCAGGTACGGTTCCGCTCGCGCCAGGACCAGCCTTTCGGCGCCAGGCTGCTGGCTGTCCTGAGAAATCGGTTTGGCGGGCACCGGGTCAGGAAAGCAAAACAGTAATTCCCCTGTGCCGGAGTTTTGCCGGTGGATGGCTAGCCCTGCTGAACCAGGGCCTGGAGGCGGCGGAAGCTCTCTCCCGGCTGGGGCTGCCGGAATATGGCGCTACCCACGCATATAAAATCGACACCGGAGCGGGATACCTGTAAGATATTGCTTTCCTTTATTCCGCCGTCAACGCCTATCTCCAGGTGGGGTTGAGCATTGCGCAGTTCCACTACCCTGTCAATGACTTCGGGGATGAATTCGCTGCCGTAGAAGCCGGGATTGACCGTCAGGAAGAGCACGCTGTCCACTTCGTCAATCAGGGGGGTAAAGGCGGAGAGAGGGGTATCAGGGTTGACCGCCAGTCCCGCCTGAAGGCCCAGGGCTCTAGCCTGGAAGATGACTTCTCGCGGTGCAGAGGTAGCCTCGTAATGGAAGACGACCTTCTGCGCCCCGGCCTGATAAAAGCCCCGCAGGTAATTTTCCGGGTGCAACACCATGAGGTGGGCTTCCCAGTTTAGTTTCATGGGCAGGCTGGACAGGTTCTCCCAGGTTATGCTTTTTGAAGGCACAAACTGTCCATCCATAATATCAATCTGCACATAGCCGGTGAAAGTTTCCGCCTGCCGAACCATGGACTCCAGAGCCAGAGTATCATCGGTCAGTATGGCGGGTATCACCCTTGCCTCTTTAGCCATTATATCTCACGCAGGTAAACTCGTGCCGCGATTGAACGGCAGGGCTGGTGCCGTATGTCCTCTGTTCTTTCATAAATAGCGTTCTTACTTGCGGGCGATGAATACCTTCCAGAAGGAAATAACGGGCCGGTAATAGCTATTCTAGGCATGGAAGAAGGAATGTGTCAAGGGCTATGTAAGCGCTGGCTTGGTTGAAGTCAGGGAAGAGCAATTGACCCCTTTTTGTAACTGGCATACAATTGGAACTGACCGGTTAACCGTTCAGGGGGTGAGAAATTGTTAGCCGCAGGTATGTTGCGAGGGAAACAGGGAGTGCATATCTTTGAAATTCCTGTGCCTGAGATTAAAGAACCGGATGAGGTTCTGGTGCGGGTGAAGGAAGTCGGTCTGGATGGCACCGATTTTAATATGGTTCGTTACGGGTTGCAGGATATAGCTGAAGGGCGCGACGAGATGAGCATGGGGCATGAGATGGTTGGAGTGGTGGAAGTGGTGGGAGAAGGAGTAAAGTCGCTCGCTGCGGGCGATATAGTGACCGTGACGGTACGCCGGGGTTGCGGTATCTGCAGTCCCTGCCATCATAACCAGAGTGATATGTGTATGACCGGTCTGTATACGGAGAGGGGCATCCACAAACGAGACGGGTTTCTCACCCGTTTTGTGGTTGACCGGGAACAGTATATTGTCAAGGTGCCCCGGCACTTGCGGAAGATAGCCGTTTTCACTGAGCCATTGAGCATTGCCGAGAAAGGAATAGAACAGATAAGGTTTTTGCAATCGCGCCTGCCCTGGACATGTGAGCATCCGGAGCATGCCTTTCTCTCACCGGAGTGGGGTGGCTGCAAAACGGCGCTGGTGGTCGGCGCGGGTCCACTGGGGATACTGGCTACGGCTCTGCTCAAGTTGCACGGGGTGAATACATACGTTGCTGATATCGTATCTGAGGAGAGTTTCAAGGTGCATCTGGTCAAACAAATGGGCGCTATTTATGTGGATGCCCGTGATAAGAAACCGGAGAAACTGGTGGAGCTATGCTGTAACGCAGGTAGCCTTGACATAATATTTGAAGCTTCCGGCGCGGCGGCTACTGCGGTAGAACTAATCCCCCACATGGCGCGCAGTAGCATTTATGTAATGACGGGCATACCGCGAGAAGAGATTGTTATCCGGCTGGATGCGGCTCAGCTGGTACGCGAGATAGTCCGCCGAAACCAGGTGGTAGTAGGCAGCGTTAATTCCAACCGGAGTCATTTTGAGATGGCGTTGAGAGACATGGGGGAAATAAACAGCCGTTTTGATGGGCTGCTGGAAGAAATGCTCACGCACCGTGTCCGGCTGGAGGATTGCCAGCGGGCGTTTAATTTAAGCGACTCCGGACACATAAAAACCATCGTTGAAGTCGAGCCGCAGGATTAAGCAAATCGTGGTTTGTGGGGAAAATTGGGGGGACACTTCCTGAGAAGTGTCCCCCCTGAGTTAACCTGTTTTTTTGTCTCGAGCCCGACTCACTTTCCCGGTGGATACCACTGCTGTCCAAGATAGTTTGAAAAACGGGTTTTGGATGGGTTTTTCGTGCCT
>CAZRBS010000031.1:0-17066 GCA_964598405.1 uncultured Dehalococcoidaceae bacterium
CATATAATTTCGCCATATCTTCAATATTGTTCACGGCAATTCCGATATGGTTAATCCTGTTTATCATCGCTGCCTTTCCCCACATTTTCTTCAATAAACCGGGCAATTTCATCGATTGGAGTGCCGGGTCCGAATATTCGGGCAATACCGGCCTCCCTGAGTGCGGGAATATCCTTTTTGGGTATTATCCCCCCACCTATGACCAGGATATTTTTGCCGCCTTTCTGCCTGATGAGGCTTGCCGTCTTGGGGAACAATGCCATATGGGCGCCGGACAGGCAATCCATGCCGACCACATCCGCATCTTCCTGTATCGCTGAATCGGCAATCTGCTCCGGAGTCAGGTGGAGGCCGAGGTAAATTACCTCCATGCCGGCATCCCTCAAGCCCCGCGCTACTGCTTTGACTCCTCTATCATGCCCGTCCAGGCCGGGTTTGGCTACCAAAACCCGTATCTTTCTGTTACGCACGATGAGACTCCTTTTCTAGAGTATGCTCGGCTCCCTGTATTCCCCGAACACCTCTCTCAGGGCATCGCTTATTTCCCCCACGGTGGCATAAGCCTTGGCCGCATCAATCAATACCGGCATAACGTTCCCGTTGCTCCGGGCTACTTCCTGCACCATCTTCAGCACCTTGCCCGCTTTCCGGCCGTCTCTCTCCTGCCGCAGCCTCTGCAATCTTTCCATCTGTTTTCTCTCGATTTCAGCGCCAATCTCCAGAGTTTCCGTGGCATAATCATCCTCTGTCATAAATTTGTTAACCCCGGCAATGACCTGCTCACCGGAGTCTACCGCCCTCTGATAGTGATAGGCCGAGCTGGCAATCTCCTTCTGGATGTACCCCTTTTCTATCGCCTTCAGGGCACCGCCCATTTTATCGATTTCATCGATATATCCCGTCGCTTCCTTCTCTATTTGATTTGTCAGCCACTCCACATAGTATGAGCCACCGAGCGGGTCAACGGTATCGGGTACCCCACTCTCATGGGCGATGATTTGCTGGGTTCTCAGTGCGACCTGCACCGCCTTCTCGGTCGGCAGGGCCAGCGCCTCGTCAAATGAGTTGGTATGCAGAGACTGGCACCCCCCCAGCACAGCCGCCAGAGCCTGTATGGTTACCCTGACGATGTTATTGAGTGGCTGCTGCTCGGTAAGGGTAAAACCGTCCGTTTGAACATGATACCTTAACATCATGGAGCGGGGGTTCCCGGCGCCAAACCTGTCCTTCATTATCCTGGCCCACATGCGGCGCAGCGCTCGAAACTTGGCGACTTCTTCCAGGAGGTTGGTATATGCACCAAAGAAGAAGGAGAACCGCGGAGCAAAGGAGTCAACCTCCATCCCCGCATCTATCATCGCCTGAACGTAGGCAATTCCATCGGCAAGGGTGAAACCGGCTTCCTGGGCGGCGGTCGCGCCGGCCTCCCGCATGTGATAGCCGCTGATGCTTATCGAGTTCCACTGCGGCATATTCCGGGCGCAGTAGGAACAAACGTCGGTGACCAGCCGCATCGATGCGGCCGGCGGGAAAATGTAGGTGTTCCTGGAGATGTATTCCTTCAGTATGTCATTCTGGACCGTCCCGCTCAGCCTGCGCTTATCTTCCCCCTGCTTTTCCGCGGTAGCAATGTACATGGCCAGTACGATTGGCGCCGTTGCGTTAATCGTCATCGACGTGCTTACTTCAGCCAGCGGAATGCCTTCCCAGAGCCGCTCCATGTCCTGGAGTGAATCTATGGCAACCCCGCATCTGCCCACCTCACCTTCACACAAAGGATGGTCGGAGTCATACCCCTTCTGGGTGGGAAGGTGAAAAGCAACGCTGAAACCGGTCTGGCCCTGTCTGTACAGATACTTATACCGCTCGTTTGTCTCTTCCACGGTGCCGAATCCGGCATACTGGCGCATAGTCCACAGCCTGCTCCTGTAGCCGGCTGGCCTGATATGTCTGGTAAATGGATACTCTCCGGGGAGGCCGATGTCTTCCTGTTTGAGCCCTGCCAAATCAGCCGGGGTGTATACCCTCTTGACCACACTTCCACCAACGGTGGTCCTGAACTCCTTCTTTCTCTCCGTCAGCTCTTCTTTTTTCTTCATTTGCGCATCTCCCGATACGGGCAGGTTTCTGGCCACCCAGTGCCCCTCAGTAACACCACATTCAATGATTCAGAGTGCCGTCCAGCAGATTCACCGTAATTCTGCCACTTTTTGCGGCCTCTGTCTATGGCCTGAGCGGTCGGAAGCGACGGTGCTTCCAGCTGGTGCGCCAGCCAGCCCTAGGCCGGCCAGCCCAGGAATAGTATGACGAGGACAGCGTGTGCCGCGACCGATGGCCAGAAGGCCAACCAGATATAACAGTGATACCTGAAGAAGCGCTGATACCACTGATATTTCATCAGCCAGCCGCTCGCTCTCCAGCCAGGTATACAGCGGCAGGAGAGAAAAATTAATAGCCCCGCCACCAGGTTGATAATGCCCAGGATGATTATTACCCTCGTGACCATAAGCGTGTCAACCATTCTTTCACCTCAGCGAAGACAGTTTGCCCGCTCCAAAATTTTCCCCGGACGGTTTACTCGACGACGACTTTCCCGGTCATGGACGGGTGGATGGTGCAATAGTAGTCGAAAGAGCCGCTCTGCGTGAAGGTATAGCTGAACTCATCGCCGCGCGATAGGCTGCCGCTATCAAAGAGACCGTCCCGTTCGGTTACGGTATGGGGAACCGAATCATTATTTTGCCAGGTCACCCTGGTTCCCGCCGGGATGGACAACTGCGCCGGCTTGAAGGCAAAGGACTCGATAACCACCTCCACGTCCGGGGCGGCTGGAAGCGTTGAGTCCGGTGCCGTTTCCTCCGGAACTTCCGGGCCTGGTGCCGGTGGCGACTCTGCCGGCGCCTGTGATTGACAGGCAATAGCCAGCCCTACGCTGAGAATCGCCATCAGTAGCAGCAGCTTGAACGGTAAGCTTTTCCATATGCTGGAGTTAGAACGTTTTCCCATCACCTTTCTCCCTGGAGTCATATCTTCCTCCGGGCAACCGCCATGTTGTCCGGTAACAGCTGGAGGAAACCGTGACGTCCTGGCAGGTTAGCCAATCTTGAGCTCTCTGGCTGACTGCCACAGCCCGTGAATATTGCAGAGGGCAGCGGCATAAAGCGCGCCGGGCTTATCGGTTTTCATGGACAGGCTAACCTCATGGTTCGTGTAGATGGAACTCTTGTCAGGCCCCTCCGTGGACTCTCCGTGGGCGGAAAATTCAAAATGCCCAATCTGGCAGGTGAACTTCTCCCCTTCCGGGTGAAAGTACACCGAAATCCACCGGATGTGGTGGGCTGTGGTGTTGGGGTGGACTACCTCTTTCCCCAGTGTCACCTTTACCGGGAAAAGCTCTCCGGCTTTCACCGTGTCCTGACACTCTATAACCGGCACGTGTTTTTCCGTCTTCCAGTCGGCAGTCTGAAATGTTTCTCCGAACTGTTTCATTCTTCCTCCTTTTCCCTTATTTTTGTGCTATCTGAGTTCCGCATTATCCGGATTCGATACCTCCTCTTTTCAGGTGTTCTGCAAGCACCAGCCTGCACGGGGACGGCAGGCTCATTTCACTGTTTCTGGCAACCATCCCTAATTGTAATATGATAACACGTATCTTTCCCGAATGTGTATGAGTTCCGTCAGCTATCCTGACGGAATGTTTTGACAATCTCTTCGTAAATGCTATAATTGCGCCTAAAAGTAATGCGGCCGTCCTGACCCAGTATCTTGCCGGTGAACCTGATTGCGCCTGAGAGGAGACATTTTAAAGGAATTATGGAGCAACTGACGGAGAAAGGATGGACTCTGGCGGATGAGCGGCTGCACCCTCTGGGCAGCCTCCAGAGTAGAGCCGTAGATTCATATAAACTCGTTGTCTTGCTCGGACCAAAGAACAGATACGGCGCCAGTTACTTTCAGGCGTTCCTGCGGAACGAATCCGGTGAAATCGGTCAGCGGCCAGCGGTTATCGGTCTTTACAGCCAGGGCAGGTACCCCGGCTACAACTGGATTGAGATTGGCAGCCTTTCGCCGCCGGCGAGCTCCGGCTCCAGCAGAGAACTGCCCCGCCAGTTGTTAACACATCTGGCAGACCTGATTCCGCCGGGTGGTCACATGATGGTTGAATATGACAGCCCGGAGCAGCAGGACACGGCACGTGCCCTGGCTCTGGGAATACCCCCGGTCCTGACCCCTCTGGGCTATATGCTGTTCCTGGCAGGCTGCGGTACCAGCTTTAAAGACTGGCACTTTGCCGAAGGCGGTATTGAAGGCCCGCGCAAACTTCAGGGCTACAAGGCATTGAACGAACGGCACGCGCTAATCAAGGCCGGGGAAACAGCCCGGGAAATCATTGCCTTCCTGGACAGGCTTCCGCCAGAGGCGGGCTCAGAACTGGAAAGGGCAGCGCAAGAGAAGGCTTCGGCTATACTCGCCGGGTTCCGGCGGAACAGGGATTTACCCGCCAGCATCCGAGCCTCAATAAACAGAGGTAAAGGCGTTTGAGAAGGCCTTGGCATTGCCCTGGCTGTTAAAAATCAAACTGAGTCTTTCCCCCGGATTTCTTACAGGGCGAAATATTTAAATAAGCAGGGTGTTTTTTTCTAAAATACGGGGAGTTTCAAGAGTTTTGCCGGTTGCAAAATATTTATCCGTGTAGTAATCTGATATAGATTTTTATAGATTTTTGAATATTTTTGCCATCTCCGGTTAACCGACTGACCACTTTGCGTTTGTGGAGGAATTTGAACCTGGAGCAGGAAACCTTTCTCAATATAAGTGAAGCCAGCCGAATGATTGGCGTCAGTGAGGCGGCGCTCCGCCAGTGGACAGACGAAGGCAAGATAAAAGCCTTCGTCACGCCGGGGGGACACCGGCGCTATTCTCGAACCGACCTGCGGAAGTTCGTAAGCGTTCACCCGAGAATGCTGGGGGTAAAGGACCTGGCTTCTGAACTGGAAGAAACCGTGGAGCTGCACCGCCAGATTGCCCGTAAATCGCTCAGTTCGGCGATGTGGTATAACAGGCTTACCCCTGAGTCCCGGGCACATTTTGCTGACCTGGGACGCCGTCTCCTCACCCTGATCGTCAAATATATTACTGAACCGTCCAAGCGGGAGGAGACCATGCGCCTTGCCCGGCAAGTGGGTCAAGATATGGGGAGGACTCTGGCGACGCATGAGTTACCTCTGGCTGACGCGGTAGAAGCCTTCCTGATGCACCGGGAACCGGTTCTAAATGCCTCCACGCATCTTTTGAAAAGGCGTGAAGCTTTTACGGGCAGGGTTGTCGACGCCATACCCCTGGCAATCCACGTTATCGATGAATCCCTGGTGGCACTGGTAGCCGTACACCAGCAATACCGGAATGGCACGAACAAACCGGAAAAGGAGGACCAATTTTGATATCAATCTCACGCCTTCTGTGTGACACCATCAGCCCCGGCGACAGCCTCCGCTACGGAGACAGGGCATCGCAGAGAGGGGGGATAAGCTATCACGGAAACGGCCGGCCGGTCGTCGTGTGGAACTGTATCCGCCAGTGCAACCTGAAATGCCGGCACTGCTATGCCAGTGCCGGCGAAAAGTCCGCCTCCGCGCAGATGGATACAGAGGACGGCGAGAAGTTTATCAGCGACCTCGCCGATTTCGGGGTGCCCGTGATTCTGTTTTCGGGAGGCGAACCCCTGCTCAGGAAAGACCTGTTCCATCTGGCGGAATTTGCCCGGGACGGAGGGATAAGAATCGCCATTTCCACCAACGGCACCCTGATTGATGAAGATATCACCCGGAAGCTGAGCCAGGCCGGCTTTGCTGAAGTTGGCATAAGCCTGGACGGAATCGGTTCGAATAACGACCGCTTCCGCGGGCAAAGCGGCGCCTTTGAAAAGGCGCTGACCGGAATCAGAAACTGCGTCGCCAGCGGGCTGAGGGTCTCGCTGCGCCTGACGATGACCCGCTTCAACAGCCGGGATATTCCGGCTATCTTCCGGCTGGTGGAGGACGAGGGCATTGACCGCATCTGCTTTTATCACCTCGCTTACAGCGGGCGGGGAGACAGCCTCAGAGCTCATGACCTGAGCCATACTCAGACCCGGGAAGCCGTGGATACCATCTGTGAACATACCGTGGGCCTGCACAACCGGGGTAAACCCAGGGAAGTCCTCATGGTAGGCAACCATGCCGATGCTGCCTACCTTTATCTCAAGCTGAGGAAAAGCGATCCGGAACGTGCCGAAAAAGCCCTTGCTCTGTTAAAAGGGAACGGCGGCAACAACTCCGGCATCAAGATAGGTGCCGTGGATGATACCGGCGACGTCCACCCGGATCAGTTCTGGTGGCATTACACCCTGGGCAACGTCCGGCAGAGAAAGTTTGGTGACATCTGGACGGATACCTCGGAGCCACTGCTGCGGGGGCTCAAAGACCGCAAGGCGCTTCTCAAGGGACGCTGCTCCCGGTGCCGCTTCCTGGAACTCTGTAACGGCAATCTTCGCGTGCGGGCCGAGGCCGTTTTTGGAGATGCCTGGGCGGAAGACCCGGCATGTTATCTCACCGATGAAGAGATAGGTATAGTCTGATGGCCGTAGAACTGGAACGCCATGCACAGCAAAAAGAAATAATCAAGCCCGGGCTGCATCTGGTCGCCTGGGAGCTTACTCGCACCTGTAACCTGCTCTGCGCCCATTGTCGCGGCTCGGCGGGGTACGGGCGGTATTCCGGAGAGCTGACCACCGGGGAATGTCTCCGGCTTGTGGACCAGATAACGGAGGTCGGCAAGCCGATTCTCATCCTCACCGGGGGCGAGCCGCTGATGCGGAGTGACGTGTTCGAGATAGGCGGCTATGCTGCGGGCAGAGGTCTGAGGGTGGTCATGGGAACCAACGGCACGCTCATCACCACGGAAGTAGCCGCCGCGCTGAAGAGAACTCCGGTAACGCGCGTTGGCATCAGCCTGGATTTTCCCCGGCAGGAGCTTCAGGACGACTTCAGAGGGCAGAAGGGTGCCTTTGCGGCTGCCCTGAACGGCATCGCCAATGCCCGCGCCGCCGGAGTGGAAGTCCAGATTAACAGCACCATTACCAGCCGGAACGTGGCTCTGCTGGACGAACTTATTTCCCTGGCTCTGGACGTGGGGGCGGTGGCTTTCCACCCATTCCTTCTGGTGCCCACGGGACGCGGCAAAGGGCTGGAATCGGTGGAGCTGCCCCCGGAGCAATATGAGGCGACCCTGAATAAAATTTATGACAAACAGCAGGAGCTTGGAGACAAGCTTTTCTTTAAACCGACCGACGTGCCCCACTACATGCGCGTGGTCAGGCAGCGGCGGAAGCAGGGAAAGAGTCCGGAAAACGGCAGTCCCCGGGTGGGGAATCATCCGGCAAACGTAATTACGCGCGGCTGTCTGGCTGGCACCGGCTTTGCCTTTGTTTCCCATCAGGGCAAGGTCAAGGGATGTGGCTACCTGGATGTGGAAGCGGGCGATGTGAGAAAGGATAGTTTTGCCGAAATATGGGCTAACTCCCCGCTGTTTCAGAGCCTGAGAAATCTGGCCAACCTTAAAGGCAAGTGCGGGTACTGTGAATACAAGAGGATATGCGGCGGCTGCCGGGCGAGGGCTTACGAAGCCACCGGGGACTACCTTCAGGAGGAACCCTACTGCGTATACCAGCCCCGCCGGGCACAGGCCTAGAACGAAATGGAAATGGACAGCGTGAATCAAAAATTGCTTGCCAGGCTGCAGAACGGGTTCCCCTTAACTGCGGAGCCCTTCAGGGAACTGGGCAGGAGCCTGGAGATTCCGGAAGAAGAGGTGATTGACCGCATCGAGCGCTTCAGGAATGAGGGCATTATCAGGCAGATAAGCCCCGTATTTGATGCCCGAAGCCTGGGCTACCGCACCACCCTGACAGCCGTGAAGGTGAACGAAGACAGGCTGGAGAAGGCGGCACAGATAATCGGGCAAAATCCCTTCATCAGCCACGCCTACGAGCGAGAGCACCCCTTTAATCTCTGGTTCACCCTGGCGCTGCCCGGTGCAGCCGACATCGATGCCGAGATGAGGAACATCGCTGCGGCCATCCCCGCCGGAACGATTTTTCATCTTCCGGCAACAAAGCTTTATAAAATCGGCGCCTACTTCGGAGCGGGTGACCCGGAGGCAAAGGGCGGGGTTAAGAGAGCTCCGGGAAGGCTGCCGCAGGCAGTCGAGCTTTCTCCGGAGGCCAGAGCGGTAATCAACGGAGTACAGCGTGACCTGCCGCTAACGCCCCGCCCCTTCGCCGGCATGTCAGAAGACGCCGGCATGGATGAGGGAAGATTCCTGGAGCAGTGCCGCTTCCTGCTGGAGAGAGGCATCATGCGCCGTTACGGGGCCGCCGTCAACCACAGGCGGGTCGGCTACACGGCCAATGCCATGGCGTGCTGGGCTGTTCCAGAAGATAAAGCGGATGCGCTCGGGAAGCGGCTGGCTTCGCTGGGGGAAGTAAGCCACTGCTATGAAAGGAAGACCAGCCCGGAGTGGCCTTACAACCTCTTTGCCATGATTCACGGTCATGAGAGGGAAAGCTGTCAGGAGATAGCCCGCAGGGTATCCGCCGGGCACGGTCTTAATGACTATGTGCTGCTCTTCAGCACCAGAGAGTTGAAAAAAACCAGGATAAAATATCAGGTATAGAAAAATGAGCTACTATCCGGTCTTTTTGAATATCAGCGGGAAAAGATGTGTGGTCTGCGGTGGTGGCAGAGTCGCCCTGCGCAAGGTGCAGTCCCTCCTCGAACATGGAGCCAGGGTTGAGATGGTCAGCCCATCATCCTGCACGGAACTGCTCGCCCTGGCGGAAAGAGGGGAAATCCTGCTGCATTCCCGGGAATACCGGGAGGACCTGCTGAAAGGCGCCCATGTGGTCATTGCAGCCACCGATGACAGAGACACGAACCTCAGTATTGTTGACGGAGCGCGCCGCAGCGGCTGTCTGGTCAACGCCGTGGACGATGCGGAAAATTCCGACTTTATCGTTCCTTCCTGCCTGAGAAGAGGAGACATTACGGTTGCCGTTTCGACTTCGGGGAAAAGCCCGGCTTTAGCCCGCAAGCTCCGCGCCAGGCTGGAGGCGGAACTGGGCAGCGAATACGCAGAGCTGGTCCGGCTTGTGGGGGAAGTACGGGAAGAGATGAGAACAAGAGGGCTGAAGGTAAGTGAAGATACCTGGCAGGAAGCCCTTGACCTGGAACTGCTGCCGGCGCTGATTAAAGAGGGAAAAATAAAAGAAGCCAGGGCTGCAATTGCCCGGAATCTGATGGAAGGTGTGAAATAATATCGTGCATCTAAGCGTAGTAGGGATAAACCATCATACGGCTCCGGTAAACCTCCGGGAAAAGGCGGCGGTCAGGGCCGGACGGATTCAGGACGTGCTGGCAATGCTGAAAGCACATTTGGGTCACGGCGTGGTCCTGTCCACCTGCAACCGCACGGAAGTATACACCGTGGAAAGCAGCGACCGCGCATACTGTACCGGCGGTTTCAATTTTCTGAAAAGCCATTTCGGCGTGGCTGAAGAGGAACTGGCGGAGCACATCTATCGCTATACCGGACGGGCGGTTGCCGAATACCTGTTCCGGGTTGCCAGCGGCCTTGATTCCATGATAATCGGTGAATACGAAGTTCTGGGACAGGTAAAGCACGCTCTGGAATGCGCCGAGGAAGCCGGAACGGTGAGCCTGCCCCTGCGCCGCCTTTTTCACGATGCTATCAGGACGGGACGGCGGGTTCGCGAAGAGACCGGAATCAGCAAGAACGCCCTCTCCGTCAGCTCCGTCGCCGTGGAGCTGGCTGCCGAAGTTGTGGGGGAACTGGAAAAAGCCCGGATGCTGGTCATCGGCGCCGGCGAAGCTGGCAAGCTGGTCGCCCGGGCAGCCAGGGACAGGGGAATGCGGCAGATAAAGGTTGCCAGCCGGACCCTGGAAAGAGCCGCCGCACTGGCCGATAACCTGAACGGCGCCGCTATCAGGTTTGAGGAAATTATTACCGAGATGGGTTTTTCCGACCTGATTATAACCTGCGCCGACGCCCCGCACTGCATACTCGCGCCGCCCCAGGTGGAACAGGCGCTGCAGGCTCGCAACGGCTTTCCCCTGGTCATTATTGACATCGCCGTTCCCAGGAATGTAGAACCAGCCGTGGGGCAGATGGAACGCGTCTTTCTCTACAACATCGACGACCTCAACCGGATTTCCGGGCAGAACCGCCGTGCCCGCGAGGGAGAGATAGAGAAGGCGGAGCAGGTTATCACCGCGGAGGTGGACAGGTTCGTCACCTGGTGGCAGGGCTATTCGGTACGTCCTTTAATCAGTGCCCTCATGGATAAAGCCCACAGAATACGCAAAACTCAGCTCCATAGAACGCTGAAGAGGCTGCCGCCGCTTACCGAAGAGGAAAGGTACAACCTGGAGAAAATGACTGAAGCCATCGTCGTCAAGCTGTTAAAAGACCCCATCAGCCTGCTGAAAGACGGGTCAAACGGCGATGGCGAATACGCCAGAATGGTCAGCCAGCTCTTCCAGCTTGAAAACGAGGAGCCGGAATGAACCGGAAGAAAATAATCATAGGCTCCCGGGCAAGCCGGCTGGCTCTGATTCAGGCGGAGTCCGTGGTGGACAACCTGAGAAAAGTTCGCCCGGAAAAGGAGCTTGAAATCAGGAAAATAACCACCGGAGGCGACCGTGACCGCCATATACAGCTCGACCGCATGGAAGCAATCGGGGTGTTTGTCAAGGAGCTGGAGGAAGCCCTGCTGGGGGGGGAAATAGACCTGGCGGTGCACAGCCTGAAAGATGTGCCCACAGCAATACCGGAAGGTCTCTGCCTGGCAGCGGTGACGGAGAGGCTCGACCCCAGAGACGTGCTGGTATCCCGCAGCGAGTCCCTGGACAACCTCCCGCCCGGCTCGCAAATCGGCACCGGCAGCCTGCGGCGCTCCATACAGCTCTCGCGGTACCGTCCGGACCTGGAGGTTCGGGGCATCCGGGGAAACGTTGATACGCGCCTGAGGAAAGTCCAGGAAGGTCAGGTTGACGGTGTCGTCCTGGCTGCGGCAGCCCTGATACGCCTCGGCTGGCGGGAGAGCATCACCCAGTACCTCCCGGTGGAGGATTTCCTGCCATCTGCCGGGCAGGGAGCGCTTGCCATTGAGATACGGCGGGACGATGAAGCTGTAACGGAGCTTGCCTCCGGGATAAATCATGTCCAGAGCTGGCAATGCATCGGTGCCGAGCGTGCCTTTCTCAGCGCCCTCGGCGGCGGTTGCCGTGCCCCCATCGCCGCACTTGCTTCCGTTGAAGGAAGCGAGCTTCAAATCACCGGCATGGCTGCCAGTGCCGATGGAAATAAGATACTGCGCGGTTCGGCAGAGGGAAGAGCCTCATCGGCAGAAGAGGTTGGCGAGAACCTGGCAAAGAAACTCCTGTCCATGGGAGCAGCAGAGTTCATTGAAGAGGCGAGGGGAAATTGAAATCCGGTAAGGTATTTCTGGTAGGCGCCGGACCGGGAGACCCGGGGCTGATTACCAGCAAGGGTCTGGCTTGCCTGGAAATGGCCGACGTGGTGGTCTATGACCACCTCGCCGACAAAAGGCTGGTGGAGAATACCCCCGCTGGCGCCGAGAAAATATACGTGGGGAAGGCCGCCGGTCACCACACCATGCCTCAGGAAGAGATAAACCGGTTGCTGGCAGCCAAAGCAAAAGAGAACAAGGTCGTGGTCCGGCTGAAAGGCGGTGACCCTTTTGTCCTGGGCAGGGGAGGCGAAGAGGCGGAAACGCTTGCCAGAAACGGCGTCCCCTTCGAGGTGGTACCCGGTATAACCTCGGCGGTAGCGGTGCCGGCTTATGCCGGTATCCCCGTTACCCACCGCGGGCTGGCTTCGTCCTTCGCCGTGGTGACCGGTCATGAAGACCCGGCCAAAGATAGTTCCAGCATAAACTGGGAAAAGCTGGCTACCGGAGTGGACACCCTCGTCCTTCTCATGGGGATGCAAAACATAGCCAGAATCTGCCGGGAACTCGTCAGGCACGGTCGTCCCGTCACCACCCCGGTGGCGGTCATCAAAGAAGGCACCAGCCCGGCGCAGAAGACGGTTGTCGGCACACTCCGGAATATTGCCGATAAGGTGAACAAAGGGCACCTCGGCCCGCCGGCAATCATCGTGGTGGGCGATGTCGTCACCCTGAGAGAGAAATTGCGCTGGTTTGACAGCCGCCCGATATTCGGCAAGCGTATCCTGGTTACCCGTGCCCGCCAGCAGGCCAGCAGGCTCAGCCGCCTTCTGGCGGAGCGGGGTGCCGAGCCCGTTGAGCTGCCGGCGATTGAAATCAAGCTGGAAACCGACAGCCCCGGACTTTCCCGTGCCCTGGATAATCTGGAACGCTACCACTGGATAATATTTACCAGCGCCAACGGTGTGGCCGCCTTTTTCCAGGGGCTGCACCGGCGTAACCTCGATGCCCGGGCTCTGAAAGGCATTTCCATCGGCGCCATCGGCCCGGCTACTGCGGGAATCCTCGGGGATAAAGGGATTGTCCCGGACTACCTTCCGGAAGTATATACCACGGAGGGAATCGTGGAGGGCATAAAAGGACGGGATATTACCGGCAGGCGCTTTCTCCTGCCCCGGGCGGACATTGCCGACGAGAAGCTGGGGGAAGCCATCAGGCAGCTCGGCGGGGAAGTGGAAGAGGTAACCGTTTACCGGACATCACCGGCCCGGGCAAGCATTGAGAAAGCCAGAAAACTGCTCCGGTCAGGGCAAATTGACGTTATCACTTTTACCAGCTCTTCCACCGTGAGCAATCTGATGGCGGCACTGGGAGGAGAAAAAGTTGCTCTGAACGGCGTCAGGATTGCCAGCATTGGGCCCAGAACCAGCGAGACTGCCATCAGGGCGGGGCTCAGGGTGGACATTACCGCCGGAGAACAGACCATGCCGGGTCTGGCAGCGGCGATAGAGGATTACTTCAGGAAGGAAGGTTGATGATGAGCTTCCCTCAGTTGCGTCTGCGGCGTCTGCGCCGTTCCGAGATTTTACGCAAGCTGGTAAGAGAGACCAGCGTCAGGGTTACCGATTTGATTTACCCGCTTTTTGTGGAAGAGGGGCATAACATCAAGCGGGAAATTGACGCCATGCCCGGTGTCCATCGTTTCTCCCCGGACAGGCTGGCGCCGGAGGTTGAGGAAATCGCCAGACTGGGAATCCCCGGCGTGCTCCTCTTCGGCATTCCGGCAGACAAAGACGAGCGGGGGTCATCCGCTCTTGACGCGGGCGGAGTCATCCCGCAGGCCATAGAAACCATCAAAAAAGTTTCCCCGCAACTTCTGGTGATTACCGATGTCTGCCTCTGCGAATATACCAGTCACGGTCACTGTGGAATCGTGGCTGACGGTTCGGTGGATAACGACCGGACACTGCCCCTCCTCGCCGAGATGGCGCTCGTCCACGCGGCCGCCGGCGCCGATATGGTGGCGCCATCGGACATGATGGACGGGCGGGTTAAGGCTATCCGGAATGCGCTGGACGAAAACGGATTTGAGAATATCCCCATCCTTTCCTATGCCGCCAAGTACGCCTCCGCATTTTACGGCCCTTTCCGCGAGGCAGCCGGCTCCGCTCCGCAGTTCGGCGACCGCCGCAGCTACCAGATGGAGCCGGCGAATGTCCGTGAAGCGCTGCGCGAGGTAGAACAGGACATCGCTGAAGGGGCCGATATCATCATGGTCAAACCGGCCCTCGCCTATCTGGATGTCATACGGCGGGTACGCGAAACCTTTAACCTCCCGCTGGCCGCCTACAATGTCAGCGGCGAATACGGCATGGTGAAAGCGGCTGCCCGGCAGGGCTGGCTGGATGAGAAACGCACCGTGATGGAAATCCTCACCGCCATCAAAAGGGCGGGAGCCGGCATCATCATTACCTATCACGCCAGGGAAGTCGCCGGCTGGCTATCAACCATGGACAAGGAGTAGGCTTTTATGAAGAAATTTCATCGCTCTCAGGAATTATTCAATCAGGCACAGCGTTACCTGCCGGGAGGGGTGGACAGTCCCGTACGTGCCTTTAAGGCGGTCGGCAGCACGCCCCCCTTTATCACGAGCGGGCGGGGTTCCACAATACGCGACGCCGACGGCAATGAATATCTGGACTATGTCTGCTCCTGGGGTCCGCTGATTCTGGGGCACGCTCATCCCCGGGTGGTGGAGGCGCTGCTAGAGGTGGCGAAGTCCGGCACCAGCTTCGGTGCCCCCACCGAAGCGGAGACCGAGCTGGCCCGGCTCATCAACGAGGCAGTGCCGTCCATGGAGATGCTCCGCTTCGTGAACTCCGGGACGGAGGCAACGATGTCGGCACTGCGCCTGGCCCGTGCCTTCACCGGGCGTGACAAAATCATCAAGTTTGCCGGCTGTTACCACGGGCACAGCGACGGGCTGCTGGTCAAAGGAGGTTCAGGGCTGGCAACCCTTGGCATACCATCCTCCCCGGGTGTGCCCGCGGGCTACACGGATAATACCCTGGTAGCCCCCTACAACAGCCTCGAGGCCGTAGAGCAGCTTTTTCAGCGTTATCCACAGGGAGTAGCTGCCGTCATTGCGGAGCCGGTAGCCGCCAACATGGGAGTGGTGCTGCCTGAACCGGGATTCCTGGAAGGTCTGCGAAGCCTGACCAGCCGGTACGGTGCGCTGCTTATCTTTGATGAGGTTATCACCGGCTTTCGTCTGGGGTACGGAGGCGCTCAATCCTGGTACGGAATAACCCCCGACCTTACCTGCCTGGGCAAGATTATCGGCGGCGGCCTGCCCGTAGGCGCTTACGGAGGCAGGAGGGCCATCATGGAGACAGTGGCACCCCTGGGACCGGTGTATCAGGCGGGAACGCTCTCCGGGAACCCCCTGGCGATGACAGCGGGAATCGAGACCCTTAAGGTGCTGAAAGAGCCGGGGACTTACCGGCAGCTGGAATCGAAAGCAGCCGCTCTGGCAGATGGCATTGACGGGGCGGCGGGCGGCACCGGGGCCGGCATACGGGTCTCCCGCATCGCTTCCCTGCTTACGGTGTTTTTCACCGACAGCGAGGTCACCGACTATGAATCGGCAAGCCGGGCAGATACCGCCCTTTTTGCCCGCTTTTTCCAGAAACTGCTTGCGGCGGGTATCTACTGGCCGCCCTCCCAGTTTGAGACCGTTTTCATCTCTCTGGCCCACAGCGATGATGATATTCGCCTTACCACAAAAATAATTGCAGGGGCATTCGAAGAGCTGTAATTACAGTTTTTCGGATTAGCCTGATGACAACGTTTCAGGGCTTGAGCCTGGTCACAGTTATACTGAAGTGTTCAGGCCAAGTCTCTCTTCTTTTCCTCATACTCCTCTTTGTTTATCTCGCCCCGGGCATATCTCTTCCTGAGCACCTCCAGGGCCGAGTCCCCTTTTGAGGAGTCAGCGCTCCTTGATTCACCCGAGCCGCGGACTGCGGCCACCACCGCCCAGATGATGAGCCCCAGGAAAACGATCCACAGCACAGGCATTACCGCCATCCAGGCAAAGCCGCCCATCATGCCCGGCCACATCATCCCCCACCCTCCTTCCTGCCCTCCCCAGATTAGTCCAAAGACAATGGGGAGAACAATGAGGATGACCACGACTATGCCCCCGATAATCAGGGCTGTTTTCATATTTTGGCTCATCCTGCTCTCCTTTCAAAAGAATTGCTCAGTTTCAACGCTTTACGCTCATTTCTCTGTTTCATAATCCATCCATTAACTCCGGCCTCCTGGGACGTTAGAAAACCCCGCACATCTCAGCGTGGCAGGAATAAATCCGGTCTTCCAGTGCCGCCTCCAGCAGGAAAAGTATTCTAGAAAATGCCACACTTCTATAAGCACTTATAGTAATATTCCTCTTTTACGTTGTCAATGCCATTTAACAGAATTCCCTGACGATTTACACCCCAATCGTTAAAAGAATATTTATCGAATGCCTTGCGGGTAAAGGTCTGAGGGAAATCACCAAGTTACTCAACAGTGAGGGCATCAGAACCAGAACTGGTAAAAAGTGGACAATCACAGGAGTCTACGCAGTTCTCAGAAATGAAACGTGCTGTGGTACATTAATCTGGGGTCAACGGAGCCAGCCCTCTCCTGTCATTGTCGAAAACGCTTGGCCGGCCATTATCGATCGAAGCACGTTTGTCAAGGTCCAGTCCATGTTGAAGGGCAGGAGTCCGGCGGCGGTGCGTCCGCGCAGAGTGTCAAGTAATTATCTCTTGAGTGGCTTGCTGAGGTGCCAAGCTTGTGGTCAAGCAATGAGCGGGCACAGTGCGAAGTCGGGAAAATTCTTTTACTCTAGATGCATCAACGCATCAAAAAGAGGTTATCTCGAATGCCCGGGGCACTGGATCCCCAAAGAGAAGATTGAGGCCTGCGTCATAGAAAAGATCAAATCCCATATTTTAACTGACGAGAATCTGCTTGAACTTGTTGATATTACCAAAGAGGAGCTTGACTCTGAATCTAAGCAGTATCAGGATCGCCTAAAATCGTTTGAAAAGCAGACAGAGGAAATAGAATCTCGGCTAGAGCGCCTTTATGATGCGTTGGAGCAGGGATCTTTTTCCAGTGACGAGTTGGCCCCAGAATTCGAAATCTTACGCAGAGAAAGGAGGACTTAGACTCCGCTAGAAATCATCTCCAGTTTGCCTTTGAATCAAGAAACAGCGATATTCCGGATGTCGATACTATCCAGAACTATGTTGCGGATCTTAGATCCTTGATTGAGTCTTCGCCAATAGCCGAGCAAAAGGGCTTCCTGAGAACATTCGTCCGGGACATAGTAGTTGGTCACGATACCTTGACAGTCCGCTCTACTTTACCAATCCCGCCAGATATTGATGGCCACGAAAAGGTAGGAGTTCTACCTTTTGTTCAAAAACAGTGAGCCGCGGAGGACTCGAACCTCCAACCGGCTGATTAAGAGTCAGCTGCTCTG
>CAZRBS010000032.1:0-17056 GCA_964598405.1 uncultured Dehalococcoidaceae bacterium
GTGCACCGCGAAATCGGGGGCTTCGCCGCCAATCCAATCCGCAGCTTCCTTAATCCCGCGGGCCAGGATGTCCCCGAACCCTTTGCGGTTGACAAGCTTGCGGAAGAGGCTGGCAGCCACTTCCACGTCTCCCCACCTGAGTTCAAGCCCGTCGGTATCCTTGCTCGTTATCAGTCCTTTCTCATAGGCTTCAAACGCCATCGCCAGGGTGCAGCCGGCAACACTGCCCTCCACCCCCAGCCGGTCGTAGAGTTCAACCAGGTAATAGATGGAGCCCGGGTCGGTGATGCCCAGAATGGACCCCGCCCCCTCAAGAGCTTCACCTCCTCCACATACTGTGGCAACATGCCCCTCGTAGGGGCCGCTGGTTATTTCGACATCGAAGGGACAGGCGAAGGGACATCCCGGGCACGGCCTCGGCGTCCATTTCTGCTTTGACCATCCCAGACCGAAATCGGTGAGCTGATTGATTTGAAAGTTCCTGCCGCAGAGGCCGATTAGTTGAACATTATACCGGTACTCTCCGATTCTCTTGTTGCGCTGCTGCCCCAGCTTGGACATCAGTCCGCCGGGACGTCCCAGGCTCTTTCGCCACTGCCTGGCCACTGACTTTAATTTATCGCCGTCGGCTACCGGTATCGGCCTGTCGCCGAAAACGGCAATGGCTTTCAGCTTCTTGGAGCCCATTACTGAACCTACGCCGGAATGGGAAAAGGAATGGTTTTTATCGTTGCAGATCATGCCGCCGGCGCACAGGTTTTCCCCGGCCGGTCCTATGGCGGCGACGCTGGCTTCGGGCAATCCAATCTCTGTTTTTACCAGGTCTTCCGTCTGATGAGAATCAATGCCCCATAGCCTGCTGGCGTCACGGATTTCAGTCTTGCCGTTGTTAACCCACAGGTATACCGGCTTGTCGGCTCTGCCCGATACGATGAGGCCGTCATAGCCGGCTTTTTTCAGCAGTACGCCGAAGGTGCCGTGGGTATGTGAGCGGCCCACGGTAATTCCGGTATCGAAGTTCTTCGTGGTGAGGCTGATATTGGTGGCGCCGGGCAGGCCGAGACCGGTAAGCGGACCGTTGAGAAAAACCAACGGGTTTTCGGGGTCAGATGCGGAATACCCCGCGGGCAGCATATCGTAGAGAAAACGCAGGCCAAGCCCGTAGCAGCCAACGTGTTTTTTCAGCAGGTCTTCATCGGGCAGCTCTTCGTCAACTGTCTTCCCGGAGGTCAGGTCAACTCGAAGAATCCTCCCCATATATCCGCCCGGCATGATCAGACCTCCTTTCTACATGTGTTTATGAGTTTAGCGGTTATGTTTTAACTTCACAATATGTTTCCGATATGATTTTTGGCCGTATGAATGACTTACTACGAGTCACTTTGTCCGGTTCCGGAGTTTCCCGTATTGACAAATCTGGTTCGAGGGTAACATTATTAATAGCAAATGCTTGCCCTCACGTCATCAGACAGAGATAGAGTTCCCAAATGGGTAGCTACTGGTTTGTTGCTCGCTCTCGCGATTTTTTTTCTGGTGACCGAAGTTGCCCTGGCGGCGGGCAATGGGTCGGAGACTGCGAAAGTGACCTGGCAATCCTCCTGGTGGTTCTGGCCCTCGCTGCTTTTTGTGCTCAGCCTTTGCCTCGGTACGCTGTCGGTGGTGGCTGGGGTTGGTGGGGGCGTCCTGTTCGTGCCAATTGTTAGCGGTTTCTTTCCTTTTCACCTCGACTTTGTGCGCTGTGCCGGTTTGCTGGTGGCACTTACCGGGGCGCTGTCAGCGGGGCCGGGGCTTCTCAGGTGCGGTCTGGCCAACCTGAGACTGGCTCTGCCGGCGGCACTGGTAGCCTCTATCTCGTCCATTTTCGGAGCTGTTGTCGGGCTGGCACTTCCTGCTGCCGCGGTACAGGTTGCCCTGGGAGGCGCCATCATTTGCATCGTCTTCCTTATGGCTATGGGTAAACGCACCGCCTATCCGCTGGTGGAAAGACCGGACGCGCTTTCTTCCGCTCTGGGGATAAGCGGGGCCTACTACGAGGAATCTGTCCGTCAAACGGTTGACTGGCGCGTCCACCGGGCACCCGCAGGGTTTGCTCTGTTCGTGATTGTTGGTTTTGCGGCGGGGATGTTCGGGCTGGGAGCGGGGTGGGCAAATGTGCCCATCCTTAATCTGCTGATGGGGGCGCCGCTCAAGATCGCCGTTGCGTCGAGTGTCTTCTCTCTTTCCCTTTCCGGTACATCGGCAGCCTGGGTATACATTAACCAGGGTGCCTGCCTGCCGCTGATAACGGCCCCCTCGATTGTCGGGATGATGATAGGGACCCGTATCGGCGTGCGCATTCTCACCCGTGCCAGACCCAGAGCGGTTAAATGGCTCGTTGTCAGCCTGATGCTGGTGGCCGGTATCAGAGCCGTGCTGGCAGGACTGAATATCTGGTGATGTTAGAATGAAGAAAGAACAACGTCGAGAGCAGTACAAATATGCGTCTGTGCTGGAGGTTTTATCCATCGCGGGATTAATCATCCTGGTGCTGGGGTTTATTCTGTATGTGAGCGGCGTCCTGCCAGCCATGGTCAGTCCCGGCCAGGTTCCCGATTACTGGGGATTGAGCGCCAGCGAATTTTTGCAGGCGACCGGCAGGGCCAGCGGCTGGAGTTTGATGGGAAATCTTGAATACGGAGACGCTGCCAGCTTTATTGGAATTAATTTTCTCGCTGCCGTATCCATCGTTTGCCTGATTGCCGTTTTGCCCTACTTCATACGCACGAAGGACAGGCACTATGCGGTAATTGTGTTATTGCAGATAATTGTTCTGCTCTACGCTGCGAGTGGCGTAATCGGTTAGCTTATTTATTTCAGCCTGGAAAAGGAATCGCGGGCGTTAAACAACGCCCGCTTTCCGTTAATGTATTTATTACGTCCCTTTTATGGTAGCCGGGATTGAAAAATGCTGGAAGGGCGACGTTTTTCGTTCTATTACATGTATCCCAGCTGGCGCAGCCGGGACATCATCTGCTCTTTGTCCTGCCTGCGACCAGCCCTTTCCGTGGTGTGCTCCAGGTCCTGTTCCCAGGCAGGAACTCCGGGCTCTGCGATGGCGCTGGTGCTCTTCGCCCCCAGAGAGCGGTAACCCTGCTCGTAAAGTACGCAATGGGGAATTTTATATACCTGGTAGGTATCCCACAGGTCTCTTTCGGTGAAGTGCAGTATCGGTTTAATCCGGATGTGCTCCGGTATTAAGTGGGCTGCTTTCTTTTCCTCGAAGTAGTCGTCCTGGGCTCTGGAGGTCTGTTCATCTCTTCGCAGACCCTGGAAAATGCCCTTTACGTTGTGGCGTTCGATGTAGGTATTGAATACGACCGTCTTCATCAGGTGGTTGCCGACGTAGGACTCGGCTTCGAAGGGGAAAGCTTCTTCTTGAAAATCAATTCTCTTAAGCTCGGCCTGGTTCCTCTCATTCAGGTCTTTAACGTTGACCCTGGCGTTCAGCTTGCCGCCGGCCGCTTTGATGACGTCATCGTTGCGGCACCATTCGAGGTCTATTTTCCACTCTCTGGCATACTTGTTCATGAAATCGTGGATTTCATCGAAGGTGTCGTACTCGTCGATGGTCATTACCTTGGGCAGTTTTATTCCGTCCTCCTGGCATACCTGACGGATAATCCACAGGGTCAATGTGCTGTCTTTGCCGCCGGTCCAGGTGATGGCCAGATCATCTATCTTGAACTTTTTGAAGGTTTCCCGCACCACTTCTTTTGATTTGGCGACCAGTTCGGCACACTTCTTCTCTTTGTCAGTCATTCTTGCCTCTCCTTATACTTGTATTTTGTTTAACGGGCCCATCTTCTTACTCTGGGCATGAGTTTGCTTTTAAATTCTTCTGCTTGAGGGGATGTGCTGGCTATGTTATTCACCTCTCCGGAGTCTTTCTCCAGGTCATACATTTCCCAGGTATCCAGATTGGCACGGTATATTATTTTGAGGTCCCCTTTCCGGTAGGAGTAAACGTCTTTGTCTATATCCCCCCCGCGCTGGCTGAGCTGGTCAAGGGCTTCACTGAAAACTCCCTTCTCCGGATATTTCTCCAGCGGAAGAAGGGAATGTCCCTGGAAACCCGCCACCGCCTCAAGCCCGAAGAGATGGACGATTGTCGGCGGGATATCCACATTGCTGACCAGGGTGTCACAGGTCTCCGGCTTGCTCCTGCTGGGGTCATAGATGAGAAGCGGCGTGTCAATAAGCTCGGAGTATAGCTTGTCGTCGTGGGAAAGTCCTCCGTGCTCGTTGAATTCATCCCCGTGGTCACTGGTAATGATAATTGTGGAATCCGCCAGAATATCCAGTTCTTTCAGGATGGCGAAGAATTCCTTTACATAGTCATCTATCTCTGGAACGTGTGCATTGTAAAGCTGCCTCAATAAAGCTACTTTTTGAGGGTCAGATGCGTCTCTCTTGAGAAGCGTGCCCTGAAACAGGCTGTACATCTCATCCCGGCTGATATTGAGCGAGGGGTTGACCTCAGCCAGGTACTTTTCCTCCGGCATATAGGGTTCGTGAATATCCATATAGTGAAGCCAGAGGAAAAAGGGCTTGTAATTATCATCTCTGGTGTGGGCTGATAACCAGTCTCTGACTTTGGCGTTTATCACGTTGCCGCGGATATAAGGTATCCTGGAATCGACCTCATCCTGCATGGAATCATAAAAAACGTCCCAGCCCCGGTTCCAGCCGAGCATCTCACACATATACGGGTTGGAGTGGAAACCGGCGGTGGTAACCCCGGCTTTCTGGAGCGGCTCGGAAACCAGCGTTCTCTCTGGGGCCAGCCCTTTCGGCTTTCCGTAGTCGAGATAATAAGATGAGGTGAGCAGTCCCGGGAATGAGGCCTGAGTGTACGGCCCGGCAGCCTGCTCTCTGGTAAACTTGAGGCACTTCTTCTGCAGCGAGTCAATAAACGGAGTTAGCCCGTCCCGGCTGCCGTAGCAGCCGGTTGCGTCTTTCCTCAGAGCGTCTATGGTAAGCAGTATCACATTTTTCATACAATGTTCCTCAAATTTCGCTGAAATAGCTGGGCCGGTGCGGCTGTCCGTTTCCGGTTTAATACCCCAGCATCCTGAGGCGGCGGCTCATGGCGCTTTCTTTCAGCATCTCCCCTTCTTCCTCGTCTTCTTGCTTTCCTTTTTCCCGCATCACCAGTTCAAAGCGGTCCGGGTCTAATTTTTTCCCTTTCAGGCCCGGGTAGTCGTAACCGTAGCGGTGTGCCTGGAACATGTGGTTGGTCACGCCGAGCTTGTCATGATATCCGTAGAAGGGGCTGATAAATTCCCAGACTATTTCTGATTCCGGGGTTACCTCAAAGATCCGTCCCGGAGTTGAATCACAGATCAGGGTGTTGCCGTTGGGAAGCCGCCCGGCGCCGGAACAATAGGGCGAAAAGAACCGGTAGGTGGTTTTATCTTTATATATCCACTCAATCTGGTCATTCTTGGGATTGATTTCCAGGACGCGCGAGTAGGCTTCCACGGAAAACGGGGCGTTGGGGGGAGGCAAGCGGTGCAGGCCATTGTCAAATACCAGGACATTGCCGTTTTCCAGTACGGTAGGATTATGCTGGTGCCCGAGTTCGGTCTGTCCCCAGCGCCACTTGATGGCTTTGGTCTTCCTGTCGATGATAAACAGGCAGTTGAGGTGGCGGATGCTGGCCACTATGTCTCCGTTCGGGAACACATCTATACCGTTCATGTAGGCCCAGATGGTGCGGGGGCACAGCGGGCAGAGGACGTCAATCTCCGGGTCCATATGCTCGTAACCTATCCACTCCCAGACGACGTCCCCTTCCGGGGTAATCTCCTGCAAAGAGTCGCCCCACATCCCCTCTTTAAATTCCGTCCCCGGCAGACCCCCCTTGACTTTGCCGGCGATATCCGGCGGGATTAATACATGCCTGATGACTACCGTATTTCCATTATCCAGGCGGCGGAAGTCATGGTGCATATAGGGGTCTTCGTGTTTCCAGACCTCTTTCCCATCCCAGTCCAGTTCAATCAGGTTTCCCCCTACCGTGCCCAGGGAGGCTGTGGGCTCCTGAAACGTTTTATTGATGCGTAGCTGGTTTCCGCTGGGTAAAAGCCTCACCGGCCCTCCCAGTGGTGAGGGCATCTTCCAGTATTTTACCACCCTCCCTTTCATATCAATCAGCCACACGGTGGTTGAGGTGTGCTGGGCGAACAGGGTATAGCCACCGTAAGCCTTTGATGGGTCGTATACAGTAACGCACTCTTCCGGGTTTCCACTTATATGCATGGTTACCTCCTGGTTAATAGGGTATCATCCAGCAAAATTTCATCCCTGGTCGGGATTCCTGCCTTGGTAATATTTTAACAGAATATCCGTTACCACTTTTCTGCTGAACTGCTCCGGAGGTTTCTCCCCGTTGCTTAGCATATCACGCAGTCTGGTGCCGCTGATGAGCAGGCGGTCTTCGCTGCCGTGAGGACAGGTCTTGGCTGAAGCCATGGAGTCGCACCGGTGACACCAGAAGGTGGAGTCCAGCTTTAGCGGTCGGATATGTAAATCTTCGGGGTTCAATTCATCAAATATTTGCTGGGCGTCAAAATGGCCGTAGTAGTTTCCGACTCCGGCATGGTCCCGCCCGATGATGATATGGCTGCAGCCGAAGTTTTGACGGATAATGGCATGCAGCACGGCTTCCCGCGGACCGCCGTATCGCATTTCCATGGGGTAAACTTTTAACACCACCCGCTCTTTGGGAAAGTAATTGTCCAGCAGAGCCTGATAGCATTTCATCCGCACTTCGGCCGGGATGTCGCCGCTCTTGAGCTTGCCCACTATGGGGTGAATGAGCAGTCCATCGCAGACCTCTAGGGCAATCTTTGTCAGGTACTCGTGAGAGCGGTGCATCGGATTTCTGGTCTGGAAGGCGGCTACGGTGGTCCATTCCCGCCCGGCAAACAGGGCTCTGGTTTCCTCAGGTCGGGCATACTCCGGGAACCTTTGCGGGTAATCGTCCTCACTGAGAACTTTTACCGCCCCCCCCAGATAGACTTCGCCCTGTTCATAAACACTCCTGACGCCGGGATGTTCAGCGCTGTCCGTACGGAAAACCTGTACGGCTTCCCGGCGTTTGTCGGCGGGGTATTTCTCCTCCACCAGCATGGTGGCTATAATCTCTTCGCTCTCGGGATTGAGCAGGGCAACATTCTGGCCTTCCTTTATCTGCTTTGCCTCTTCTGTAGAAACGGCGAGCGTAATCGGGATGGGCCAGAGCACCCCGCTTTTCAGGTGCATGTCAGAAACCACGCTTTCATAATCTTCCCGGCCCATAAACCCTTCCAGCGGGCTGAAAGCGCCCATCGCCAGCATAATCAGGTCAGAGATTTCTCTGGAACTTGCCCGAATTTGAAACAGGGTTTCAGCTCCCTTGAGTTCCACGCCTCGCCTCTCGCCATCAATGAGGCGTGGTAGCAGTTTTCCCCCGTGTGGCGGCACCAGATTAGCCATTTTGTCCGTCTTTGTCACTTT
Source organism: uncultured Dehalococcoidaceae bacterium (assembly GCA_964598405.1). Lineage (GTDB taxonomy): Bacteria > Chloroflexota > Dehalococcoidia > Dehalococcoidales > RBG-16-60-22 > CAZRBS01. Next base: position 7,540 of record CAZRBS010000032.1, read on the forward strand.
TGGGTTTCGCCTTCTCTCCTTTTTAAATGTCTTAATGACAGATTAACGTTAATCATTGTTGAACGTCTGTCCTGCTGGAAGAACGAATTTCTACTCTGGAGTAAGAGCCCGCAGCAGGAAAGCAGGGGGTTCAGCCTTACCAAACATATAACTCAAAATGAGAGTCCTTTCCGCCAAGTATCCCTATTTTGAGGGATGTCTGCCAAAATATCAATCCGTTGAACCTACTAGATGAAGGTCGAATACACAAATAAATTCAGCTACGCATTATTGTCAGGAGTACTAGGTAAAAATGCTGATAATCCGCTATATGGTTTATTTGACAATGGTATCTGGTGGGCATATACTTTTAAAAGGGTGACGGAATGAGCAAAATCAAGGTGATAATTGCACACGGGCGTCCTGTTTACTGCCAGGGACTGAGCCGTCTTCTGGAGGATGAGGCGGATATCGAGGTTATCGCCGAGGCGACCGAGGGCAAGGAAGCGGCCAGGCTAATCAAAGAGCTGAAACCGGACGTTGCCATAATCGATGTCGATATACCTGGACTTAACGGGATTGAAGTTGCTAAAGAAGCAAAGGCGGCCAGCCCGGAAACGGCGCTTCTGATGCTGAGTCAATATAGTTACGGGTTAAACCTGCTGCCCTGCGTGCGGGCCGGCGCGCTCGGGTATTTGCTGGAGACCTCGCCTTTACGTGAACTGATAAATGCGATTCGTTCTGTCCACGCTGGTGAGGAAGTTTTCGAAATTAAGGCGGCTGCCGATATCGTACATCAGCTGGCGGCCAGGACCAAGGTGGAGATAGGGCTTTATGAGAATTTACGTCCTCGTGAGCTGGATGTGCTCAAGCTGACGGCGAGGGGCATGCGGAACAGGGATATAGCGGCTGAACTTGGCATAAGTGAACGGACGGTGCACACGCATATGGTAAAGATTTTTAAAAAGCTGGGCGTCGCCTCGCGTACGGAGGCTGTGGTGCACGCACTGAAAAAGGGCCTGGTAGTTCTGGAAGACCTCAGTTCCAGAGGGTAGGACAAATTGGATAACCTGAGGTCAGGGGCAGTATTTTATCCGGTTTCAGGTTCCACCAGACCAGGGGCATCAGGATAATACTGCCAATCAGGGAAAGAAAAAGGTTTACCACTACTACCGGCTTTGGCTCCATGAAGAGAAGCAATACCGGGGCCAGGACGAGGTTCTGGGCAAAGCCGGTCACTCCCCGGATAAGACCTGCACCGAAGACGGCGGGGAGAGCCAGCAGCCATCCTGTGGTGAATAAATCGAGACTGTACATGGTTCTCTTTTTTTAAACAGCTTCTGCTGCTGGCTGGCGGCATTCAGATGAACGGGTCTCAACCGGTTTGCCATGCGAAGTTTTTCGCGCAGCCAGCGGAGAAGCGCTCTACCGTAACCAGGCTGGGGGTTTGGGTTGACGGAAAGCTCAGGGTATCCGTTCTACCCGGGCGAATTCCAGGGCATGGTTTGGTATGATGATGTCAGCCAGCTCTCTAACTCTGGCGGCACTCTCGTAGGCCTGCATGGCATTCAGGGTAACGCCCGGTGGTATGAACGGTCCCCTTTCCCGTAATTCCTGGGGCGGGTTAAAATTCTCCTGAACACAGCAAAAACCGGTGATGATGGCCAGCCCGGCTGCTGTCTCCACGGCTACCGATTGATTTGCGGCGCTGTGTCCGGGCGTTAATAGGACCCTTACCCCGTCAACGATATCAGCGTCACCGTCCAGGGTTCGAATGTCCGCTCCTTCCAGAAATGACAGGTTCGATTTATAGGCATGGGCACGGAGGGGATGCGGGTTGCGGGCAAATTCCAGCTCCTTCTTTTGGACCAGAACCTCGGCATTCTTAAATCTGCGGGTTAGCTCAATGTGGTCGAAATGAAGGTGGGTGATAATTACCGTGTCTATATCTTCGGGTTTGAGCCCCAGCTTTGCCAGCCCTTCATCAAGGGTCTGGACAGGAGAGGCGGTACCCACGCGGCGGCGGAAGCTTTCTATGGCCACCCCCGTGTCAACCATGATTCGACGCCTGGCGCCCTCAATGTACCATACGAAGACGCCGACGTCCTGCATTTCACCGAAGTGGGCGTCATACGTCATCCGGGGTTTTTCTATTTCGCCCTTGAGTATGGGCACGGGTCGTATTGAATAATTTGCCATTTCAGTCAATCTCCTTGTGCTATTTTGTTCCCTCAATGCTAGAAGAAAAAGGCGTGAAAAGTCAATCCTGACATTTTGGATTCAGGCTGTGCCGTCTCCATCGGCACTGATACATTTTTCCGCTGCCAAGGGTGAGTTTAACAAATGGTTCTGGCAAGCCGTGCCTCATGCTTTATATTCTTTCTTTTAACAGTGCCGGAATCTGTGAGATTTCCTCGGCGACCGTTATCCCCGCCTCTTTGAGGAGAGATATCTTGCGCGAGACGGTATCTCTTCTGCCGTGGACGATACTGCCGGCATGTCCGAATGATATGCCGGGTATCTCTTCGACAAAACGTCCGGCGATAAAGGCGACGATGGGTAGCCTGGTGGCGTGGTCCCGTACCCGGTCCGCCAGCTCTATTTCCAGATTCCCTCCTGGCTCGGCAAAAATCAATACTGCTCTGGTCTCGGGGTCTGCCTCAAAGATGAGCAGAAGCTCAACGAAGGTAGAACCGATGACAGGGTCACCCCCCATGCTGATGGCCGTGCTCTGTCCTATTCCGTTATGGGTAAGCATGTTTGCCAGCTCGGCAGTAAAGCCCCCGCTGCGGGAAATAACTCCGACCGGCCCGGGCGTATAGGCTTTTTTGATATCCTGAACCGGGCCACCAATCGGGCCCAGTTTTGCTTTTCCCGGGGAAATAATTCCCACGCTGTTGGGCCCGATGATCCTGGTGCCATACTGCCGTCCAAACTCGAGAATGGCAGCTACGTCTCGCCTCGGCACGCCATCGGTAATGATATCAAGGAAGGGGATGCCACTGTCAATAGCCTCGAAGGCGGCGTCCCTGCAAAAACGGGCCGGAACCAGGATAACCGAAGCATCTACCTCTTGCTCCCTGGTGATGTCACGCACGCAGTCATATACCGGCACGCCGTAAATGTCCGAGCCTCCCTTGCCGGGAGTCACTCCCGCCACTATCCTGGTGCCGTAGTCCAGACAGCTGCGGGTCGTCGTTATTGCCTCCCGCCCGGTAATTCCCTGAATTATAACCTTCGTTTTCCCGTCAACGAGAATGGACATTTATTTCATTCTCCTTACCGCTTCGCGCACCGCATCATCTATCGAGGAGGAACGGTCCAGAAAATTGACCCGATATTTTTTCAGGATGCGGAAGCTGTCTTCCTCCCAGCTTCCGGGAACGCGAAAGACGGCGATCCTCTCCGCAGGGGGATACCCTTTTTCCAGGATTGCCTTGATTACCCCCCGGGCGACAAAATCGGCTCTGGCGATTTGAAGCACGTTGGTAATAACGGCAATTTTTTCGACCCCGGGCTTTTCCAGCAGCAATTTGGCCATCTGGTACACTTTGTCAACCCCGAAATTACCTCCCACGTCACAAAAGTTAGCCGGGTCGCCACCGTGCTTTCTAACCGAATCGAATATCACCAGGCTGGCGCCACCCCCCGCGGTAAGCAGAGCCATCGGGCCGCCAAAGTCCACCATGGTTCCCGCCACCCATCCCTCGCCCGAAAAAAGTTCAGCCGCCCTCTTTTCAAACGGGGTTAAGTCCTTTGCTTCATGCCTTCTGCCTATTCCCAGTTCAGTCAAAGCCTGGCTGTGCCTGGGGAGGGCGGTATCCTCCATTTCAATATGGGCATCAAGGGCGATGAACGAGCCATCGGCGGTCTTGGCCAGCGGATTTATTTCCGCCAGTGTCAGATAATAGTCCAGAAAGGTGCGAATCAGTTTTGCCAGGATTAAAGTAAGGGAATTAAGGTCTCTGCTCGTAATGCCGATACTGCTTATCAACTGCTTTGCCTTGAATTCAGAGAAGGGGAGAAGGGCTGATATGTGGCTTTTCGCTACCCGCTCCGGGTTTCGCTCCGCTACCTCCTCAATGTCAATTCCTCCGAGGTCGCTGAAGATAGCCACGGGGAGTTTGGCTGCGGCATCGTAAGTAATGCCGAGGTAGTATTCCTGCTGGGTGGTGCACTTGGTTTCCACCAGTATGCCGACGGGCGTCTTCCCTCTTATCTTGGTGTTAAAAATGCTCGAAGCTGCTTCTTCAACCTCATCCATACCGGCGGCAAACCTGATTCCTCCTCCCTTCATCCTTCCGCCGCTCCGCACCTGTGCTTTCAACGCCACCGGAAATCCAATCTGGGCGGCAGCCTCTTTTGCCTCCTCGATTGTTCCTGCCAGCCGCTGTGCCGGCACAGCGATTGATTGTTTCCTTAACAAGCTCTTGGCTTCGTATTCAAAGAATCTCATTGCTGATGGGTTTTCCTTTTCTAACGGTTGAACCACTTCTTTGGGGTGGCAGAATGCCGGTGCAAATCAAACAAAGCCACAGGGCGGGTTTCCCCTTCTGGCGTTGATAGCAGTATATAGGTCAGGCGTGGCTCCGGTCAACTGCTCCCGAACTGTATTCAGCGGTCAACAGTGCCCCTCGCTCATTATCTCTCCTTCAGGTACCCCCGTTCAGGTTATCTTACGCCTTATCCACCTGCCGAAACGTCGGCCGAGCCTGCGCCGTGACATGTGTCTGCCCGAAATTTTTTCCTCCGTCCCGGCGGGCATCTCTGGCTCCACCAGGCGGACATAGATAGCCTGCGCTATCTCTCTATCCACGGCAAACTGCATCTGCCCGATTTTGAAAACATATGACGGGAAACTCTGCACTAGGCTTATCGGCGCTCCGGGAAGGATGCCCATGGCCATCAGTTTCTGCAGCTGGCTTGATTCTGGCGCATAGACATAGGCTACCTTGCCCCTTTGTCCGGGCATCAGTTCGGAAAGTGAAGATACCAGTTTCCTCGCCGGTTCCCGCGCCTGCTGGCAGCATCTTCCCGGTGGAATTGGCTTGCCATGGGGACATATCTTGGGATGACCCAGCAGACTGCAGATGCTCTCGTCCAGTCCCCGGTCAAGCAAATGCTCGAACTTGCACGCCTTCTCGTGCATGAGCATACCGCCTGTGCCCAGCACGTCAGCCAGCAAACGCTCTGCCAGACGGTGCCTCCTGACCACGTTTCTGGCCATAAGCCGTCCGCGGTCGGTCAGCGTCAGCTGGCCGTCAGCCTGTTCAACATAGCCCAGCTGTGCCAGTTGCTCCACCGTTTTCCGCTCCGCCGCCTCCAGGTTAGTCAGGGGAAGGGAAGGTTTCTTGCTTTCCTCCGTACCTATCCAGATTGTTTCCAGAACTTCTTCAGCTTTTTCTCCGATTTCCATGGCTTCGTCTCCTCCAGGCCCTGAAGGCCCTGATTATCTTTGGTTCTCTGGGCATATCATAACCGCAGTTGGGGCACCGCACCATGCCACAGGCCCCTGCCATCGGACAGCCCCTGCAGGTAGCGGCGGCGTTTTCTTCGAACCGGTAACCGCAAAGAGGACACTTCATAAGGACACCCCCAGGGCAGTGAGCAGTAGATTGAGGACAAAGCCCACCAGGAAGGCAAAGGGGAAAACAAACAGGGTGATTGCCAGGGCCGTCTTGGCTCCCCTCTCCTTAAGCATCACCGAGAGCTGGGCAATACAGGGAATGAACAGGGTCAGGGTGACTGCTGCTACCACCAGCGGAACGCCGGCCACTGCGCCCGCACTGTGCAGGTCATACAGCCCGGCAGCGCCAAAGTCCCGTCTGAAGAAACCGTAGAGAAAGACAAAGGAAGCTTCGGGAGGCAAGCCGATGAATCTGACCAGCGGCTCAAGTCCCCTGCTGATGAAGCCGAGCGCTCCCGTTATGTCCCCGAGCCAGAGCAGGATGCTGGCGAGAATGAAGATGGGCAGCACCTCAACGAAGTACCATTGCAACCTGGAATAGGTCTTCACCAGCACGTTGGAGAGTTTGGGTAGGCGGAGGGGGGGCACTTCCATGTAAAAGCTGACCCGCCGCCCCGGCAGGACCTTAGACGCAAGGTAGCCCACCAGTAGAAATACCGCCGCAATGGTCAGTGACCAGATAAGCAGCGCCAGCCCGTTCCCTGACAGAATGGCGAGGATAACTCCCAGCTGCGCCGAACAGGGAATGGCCAGCGCCAGCAGCAAAGTGGTGAGGACCCTCTCCCGCTTTGACTCCTGTGTCCTGGTGACGATGGTAGCCATGGTATCGCAGCCGAACCCGAGCACCATGGGGATTACCGCCCGCCCGCTGAGCCCGATTGCCTTGAACACGCGGTCGATGAGCATGGACAGTCTGGGCAGGTAACCGCTGTCTTCGATGATGGAAAAGACGATGAAGAAAGTAGTCACGATTGGCAGGATGATGGCGATGGCATAACTCAGCCCCAGGGTAATGATGCCGTAGTCGCCAACGAACAGGCTGCGCAGGATTGTCCAGGGAATGATGTTGCGGGCCGCTTCGGTTACCCACGGGTTAATCCATTCTCCGAAGACGGTTGCCTCGATGAAGTCAACCAGCGTCCCGGCGCCAAAGACGCCCACAAACTGGTACAACCCGAAGTAGAGGACTATGAGAAGGATGGCTGTTCCGGTCAACGGGTTCATCATCGCCCGGCTCAACCGCTCGGCAAAACCGGTGCCAGTTCTTTCCCTTCTGGTCAGTGTAGTATAGAGGAGGCCTTTTATCTCCCGCTGCCGGCATAAGGCGATGATGTAGCTGAGCGGCTGGCTGTAAAGGGAGCTGGCTTCAGCCACCACCTCCTGAATCGATGCGTAGGCCGGCCCTTCCCGCTTTTTGACCTGCTTTTCAATCTCGGTGTCTCCCTGCAGCAGGAGCAAGCTGATTGTCCTCCTGGAAACACCATAAGACCCTTTCAGCAGGTTCTCAATGCGGCCCAGCGCCGATTCCAGGGCTTCATCATACCGGATTGGTGCATTCCCGATTTCTAACATATTCCACCAGTTTTTCCTTTAGCTCTCCCATGCCCCAACCGGTTGTCGCCACCGTAGCCACCACCGGAATACCCAGCTCACGCTCGAGGCCCTGGAGGTTGATTTCTACTCCGGCAGCTTCCAGCTCGTCCATCATGTTCAGGTTCAGAATAACGGGCAGACCGGCCTCAATCAGTTGCAGGGTGAGGTTTAACATCCGCTCCAGGTTTTTCGCATCGACCACGTGCAGGACGGCCCCCGGCTTTTCTTGAAAAATGATTTTCCGGGCAACGCGTTCCTCCTCGGTAATCGGCAGCAGGGAGTACATCCCCGGCGTATCCAGTATTTCCATATCCCCGCCGTCTATCCTGGCTTTACCCCTGGCGACCGCCACCGTGGTTCCCGGGTAGTTGGAAACGGTAACATAAGCCCCGGTGAGACGGTTGAAAACCACACTTTTGCCCACGTTCGGGCTGCCCACAATTGCCACCCTGGTGCCGTGGCCGCTCGAACTATATGCCGCCTCCCCGTGGCAGCTTCCGCCCGGTCTCCCGAAGGCGACGATGTTCAGTAATTTTCGCCACACGGCCATGTCAATCCTTCTCCAGTTTTCGTGAATTGATTACCGGTATTAACCTGATAATGCTTCCTATTTGCAAGAGGCGGACTAAAAAACCGCCCCGGCCGTGCCCGGTGTTCTGCGCCGGGCACCAAGCGCCAGCACTGCCTCCCGATATTTGCCAATGCATATTACTTGCATTAACTATTATAAGATATTTGTTCTCTCCTGTCAATTTGAATGCACTGAGGGTGATGGCAGCCCTGGTGGCCTGCACGGTTGACCACCGTGCGCTGCCGGACAGCTGGCTGTCACACTAACGGCTGAATTTAGCCGGGCACCGGAAGAACCAAATCAGGAGCCCCTCTGGCAGAGGTTTTCAGCTGCGGGGCATGCTTCTCCACGATTGATTGCATGATGGAGGCAATCTTCACCTTTTCCCTGATGAATCCCTGGTGCCACGCTTCGGAGACCCAGGGCTTGTATATGTCTGCCTCTGACGTGCCCGGCTCTATTTTAAAGTAACAGGGAGAGGCTACCCGGGCAATCTCCGGAGCTTCGTAGGCGCGGAACGTCCCGCCGAAGGAGTCAACGATAATCACGTAAATGTCCAGAGGCATCTCCACCGCCTTCCTGATACCGGCCAGGATGGGGAGAGAAACGTCAGACGAAGGGTTCAGGGTGTTTGCTCCCAGGGACTGAATCACCCTGGCACCGGCGGCGCTGCAGTTCCCCCCGAACACGGAGAACTTGAAAATCGTTTCCCGGGGTATGAAACCCTCCTCCCTCATTTTATCGACCAGGAAAAGCACTCCCTCATCGTAAACCAGAAAACCCCTGAAGCCGGCTTCAACGTTCCTCATCATATCAGCCAGCCAGTAGGAGATATTATCCGACCCCCTTAACCTGAACCCCTGCAGGGCGCCTTCAGGAGTGGAGGCTTCTTTTGCGCCCGGGTCCCAGGCTTTACGATGTCCCATGGTCATGATTACTTCTATTTTTTCCTCGTAAGCCATCCGTGCCATGTCTTTCAGTTCTTGAAAATCGCAGTAGGTTGACCCTCCCACCGTGGCAATAGCCCTGTGTATGGTAACGCCTCTCTTTCTGGCTTCGTCAATCATGGCTTCCATGGTTGAGGCTCTCTCCACGCCGGCAATTTCAATCCGGTAGTTCGCTCCGTCCGGAAATGCCTTTCCCGAAGTTGGCAGATTGTAGAGGTCACGCCCGGGGATAGACTGTTTTTCCATGAAGCTGCGAATTTTTTTCAGAGTGTTTTCCACGGTTGCTTTTTAACTCCCTTTGTTTCGGTTAAGTCCTTCGGGGTTCATGTTATCTATGGCAGGCTGGATTAGAGGGAGCCTGCGGACCCTATCAGGCCGAAGAAATGGAATACAACCACCACAATCAGGGATGCCAGAAGGGCCCCGGCTATTGCCTGGGCGATTGAGTGCTGTGCCAGCTCTATTCTTGACCAGGCGATGGGCGGGAGCAGCATTACCGTCATTGCCCCGATGCCTCCGTAAAGAATGGTCAGGACGGTTACTGAAGCGGCGGCAAAAGCGGTATGCAGGCTTATCTTCCATAAAAGGTTTACGAACATAAATACCAGAATTGCGGAGAGTCCGGCCACGAATGTGGCCACCAGCACTGATGGCGCTTCCAGGGAAAGCAGAATGATACACCCCGCCACCGCGCAGGTGCTGGCCAGTACGTAAATCCTGTTTCTCTGGTGGCGGATATTGATGAAGATACCCTCTATCTTTTCTTTGTGGACCAGGTAAATAATAATCGAAAGAACGGGCAGTATGCTGACGCCGGTCAGGATTAATGTCCATTTGATGGCGTCAGATGTGCTGGCAGCTGAGTTAAACGAAATTAGTACGATTATGGCCAGGCTCACCAGGAAGGGGTTGGTAAGACTTGAGGTCAGGTTAGCTATCTGTTTTTTCATTCCTTGTCCT
>CAZRBS010000033.1:0-4121 GCA_964598405.1 uncultured Dehalococcoidaceae bacterium
TTGCTTCTGGTAGTCCCCATATCAGGCTTCCCTCCTTTTCTTGACCGCAGAATACCCCGTTTTCACTCCTGAAGTCAACTGCCGTCACCCTTAAACCCGGGCAGCCCGCAAAAAGCAGCTTACTCCCCATAAAATCCGTCAGCTTCAAGCTTTTCGTACTGCTCCAGTCCCTCCGGAGTCGGCTCATAACAATAAAGGGATAGCCTGCCTCCAGAGAGCCGCCTTACCAGTCCCGCGGCAACAATGGCTCTAAGCCCCGCCTCGCCCGTATAGCCAGCCAGATGCAGGCGGTGGTCCGGCACCGCCTGCCCCGTGCTCCGGTATTCCCGGCAGATGCTGCCCAGAAGGTGTGCCGGCTCTTCTTTCAGGTTTTTCAGTACCTGCTTCATAACCCCGGTCGTTTCAAGCAAGGCGCCGAAGTCATCAATAGCACTCATTCTTCCGGCTTTTCCTTCTTTTTCCCCGTCGCCAGTTGCTCGCGCTGCCAGCGGTGAATTTCGTCCAGCACGGGCGGGGACACGCTGAAAACCTCTATACCCGGGGGGAACTGCACCATGTGCCCTTCACGGATGAAGAGCAACCCCACCTCATCATCCCCGAGGGTCTCATCTATCTTCCGCGCAATGTGCTCATACCTCTTCCTCGATACTTCCATATAGAGTTCCGAGACCACCTTAGCCACCTTCTGGCTGATAAACCCCATGATGAGAAACCTCTCCCAGTCTATGCTTTCCTCAACCAGTTCATTGTCTTCGACCACCTCAAGCACAGCACCGCTCTGACATTTCTCCCTGGCGATACGGCAGCTGGAAGCATTTAGCTTCTCCATGAGATTGAAACCTTCCTCCCCACCCCGGGTAATCGACTCATGGTAAACGTGGTTTACTTTTCCCGCCTTTGCTTCCAGATTGGCTATGTGGCTGCTGACCTGCTCCCAGTAAAGCTTAACCTTCCCCACATACTCGGGAGGGGAGTCTTTGGCAAAAAACAAAAGCGGGCTGAGATAGAGCTTCCTCCTGCCAGTAAATTCCTTCGCCTCCGGCTTTTCAATCTTACCCAGTTGCTCGGCCATTTCAAACCATCCTTTCCGCAATCTTGGTCACAGCTTAATTTTACCTTCTGAACCTCCCTTGAACAAGGGGACTCAGCAACTGATATAATATCACAGGGGAAAACAGCATGGCTAAAGACTATTACCGGATTCTGGGTGTGCCCAGAAATGCCACCCAGGAGCAGATAAAGAAAGCCTACCGGAAGCTGGCTCTGCAGCACCACCCGGACCGCAACCCGGGGAAAGAAAAATGGGCCAACGAAAAATTCAAAGAGATAAATGAGGCTTTCAGCATCCTCGGCGACCCGCAAAAGAGACAGCAGTATGACCGGTTCGGCACGGCAGGCAATATCGGCGACATTTTCGGCAGCCCGACCACCCGCACCACCTTTGAAGATTTGATGAAAGACTTTGGCGGCTCCGGGCTTGGCTTCGATTTTCTGGACAGCATCTTCGGCGACACCCTGAAAGGGAGAGGTTTTTCCTTCCGGGTATTCAACCGGGGATTTGGCGGCAGGAGGGGAGTCAGGTTCGAGGCTCCGGGAGGAATCAACCTGGAAGAAATATTCGGCGGGGCGCAGCGTCCCCTCTCCCGAGACGTACGCTACGAAATAGCCATTACCAGAGAGCAGGCAGCCCGCGGACTGGAGAAAGACCTCGTCCGGAAGGGCAAAAAATTAAGGGTGAAAATCCCCGCCGGAGTGAAAAGCGGCACCAGGGTAAAACTGCGGAACGCCCGCCAGATAACCGATGGGCAGCCGGGAGATATCATCATTCTGGTCAAAGTCAGATAAAAGAGCTATATCTTCAATTCGGAACGGGCGTGAAGCAGCCTTATTACATTATCGCGGGTAATCAGGCCGATAACTCTCCCCTCACTCACCACCGGCATCTGGTTTACGTTATTCTCTTCCATTTCTTCCAGCACGCTCAGAGCACTCTGGTCAGGGCGGGCTACCTTTAACTTTTCAGCCGGGGTCATGATGCTCTCCGCCTCGGTCGTCTCCCAGCTTGACCGGCTGATTGATTTGATATTGCCCAAGGTTAAAATCCCTTTCAGTTCGCCGGCAACATTAACCAGAAAGCACTGGTGCCCGCCGACAAAAATATACTCCTGCACCAGACGACTAACCGTGATGTCTGGAGAAATCACCGGACATTCGGCGGTCATCAGCCTGGAAACGGTGATATTCCGCAGCACTTCCTGCCACTGAGACTGGCGGTAGCTGGATGCCGCCGTATTCCCCAGAAACCAGCCGATAAATGCCAGCCACAGACCGCTGAACCACTGCTGGGGGAAAATGAATACCAGCGAAACGCCACCCAGAATAAAAAGATAACCTACCCCCCGTCCCACCCAGGTGGCAATCCGGGTAGCGCGCTTGTAATCGCCGCTGAAACGCCAGAGCAGAGACCGGAAGACACGCCCCCCATCCAGGGGGAACCCGGGAATAAGGTTAAATACCGCCAGCACCACGTTTATCTGTGCCAGCCAGAAAGCCATACCGGCTACCGGTGCGCTTATGTCCTGTGTCAGAAAATGGAGCAGGAAAAAAAGGCCGCCAAGCGTCAGGCTGGTAAGCGGCCCGGCCGCCGCCATCTTCAATTCAGCGCCGTGCTGTGATGCCTCCCTGGTCATGTGAGCCACGCCGCCAAAAATAAAAAGGGTTATGCTCCTGACCGGGATACCATTGGCTTTGCCCACCAGGCTGTGAGCCAGTTCGTGGGTAACGACGGAGGCAAAAAATAATAAACTGGCGAAAACACCGGCGACCCAGTAAACGAATCCGTCCCATCCGGGATAGACAAAGGGGAAGTACTGCCAGGACAGCGAAACGGTAATTAAAACGAATATTATGAACCAGGTATAATGTAATCGAAACTGTATGCCAAAAAGCTTGCCTAAGTTAAAGGCTGTTCCCATTCCAAAACGCCAGGGCTAACACCTGCCGGCTTTGATGCCCAGATATTTTTCCACCAGTTCCATAGCGCAATAATTCCCGCACATACTGCAGGCTGAACCAGCCGAAGCATGCTGATGATGAACCTGACGGGCCCGCTCCGGGTCCAGAGAAAGCCTGGCCTGCTCCGCCCAGTCAAGCTTCTTACGCGCCTCCGACATCCTTCTGTCCCACTCCTCAGCCCCTTTCGCCCCTTTGGCTATATCCCCGGCATGAGCCGCAATGCGTGAAGCTATTACCCCCTGCCTCACATCCTCGGCGTCGGGCAGGGAAAGGTGCTCGGACGGCGTCACGTAGCACAGGAAATCGGTACCGGCGGCGGCGGCAATGGCGCCACCGATGGCGCCGGTAATATGGTCGTAGCCAGCGCCGACATCGGTTACCAGCGGGCCCAGCACGTAGAAAGGAGCCCCCTTGCAGATGGCCTTCTGCAAACGGACATTGGTCTCAATCTGGTTGAGGGGCAGGTGCCCCGGCCCTTCCACCATTACCTGAACGCCGGCCTGCTGTGCCCTCTGCACCAGTTCACCAAGGGTGAGCAATTCCTCAACCTGAGCGCGGTCAGTGGCGTCCGCCAGGCTGCCGGGACGCATGCCGTCACCCAGGCTCAGGGTCACGTCAAACTCCCCGGCTATTGCCAGCAAACGGTCATATTGCTCGTAGAGGGGGTTTTCGCGCCCGTTATAGAGTATCCAGGCAATCAAAAAAGCGCCGCCGCGGGAGACAACATCGGCCACCCTGCCCTGCTGCTTGAGCCGCGCAATGGCCGACCGGGTCACGCCACAATGCACGGTGATGAAATCGACGCCGTCACGGGCATTTTCCTCGATGACGCCGAACAGGTCATCATCCGTCATCTTGACAATAGCGCCATACCTGTCAATAGCCTCAATGCCCGCCTGATAAATGGGCACGGTTCCCACCGGCACCGGACTGTCCGCAACAATCGCCCGCCGGATGGCAGTAATATCGCCACCGGTGCTCAGGTCCATAACCGTATCCGACCCGGCGCTTATCGCCACCCGCAGCTTCTCCAGCTCGGTAGCAACATTGCCGAAGTCAGAGGAGGTGCCAATGTTGGCATTGACCTTGGTTGACAATCCCTGCCC
>CAZRBS010000033.1:4131-15936 GCA_964598405.1 uncultured Dehalococcoidaceae bacterium
GGCATGATTGACGTTAGCCGGAATTACCACCGCCCCCTTCGCCACGCCTTCCCGGATAAACTCCGCCTCCAGCCTCTCCGCTTCCGCCACCACCTTCATCTGCGGCGAGATAACACCTTTCCTGGCCGATTCCAACTGGGTCATATTTGCCTCCCAAAAACCAAAAACCAAGGGCTCCGGCTCGACATTAGACCCTTGGCCTAAACTGCTGCCGCTTCCCTACGCTCGCATTACCGAGGACAGGTTCACAGGGTTGGCACAGAACGGCCTCTCAGCCCCTTGAGCACCCCTAGCGGTTAATCTCTAATCCAATTAGAAATATAGCACAGGCCCGCTTCAAATGCAAACTCAATTAAACCCCGTCTCCGCCCGTCCGCTGACCGCCTGACCGGTAACCGAGCCGATTGTTGCCGCCCAATCCGGGCTATATTATAATGATAGTAGAAAAGGAGGAGGTAATATGTGGTTGCAAACCAGGATGTTTCTGCTCGTTGCTGTTTTATTCGGCATCCTTTACGGAGTGATTACCGGTCTCGGCACCTGGCTGGGGGCGGGAGGCGCCATCCCCTATATTATTCTAGCCTTCGTCTTCCTCGGCATTCAGTACCTCATCAGCCCGGCGATAGTCGGCTGGACGATGAAGATAAAATGGGTATCAGAAAAGGAAGCGCCAGAGCTGCACCGGGTGGTCGCCGAGCTTGCCGAGAAAGCACGCCTGCCCAAGCCCCGCGTTGGCATTTCCCAGATGTCCATACCCAACGCCTTCGCCTTCGGGCGAACTCACCGGGACGGAAGGGTTTGTGTTACCCAGGGCATACTGAACCTGCTGAACCAGGATGAACTCAGGGCAGTGCTGGGGCACGAGCTTTCCCACATCAGACACCGGGACATGATAATCATCACCTTGATTTCCGTTATCCCGCTGGTAATGTACTGGATAGCCTGGACCACAATATGGAGAGGCGCTTTTGGCGGCAGCAGGCAGGGAGGCGGCTATGCCGCCCTGATCGGGCTCGGCGCCTTCCTGCTCTATTTCATCACCAACCTCCTGGTGCTCTACGGCTCCAGAATACGTGAATACTACGCTGACCAGGGCAGCGTCCAGCTGGGCAATATGCCACACCATCTGGCTACGGCGCTATACAAGCTGGTCTACGGGAATGCCCGCATGAGGAACAGTCCAGAACTGAGGCGGGTGGAAGGAGTCAAGGCTTTCTTCGTCAATGACCCTTCCCGCGCCTGGAATGAGATTAGAGAGCTATCCCACATCGACCAGGACATGAGCGGTACCATTGACTATGACGAGCTCATGGACCTGCGCCAGAAAGAAGTCCGGCTGGGCACCTCCCACAAAATGATGGAGCTTTTTACCACCCACCCCAACATGCTCAAGAGGATAAAGCATCTGTCCACCCTCGTCGTTTAACACTCGGGCAGGCAAAGGGTTTATTTTCTTGACTTTACCCCTGCCATGGCCTAAACTGTAAATTAGGCATTAGCTGCGTTATTTTTAACCGAAGTCTGAGTACTTTGTCCAAAAAGTCTCAGCTTTAATTATGCCAAAAAGCAAGACTCTGATGAAGATTGCAATCAGCGGCAAAGGTGGTGTAGGCAAGACTTTACTGGCATCCCTCCTGTCAAAAGTATTTGCTGAATCCGGATATTCCGTCCTGGCCATAGATGCCGACCCCGATGCCAATCTGGCAGCCACCCTCGGTTTCCCTCACCCGGAAAAAATAGTCCCCATCTCGGAGATGAAAGACCTGGTTGCCGAACGCACCGGGACACAGCCAGGCAAACCGCAAGTCTACTTTAAATTGAATCCAAAAGTTGACGACCTGCCGGAAAAATACTGGCAGGAACTGGACGGCATCAAGCTAATGGTAATGGGGCGAACCAAAAAAGGCGGCAGCGGCTGCTACTGCGCGGAAAACGTCCTGCTGAAAGCCCTGATTAACCATCTGCTGCTGGCAAGGGACGAAGTAATTATCATGGACATGGAAGCCGGGATAGAACATCTGGGACGGGCTACGGCCAGCGCCGTAGATAAACTGATTATGGTGGTGGAACCGGGCCGGCGCAGCATTGAAACCGCCCGCACCATAAAGGGACTGGCGGAAGAGATCGGCCTGCAGAACCTTGCCGCGGTGGGGAATAAAATCCGGAACCAGCCGGATAAAGAGTTCTTAATCTCCAGCCTGCCCGGCTTTGATTTCCTCGGCTTTGTTCCCTACGACCAGGCTGTAGTTGACGCTGACCTGGCCAATCTCCCGCTTACGGACGCCAGCCAGCAGGTTACAGATGAGGTTAGAAACATTTACCGTAAACTTCAGCCGGTTACCCAAAAGGCAACCGGCAAAATTTAATATAACCCTAAAAACTAGCAGGAGGTTTTCGTGGCTTACGACGCAACCAAAATGAAGGACTGGCAAATCGCCGAAGCAGCTGAAGCCAATATGCCCCACCCGGAGGACTGGCAGGAGAGGCTGAATCTGGAGAGGGACGAGATTCTGGCTTACGGGAGAATATCCAAGCTCGACTTCATGAAAATTTTTGACCGTCTCAAGGACAGGCCGGACGGTAAATACATTGAGGTAACCGCCATAACGCCTACCCCGCTGGGCGAAGGGAAAAGCACCACCACCTGCGGACTGATAGAAGGCCTGGGCAAAAGAGGGTTAAACGTGGGTGGCTGTATCCGCCAGCCTTCCGGCGGGCCCACCATGAACATCAAAGGTACCGCGGCGGGTGGCGGCAATGCCCTGCTCATCCCGCTGACCGAGTTTTCCATGGGCCTTACCGGAGATATCAATGATATTACCAACGCTCACAACCTGGCCATGGTCGCCCTGACCGCCCGCATGCAGCACGAGCGAAACTATGATGACGAGCAACTGGCCCGGCTCACCAAGATGCGCCGGCTGGATGTGGACCCCACCAAGGTAGAGATGGGCTGGGTGCTTGACTTCTGTGCCCAGAGCCTCCGCAGCATCATCATCGGCCTGGGCGGGCGCATGGACGGCTTCATGATGCAGTCCAAATTCGGCATCAGCGTTAGTTCAGAACTCATGGCCATCCTGTCCATTGCACGGGACCTCGCCGACCTGCGGGAAAGGCTGGATAACGTCACCGTAGCCTATGATAAGAAAGGCAACCCGGTTACTACCGGTAACCTGGAAGTTGGGGGAGCGATGACCGCCTGGATGCGCAATACCATCAACCCCACGCTGTGCTCCACCGTGGAGTACCAGCCGCTGATGGTGCATGCCGGCCCGTTTGCCAATATCGCCGTGGGGCAGTCTTCCATCATCGGCGACCGCCTCGGCCTGAAGCTGTTTGATTATCACGTCACCGAGAGCGGCTTTGCCGCTGACATCGGTTTCGAAAAGTTCTGGAACGTGAAGTGCCGCTACAGCGGACTAAAACCACACGTATCGGTGCTCACCACCACCATCCGGGCACTGAAAATGCACGGCGGCGGCCCCAAGGTAGTAGCCGGCCTGCCGCTACCCGATGCCTACACCAAAGAAGACCTGGGGCTTCTAGAAAAGGGTCTGCCCAATATGCTCCACCATATCAACACCATCAAGACCTCCGGCATAAAACCGGTGGTATGCATCAACTGCTTCCATACCGACACCAAAGATGAAATCGCCATGGTGCGGAAAGCGGCCGAGGAAGCCGGAGCACGCTGCGCCGTATCCACCCACTGGGCGGATGGCGGTGACGGCGCCATGGAACTGGCCGATGCCGTCAAAGAAGCCAGCGAAGAAACCAACCATTTCGATTTCCTTTATCCCAGCGAAATGAAATTGAGAGAGAGAGTGGAAAAGATTGCCAGGGTGGTCTACGGAGCCAGCGGCGTGGCCTGGGCCCCGGAAGCTGAGACGAAAGCCAAGAGATTCGAATCCGACGCCAAATATGATGAATACGCCACCATGATGGTGAAGACTCATCTCAGCCTCACCCATGAGCCAGCCCTGAAAGGAGTGCCCAAAGACTGGACCCTGCCTATCCGTGACGTGTTGATTTATTCCGGTGCCAAATTCCTCTGCCCCTGCGCCGGAACCATCAGCCTGATGCCAGGCACCAGCTCCGACCCGGCATTCAGAAAGATAGACGTTGACACCAAGACCGGTAAAGTACAGGGACTTTTCTAAAAATACCCGGCATCTTTCGTACCATAATAAGGAAGTAAAATGGCGGAAACCCGGCAAGGAAAAAAGGCGAAAGTTCACTTCAACCCAGACAATGTCGACATTGTGGTGGAACAGGGAGAGAACCTTCTACAGGCAGCTATCGCCGCCGGGGTGCGTATTTACGCCTCCTGCGGCGGAGCGGGTACCTGCGGTACCTGCAAGGTCCTGGTGGAAAAGGGAGAGGTAGAAACTACCAGAACCGACAAGCTTTCTGCAGAAGAGTACAGGCAGGGAGTAAGGCAAGCCTGCCAGAGCCGGGTCAGCACCGACCTGACCGTTTACGTTCCGGTAGAGTCAAGGCTGGAGAAAGCAGTCCTGACCCGCGAGCAGGCAAGGGTGTCCGAAGTCCTGGCAACCGGCTGGAGGTTCAAACCGCCTCTGAGCAAGTTTTATGTGGAGCTGCCCCAGCCAACCCTGGAAGATAATGCCAGCGATTTATCCCGCCTGCTGAGGGGTTTAAGGCAGAAGTATCACCTCAGCAGCCTGTCGGTGGACTTCGAGGTGGTAAAGAAACTGGCCAAAACCTTACGGGAGGGCCAATGGAAAGTCACCGTGACCACCCTTGTCACCGCCGTTAAGCCGAGGGCCGGGGACAGGCGCCGCCCCAGGATGATAAACGTAGAGCCGGGGGACACCAGGCAAAAGCACTATTCTCTGGCCTTTGACATCGGCACCACCACGATCTGCGGGCAGCTGCTAGACCTGAACCGGGGCAGGGTCATGGCGGAAGGTATAGCTTACAACGGGCAGATAAGCTACGGGGAAGACGTCATTACCCGCATCGCTTTTTCCCAGAAAGCAGGCGGACTGAAAAAATTACAGCAGGCGGTTGTTGCCACCATCAACGGAGTTATCGATGAACTGCTGGCGCAGGCGAAGGTTGAAATAGAGCACATCGGGCATATCATGCTCGCCGGTAACACCACCATGACCCAGCTCCTGCTCGGTCTGGACCCCAAATACGTCAGGCTGGCCCCCTACACGCCGGCAGCCAATTTCTTCCCTCCCGTGGAAGCAAGCTCTCTGGGAATCAAGGTTGGCGAACACGTTTACCTTTTCACCTTCCCCGCCGTGGCCAGTTACGTTGGCGGCGACATCGTTTCCGGAGTCGTCGGCGCCGGAGTCCACCAGAAAAAGCCGCTTACCTTCTTCATGGACATCGGGACCAACGGGGAAATCGTCATCGGGAACTCAGACTGGATGGCCACCACTTCCTGCTCCGCCGGCCCCGCTTTTGAGGGCGGCGGCATAAAACATGGCATCGTCGCCGCGGAAAGCGCCATCCAAGATTTTAACATCAACCCGTCAACCCTGGAGCCGGAAATCGGCACCATCGGAGGAGTCAAACCGAAGGGAATCTGCGGCTCGGGACTGATAAGCATCGTCGCCGGGCTGCTCAAAGCCGGAGTAATCGGCCAGAACGGCAAGTTCAACCCGGGCCTGCCCGGCAAAAGGGTCAGACAGGGCAGTGACGGCTACGAGTATGTTCTCTGCCGGGCACCGGAAACCCAGACCGGCAGGGATATCGTAATTACCGAGGTAGACATTGACAATCTCATGCGCGCCAAAGCTGCCATGTATGCCGGTTGCCAGACGCTGAGCAAAAGCGTGGGCATCAGCTGCCATGACTTCGAGCGGGTCATTATCGCCGGCGCATTCGGCAGCCACATCGATATCGAAAAATCAATCACCATCGGGCTGCTCCCTGACCTGCCCCGGGACAGGTTCGTGTTCATCGGCAACGGCTCTCTGCTGGGGGCAAGGCTGACTTCCTTCTCCACCGACCTGCTGGATGATGCCCGAAGGGTGGCTCAAATGATGACCAATTTTGAATTAAGTGAGAACGCCGACTTCATGAACAACTACGTGGCGGCCCTGTTCCTGCCCCATACCAACGCCAAAGAGTTTCCCACGGCAAGCAAGGGACTGACCAGGTCAGCCAATGCCAAATCCAGGACGGAGGTGTCCGGTTGAGTATCAACATTGCCGTAGCTGGTAAGGGTGGCAGCGGTAAAACTTCGCTGGCAAGCCTGATTATCCGCTACCTGCTGAAAAATGACTTGAAGCCAGTCCTGGCAGTTGACGCTGACCCCAATGTCAACCTGGGGGACAGCCTGGGGCTCAGTGTCAGGCGGACCATTGGCTCCATTATCGCCACTTTCAACGAGGAAAAGATAAACATTCCTCCCGGCATGACCAAGGAGGCTTACCTGGAATTTAAGCTGAACGACGCTATGGTTGAAAGCAAAGGGCTTGACCTGGTGGCAATGGGCAGAGGCGAAGGTGCTGAATGCTACTGTTATCCCAACCTTCTCCTCAGGAAATTCATGGACAGGCTGGCGGGAAACTATGCCTTCATGGTCATGGACAATGAAGCCGGAATGGAACACCTGAGCCGGAGAACCACTCAGAACATCGATGAACTGTTCCTGGTCTCCGACCACTCAATAAAAGGCGTCCGGACAATTGCCCGCCTGAGACAGCTCATCGCCGAGCTAAAGCTGGTGGTGAAAAGACAATCGGTCATAGTTAACTTTGTTCCTGATGGGATTGACCCTTTTATCGTTGAAGAGATGGACAGGCTGGGCATTGAGCCCACCGCCACCATCCCCGCAGACGAAAAAATAGGTGCATACGACCTCGAGATGAAGCCGCTCCTGGATTTACCCGACTCCAAAGCGGCCAGGGCGGTTGACAACCTGATGGCCAATCTTTTAAAAAGTGAAAGGACTAGCCGGAATGATTAACCGGTGAAAAGGAGCGAAAATGACGGCACAGATTATCAGCGGCACAGAGATTGCCAAACAGATTCGCGAGGAATTAAAAGAGGAAATTGCCGGGCTTAAAGAAAAGCATAACCTGGTGCCCGGTCTGGTTACCGTCCTCGTCGGCGCAGACCCGGCTTCCCAGGTCTACGTTGGACAGAAGGAAAAAACGTCCATCGCCCTGGGTATATACTCGGAAAGACATGACCTGCCCGCTGAGGCAACCCAGAAAGAACTCATGGCGCTGGTTGATAAGTTAAATAAAGACCCCAAAATTCACGGAATCCTGGTGCAGCTACCGCTGCCCAAGCACCTGAATGAGAAAGAAGTCCTCTACGCCCTTGACCCCAGGAAGGACGTTGATGGTTTTCATCCGGTAAACCTGGGCAGGCTGATGATAGGCGAACCGGACTACCTGCCCTGCACCCCCGCCGGTATCCAGCAGCTCCTGATCCGCTCCGGCACACAGATTGAGGGAGCCGAAGTAGTCGTCGTCGGGAGGAGCAACATAGTGGGCAAACCCATCGCCAACATACTGCTCCAGAAGGCGCAGGGGGCAAACGCCACGGTCACCATCTGCCACACCGGAACCCGCGATATCGGCTTTCACACCAGAAGGGCTGATATCCTGATAGCGGCGGCCGGAAAGCCCAAAGCCGTCACCGCTGACATGGTCAAGGAGGGTGTGGTGGTCATCGATGTCGGCGTGAACCAGGTAGGCACCACGCCGGAGGGCAAGAGAATCCTTGCCGGGGACGTTGACTTTGACACGGTCAAGGAGAAGGCAAAAGCCATCACCCCGGTGCCGGGCGGGGTCGGGCCGATGACCATAACCATGCTCATGCTCAACACGGTAAAAGCTGCCAGACTGGCTGCTGGCTTGACCTAAAAGGAGGCAAATATGGAACATGAAGTCGAAGAAAAAGGCGCCCCGGGCAGAGACAAGGTGAAGGTACTGGGAGCAACCTTTGAGGAAGGCAAGCCCGAGGATAAAGAGCAGGGCAGATGGCGCCAGAAGCTGGAGAGCAGAAAAGAAAAGCTGAAGTACCTGCAATACGGGGAAAGATACTGGTACGGGGAAGAGTGGTTCGGCAGCGAGAAAAGGAAAACACCAGCCTAGGCGAAGGAGGCAAAATGGCTTTCGAGATTCCAAAGACCAACTACACAGGCAAGATTAAAGAGATAACGCTGGGTAAAGGAGATAAGGCGGTAACCATCGGCGGGGAATCAGCTTACCCGTTTTACCTCTTCGAGGGTGAGATGCCCCATCTGCCCAAAATAGCCATGGAGGTCTATGATTCCCCTCCTGAGGAATGGCCGGAGGCAGCCCTGGAGCCGTTTGCCGGTGTCACTGACGACCCCGTTGCCTGGGCGAAGAAGTGCATCAGTGACTACGGGGCAGAGATGATATGCCTGCAACTGCTGAGCACTGACCCCAACGGGCTCGACCGCGGCGCTGAGGAAGCCGCCGGGGTGGTCAAAAAAGTAGCTGATGCCATCGATGTCCCGCTCATCGTCTGGGGCACCGCCAACCATGATAAAGATACCGAAGTCCTGAGACAGGTAGCCGAGGTCTGCCAGGATAAAAAGCTGGCCCTCGGCCCGGTGGAAGAAGGAGACCATAAAAAGATCGGTGCCGCCGCCATTGGCTATCAGCATACCGTGATTGCGTCAACGCCGATTGATATAAACCTGGCCAAACAGCTCAATATCCTGCTGGGCAACCTCGGTGTCCCTGATGAATTCATAGTCATGGACCCGACGGTCAGCGGTATAGGCTACGGAATTGAGTATGCTTACTCGGTAATGGAAAGGATGAGAATGGCCGCTTTAACCCAGCAGGATGACAAGCTCCAGTTCCCCATCATCTGCAACATCGCCAAAGAAGTATGGAAGACCAAGGAAGCGCAAATCCCCGCTGAAGAAGACCCCACACTGGGAGATGCCAAAAAGAGGGGCATCCTGATGGAGGCAATGTCGGCTATGGTTCTGCTCCTGGCTGGAGCCGACGTGCTGGTCATGAGGCATCCGGAAGCGATAAAGCTGGTTCAGGAGATGATTTCCGAACTAACCGCCGCATAGCCACTGAGAAAGGGGGAGGTAACCAAAATGGCAGAAGAGAAAGAAGTCAAGAAGAGCATCGACCAGGCAACAGTCGAGATGATAGATAAGGCAGCCCGGGACAAAGCCAGAGTGGTCTTTGAGCGGGCAGAAAAGATAAAACCGTGCCCCATAGGGGCTGAGGGCAGTTGCTGCAGTATCTGTGCCATGGGCCCGTGCCGCGTCCCGCTGCCCAAAGGAAAGACGGAAACGGCGGAGGAAAAGAGGAAAAGAACGGGCGTCTGCGGGGCTACCGCCGAGACTATCGCCGCCCGTAACTTCCTCAGAAAGATAGCCGCCGGCGCCGCCGCCCACAGCGACCACGGACGCAGGCTGGCCGAGGCTTTCCTGCTGGCAGCAAAAGGGGAGGCGCCCGAGTTTGAAATCAAAGACGAACAGAAGCTGCTGCAGATAGCGCTTGACCTCGGCATCACCATCGGTGACCGCAGCAACAATGAGATAGCGGTCGAGATTGGGGAAACCCTGCTGAAGGAGTTCGGCAAGCAGGAGGGAGAGCTGCTGACCCTGAAACGGGCACCACTGAAGCGCCAGGAACTGTGGCGGCAGCTGGGAGTGGCTCCCAGGGGTATCGATAGAGAGGTGGTGGAAGCACTGCACCGCACTCACATGGGGGTTGACCAGGACTACAAAAACCTGCTCTTACAGGGAGCCAGGACTGCCCTGGCCGATGGCTGGGGTGGCAGCCTGATTGCCACCGAACTGCAGGACATCCTGTTCGGCAATCCGGCGCCGGTCCACAGCCAGATAAACCTCGGCGTGCTCAAAGAAGACGAGGTAAACATCATTATCCACGGGCACGAGCCCCAGCTTGCGGAGATACTGGCGGTGACCACTCAGGACCCGAAGATGATTGAATATGCCAGGTCCAAAGGGGCGAAAGGGATAAACCTGGCCGGGATGTGCTGCACCGCCAACGAGATACTGATGCGCCACGGCGTGCCCATAGCCGGCAATTTCCTGCAGCAGGAGATGGCGGTAGTCACCGGCGCCGTGGAGGCAATGGTGGTGGATGTTCAGTGCATCATGCAGGGCCTGGTAGATGTCGCCAGGTGTTTCCATACCAAAATCATCACCACCGACTCCAGAGCCCACATTGAAGGCGCCACCCACATGGAATTTGATGACCGCAAAGCTGCGGAGTCGGCCAAAGCAATAATCAAAACCGCCATTGACAACTTCTCCAGCAGAGGCAAAAGCGTCCGTATCCCCGCCAGCCAGAGCGACCTGATTGCCGGTTTCAGCCATGAAACCATTAACTATCTGCTGGGCGGCATGTTCCGCGCCTCCTACCGCCCTTTGAACGACAATATTATCAACGGGCTCATCAGGGGTGTCGCCGGCGTCGTCGGCTGCAGTAACGCCCGGGTTACCCATGACGATATCCACGTCACCCTGGTCAAAGAACTGATTAAGAACGACGTCCTGGTACTTCAGACCGGCTGCGCGGCTATGGCCTGCGCCAAGGCTGGACTGATGGTACCGGAGGCAGCCGCAGAATACGCCGGGGAAGGACTGGCCTCAGTCTGTGAGGCGGTGGGCATTCCGCCGGTGCTGCATCTCGGTTCCTGCGTGGACAACAGCCGTATACTGATAGCCGCCACCGCCATGGTCAAAGACGGCGGTCTGGGCGACGACATCAGTGAACTGCCTGCCGCCGGGGCAGCCCCGGAGTGGATGAGCGAAAAGGCTATCTCCATCGGCCAGTATTTCGTCTGCTCGGGGGTGTTCACCGTGTTCGGGGTGAGCTGGCCCACCGCGGGGAGCAAAGAGGTTACCGACTTCCTGTTCAAAGATTTTGAGGACATGTACGGCGGTATGTGGGCTTTTGAGGCTGACCCGGTCAAAACCGCCCATCTCATGATTGAGCATATCGATAAGAAACGCAAAGCACTGGGCATTGACAAAGCCAGAGAGAGAGTCCTCTACGACATGGAGATGAGGCGCGAGCTGTAACCAGTCCAGTGCAGAGCTAAAACAGGTAAGGGGGTTAGAATATGTCCAAGATTATTGCCTCGGCAGCGATTAGAGGAGCCCATAAGATTTTCAACCAGGCGGAGCAGAAGTGGCAGCAGGCAATGGACAAATGGGGAGCCAAAGAACCTGTCGGCTTTCCCAATACCGCCTATTATCTGCCGGTAATCTACGGAATTCTGGGGGAAAAGGTAGAAAAACTGGGTGATATGGAGAAGATACTGAAGAAATGCAAGGCTCTTCTCCCATCGCCGGTAAAGGAAACACACCCCCTCCCCTATCTTGCCCCAGCGCTTGACGCCGGCATGGCAACCTTTTTCGCCGAGGAAATTATTGAAGCTATCAGATACCTGGAACAGCCCGATTTCTACATCAAGGGGGAAGACGTCAGCGACGATAATATATGGCTCGGTGCTGCCGATGACGTTATCCTCAGAAAGAGGGGCATCGAGTTTGTTGACGGCACCGCTCCCGGCTTCGCCGCCATCCTCGGCGCCACCCCCACCAACGAGCTGGCCGTCAAAATCGCCCAGGAACTCCAGCAGAAGAACATTTACGTCTTCATGGCGGCGGAATACAACGGAAAGAGGTTCTCCGAGCAGCTGGTGGAGGCGGGGGTACAGATTGGCTGGCCAACCCGTCTGGTTTCCTTCGGCCCGGACATAACCTCGGCGGTGTTCGCCATGGGCTTTGCAACCAGAGTAGCCCTTTCCTTCGGCGGCATCGAACCCGGCGAATACAGAAAAGTC
>CAZRBS010000034.1:0-9437 GCA_964598405.1 uncultured Dehalococcoidaceae bacterium
GGTGGTCTTTCTGATAACCGCGAGGGTTTCCCTGGCTATATCTTCCATGTCTGCAAAACGCAGTTCTCTCCAGTCAAATCCGAACAGCTTCTTCTGTATGGCATAAGCCTCATCGGTGAGCACCACCGTTCCATCGTCTTTTATTTCCTCCACCCCCTCGTGCTTTATGCCGTCTACGTTTATCTTTATCGCCTCTTCGAGCGTTACTCCTTCGGGAAGCTCGACCTTGACTCCCCCGGCGCTGATGCGGACGGGGTAGCCGCCGGGCAGGCCGTTCGGGCCGGGAGCATGGGTAAACTCGTGGGTGTCATTTATAACCGCCTTTATGTTCTTCACCGCAGATGAAGCTATCGAGGGGTGATTGATAGGGCTGGTCCACTCCGGCGGCGAGCTCATGAGCAGGCTATCCAAAATCAGTTCATCGACATCGAACTTGCCGGTAATATCCCTGTCGCCTATCATGATTTTAAGGAAGTAGGGTGCCTTAATCCTGGCGCCCCTCACATAGGCGCCCTGAGGGACAACGGCATGGTCGGCAATTAAGTATACGAGAACATCGCTTACGGGAACGTTTTCCGTAACGCTGAGTTTTCTTCTTATTTCGCCAACTACGAGGTCAAGATTGCCCCCACCGACGAGCGGTCCCAGCCCGTTCCGCCACAGCACCGGGTTTACGCCGTCCGGGAAGGAATTATTCAATACCGGGGCGGTAACCCCGGCTCTCTTTCTCGCTTTCATTAATTTTGAGACCAGTACTGCCTGCAAAGGCAGAATACAGGCGGTCCCCCGGTAGAAGTTGTCCACTTCCTTGGTGATGGGTCTCAGCGCCAGCCAC
This sequence comes from uncultured Dehalococcoidaceae bacterium, assembly GCA_964598405.1. Classification (GTDB taxonomy): domain Bacteria; phylum Chloroflexota; class Dehalococcoidia; order Dehalococcoidales; family RBG-16-60-22; genus CAZRBS01. The sequence continues at coordinate 836 of CAZRBS010000034.1, forward strand.
CCCAGCAAGGTCATGCTGTTGTAGAGCATGTCGGGCTGGTACTTCTTCAGCAGTTCAGCGGTGGCATCTATATCATTTACGTCGCACTTTTCGAACTTGATTGTCCTGTTGTAGCCTTCCTGCCCGGCTCCGACGGCGGCACTCTCCGTTTTCATACGGGGAAAATCTTCTCTGGCATCGCAGGTGATTATCGTGCTTACACCTTCGCTGCGAGCGAGAAATTCCAGCACCCATCCACCCAGGTCACCGAGGCCAAACAGCATAACCGTTTTGCTCAATTTATACTCCGCTTGTCCTCCTCTTTGCCGGGAAGTCAAAAACCAATACAAGTTATCACAATCCCCACCTACTGTCAAGTAGAGACGGGAGACAAATTTGGTGGGGGGAGGAAAGCTGCCCTCTTACTTAACGGAAGAAGTTCTGTTATAATGATTTATAAGCGTTACTCATAAGTCGTTTGACGGAGAGGAGGAGTTTGTTTTGAAGATACTCTTGGTTTATCCGCAATATCCGGACACTTTCTGGAGTTTTAAGCACGCCTTGAAATTCGTTTCCAAAAAGGCATCTTTTCCCCCGCTGGGGCTGTTAACGGTAGCGGCGCTGCTCCCGGCTGAATGGTCGAAAAAGCTGGTGGATATGAATGTAGAAAGACTGACTGATGCTGATATTTGCTGGGCTGATTATGTATTTGTCAGCGCGATGGTGGTGCAGGGAGATTCAGCAAGGGAAGTCATTGCCAGATGTAATAACCTGGGTGTCAGGGTGGTGGCGGGCGGTCCTCTCTTTACCACCGGGTATGAAGGCTTTAACGGCGTAGACCACTTTGTACTCGATGAAGCCGAGATTACATTGCATCCGTTCCTGGAAGACATCGAGAGTGGAAGCGCCCGTCATATCTACACGTCCAGAGAGCGCCCCGATATCAACAAAACCCCCGTCCCGCTGTGGTCGTTAATTAACATGAAAAAATATTCATCGATGAGCCTCCAGTATTCCCGGGGCTGCCCTTTCAATTGCGAGTTCTGCGATATTATCATTCTGAACGGGCACAAGCCGCGCACCAAAAACAGAAGCCGGATGCTGGCAGAACTGGATGCGCTCTATCATCATGGCTGGAGAGGCGGGGTGTTTATCGTTGATGATAACTTCATCGGTAACCGGAGGAAGTTAAAATCGGAGACCCTGCCGGCGATAATCGAGTGGAGAAAAGAAAGGGACTATCCTTTCGCCCTGTCTACGGAAGCATCAATAAACCTGGCTGATGACGAAGAGTTGATGCAACTGATGGTTGAGGCGGGGTTTAATACCGTGTTTGTCGGCATTGAGACCCCCAATGAAGAAAGCCTTATTGAATGTAATAAATCTCAAAATCAAAAGCGCGACATGGTGGCCTCGGTCAAGAAGATGCAAAACTACGGACTGGAGGTACAGGGAGGGTTTATTGTTGGCTTTGACAGCGACCCCCTTTCTATATTCAGGAACCAGATAAACTTCATTCAAAATAGCGGCATCGTTACCGCAATGGTGGGTTTGCTGAATGCTCCTCCCGGCACCAGGCTGTACCAGCGTTTAAAGAAAGAGAACCGTCTGGTGCAGGAGTTTACGGGCAACAATACCGATTTTTCGATTAACTTCATTCCCAAGATGAACTACGAAGCGCTCATCAATGGCTACCGGCATATCCTGGACACAATTTATTCTCCCAAGCAGTATTATGAACGGGTCAAAACCTTTTTGAGGGAGTATAGACCCCGCAGGAAAAATAAAGATAAAGTGAGATACCACCATATCATGGCCTTCGTTAAGTCCATGTGGTTTCTTGGCATCAGGGAAAAGGGAAGAAGGTATTACTGGAAGCTTTTTATCTCTACCCTGCTAAAATATCCCCGAAAGTTCCCGCTTTCCATAAGCCTTGCCGTCTACGGGTACCATTTCCGCAAGGTTGTGAAGAAGTACGTCAGCCCCCCGATTGCCGACTTCGTGAGGGCCAAGGCAGCCGAAAAATCCAGGGGATAAAGGTTGCTCTCTGTTAAGCCGTGTTTGAGGGTGCCTGTCTATACGGGAAGTAATCTGTCCTTCAGGATGGACAGCATCTGCCTTGCCCGGTGAACTTCACTCAGGTCAATTTCGGTCTTGACCGTCCTCTCGTAAAGTCTGGCACTGCCGAGGCGTTTGCCCCACGGGTCAATGATGGCGCCGTGTCCGGCAAACTGGTTGCCGTGGTTAAGCCCGGCGGCATCTCAGGAAATAAGGTAGCACCGGTTTTCGTTGGCCCGGACGGCAGACCCGTCACACGGCACGGGATAGACGGAGATATACCGGGCCCCTATTCACCGGTTGTCAAGGAAGGTTTCTGGGTGGAGCCGCTTTCGCTTGGACAAGCTTTCCTTGCGGACCGCCACGCTCCTCGCAATGAACTGCCGGTCAGAGAGGAATGATGCCGGAACGGCACCGGCCAGCTTCCAGGAGGCGGTGGATACTTCAGCGCTGCCGGTTACTAGTAACCAGCATGGTTTCCAGCGCCAGTTTATCCATCTCAAGCTGAACCGGTATGGGGTAATCGCCGGTGAAGCAGGCGAGGCAAAAGATATCTTTGGGCAAGCCGACCGCTTTGATAAGTCCCTCAACGCTCAGGTAGCCCAGCGAGTCGGCGCCGATAAATTCGCGTATTTCTGGCACCGTCTTCTGTGCTGCGATTAGCTCGCGGCGCGTCGCCATATCAACGCCGAAGAAACAGGGGTACCTGATGGGTGGGGCACAGATACGCATGTGCACTTCTTTCGCCCCGGCTCTTCGCAGCTCTCCCACCACGCTGGGAGTGGTGGTGCCACGGACAATACTGTCATCAACCACTACCAGCCGCTTGTTCTTCAGGACATGGGGCAGGGGATTAAATTTCAGTTTGACCCCCAGGTCTCTAATCCGCTGGTCGGGTTCGATAAAGGTGCGCCCGACGTAGCGGTTCTTGATCAGCCCTTCCCCGATGGGAATGCCCGACTGGCTTGAGTAGCCGATGCCGGCACTGGTTGCTGAGTCCGGCACACCCATAACCAGGTCGGCGGCCACCGGATGCTCCTGCGCCAGGCCGGCTCCCATCGCCTGCCGTGCTGGAGAAAGCAGCCGGCCGTTGATCACGCTATCCGGGCGGGCAAAGTAAATATACTCGAAGATGCAGAGGGCTTTCCGGCGCGTCCCAACCCGATGGCTGTCAATGCCGCTCCCCGCAATGGAGACTATCTCGCCCGGCTCGACCTCGCGGACGAAGCTGGCACCGATGTGGTCCAGAGCGCAGCTTTCCGAGGCGAGAACCCAGCCGCCGTTAAGCGACCCCAGACATAAAGGACGCACGCCGAAAGGGTCACGGACCCCGAACAAAGCGTCTCTGGTCAGAATGGCCAGGGAATATGCCCCTTGAAGCCGGTGCATGGCGTACTTTATCTTGTCCACCCACTCATTCTGGGGAGCGGACAGGATGAGGTTGGCAATAACCTCGGTATCTGTGGAGCTGCTGAAATTGTAGCCCCGTGCCTGGAGTTCCTCATGCAGGTGCTCGGCGTTGACGATATTACCGTTGTGAGCCACGGCGATGGCATTAGCGCCCTTGCCCACGGCGATTGGCTGGACGTTGCATTCCCGGCTGGAGCCCCGGGTGGAATAACGATTGTGCCCTATGGCTATATCCCCGGCAAGCTGGCCCAGCGATTCCTCATCGAAGACCTGAGATACCAGGCCCATCCTGGCGTAGATGCTGAGCTTTTTGCCGTCGGAGGTGGCAATACCGGTACTTTCCTGACCGCGATGTTGAAGAGCAAATAAAGCAAAAAAGGTGAGCCGGGCTACATCTTCATTAGGGGCATAAACACCGAAAACGCCGCAACTTTCGTGCAAACTAACCTGCCTCTAAATTAGTCCCGAAAAGGCCTTCCATTCTAATTATATTCTTTTTGTACTTACCGGTCAACTAGCCCTCGAAGCAGCGGCTAGCCTCCGCAATGGGACTTCAACCAGTCGATGACTGCCTCTATTGCCCGGTCATCTTCGCGCAGCCTGTGCCCGGCGCCGTCAATGACGGTTAACCTTTTCGGCTCCCTGGCTCTCTCGTACAGCCGGTGTGCGTGACCTATATCTACCGTCTCATCGCTGCTGCCGTGCACGATTAACAGTGGTCTGGGGGCAATTCCGGCTGCATACTCAACCGGCCGGATTACTCTGAAACCATCGAACCACTTAACGGCCGACCGGGGAAACTCCTTCTCCCTGATGGTGCCGGTGCTGCGGAAATGCTCGACGACGGCCGCCGGGTCGTCCACGCCGGTGACGAAGTTGAACTCTGCCGGGCAGGCACAGGCGGCCACGCAGGATACCCGGATATCCCCCGCGGCCACATATATTGAGACCGCTGCCCCGCCGCTGAAGCCGAGTAACGAGATATGGGCCCTGTTCACCTCGGGCAAAGTCCACACATGGTCAATGACTGCTCTGAGGTCCCTCGTCCACCCCGTGATATCGAAGTTACCACCGCTGGCCCCGGTCCCTCTGAAGTTGAAAATCAGGGCGGCAAAGCCTTCCCCGGAAATCCTCTCCGCAAGCAAAGGGTATCCCGCATCGCCGGGGTCATGGATACGGTCCGGGATACCGTGACAAACGCAAATGGTGGGGTGGGGGCCCCTGCCAGCCGGCAAATAGAGCTGACCGGAGATATTAATGCCTTCCACGCTGAGCAAAATCTCTTGCATCATTTCAGGCTGCCTCTATCAGAAGGAAAAATTCCCTGTTCCCGGAAGAGCCCGGAATGGGTGAAGCCACCAGACCTTCCAGCCTGAAGCCGTGCCCCGCCGCCCAGGCAATAAAACGCCCCAAGACCGCCGCATGAACCAGAGGGTCTCTGACCACTCCCCCCTTGCCCACCTCCTCTCTCCTGGCTTCAAATTGGGGCTTGATTAGCACCAGCAGATAGCCGCCGTCTTTGAGTAGTTTCCTTACCGGCGGTATGACTTTCCTTACCGAGATAAAAGATAAGTCCAGGGTAGCCAGATCAACCTTCTCCGGCAGTGAAATAGGGTAGCGGGCATTCACCCTGTCCAGGACCACCACTCGCGCATCCTGCCTCAGGCGATAGTCCATCTGGCCGTAGCCCACGTCTACCGCATAGACACGCTTCGCTCCGCGCTGGAGAAGGCAGTCGGTAAAGCCCCCGGTTGATGCCCCGATGTCAGCCGCAACTTTGCCGGCGATATCCAGAGAGAACCGGTCAAGGGCATATTCAAGCTTGATTCCACCGCGGCTGACAAAGGGAGGCGGCTTGAGTAAATCAATGGCCTCTTCTTCGTCTACCGGAGTCCCCGGCTTGACGATGGCTTTCCCTTTTATGGTTACTTCTCCCGCCATAATCAGAGCCTGAGCTTTGGCCCGGCTCTCCGCCAGCCCCTTTGCCACCAGCAAATTGTCAATCCGCTGCTTGGTCACGGTAAGAGTATAGCACAATAAGCCTTTGCCATCAGCCTGTGCAAAAGCTTCCTTCCCATTCCGCTGCCCTTTTATCTTCGGGCAGAAGACCTGGCGCTTCTGGCTATTGACAAAAACCCGGCTTCCTTTTATTATGGGGAGGTATAGAACAATTGTTCGGTTTAATTTGGCAGGTTGCTCTGGAGGAGCGGGATGAGAGCGTTATCCGCAAAACAACAGTGCATCATGGAGTTTATTCACCGCTTTCTGGCGGACAGGAGTTACCCGCCTACCATCAGGGACATACAGGGCGGGTGCGGAATTAGCTCTACATCGGTGGTGGATTACCATCTGAGCATACTGGAGCGGGAAGGGCATATCCGCCGTCACCCTGAGGTGTCCCGGGGCATAGAGCTGCCCGGCAGGGCTCCGGCTTCCCTGCCCGTGGTACAGGTTCCCGTTATCGGGCAAATAGCGGCTGGCGAGCCGATACCGGTGCCGGTGCCGGATACCTGGAATGTTACCGCTGGCGCCGAGACCGTGGAGGTGACCGCTGATTTGACCCGGGGGAGGGCTGGCGTCTATGCTTTGAAAGTAAAAGGCTCGTCGATGGTGGATGCCCTGATTAACGATGGTGATATCGTTTTGATGCAGTACGCCAGCGTGGTGGAGAACGGGGAGATGGCGGCGGTGTGGCTCAGGACGGAGAAAGAAGCCACGCTGAAAAAAGTCTACGCTGAACCGGCGCGCGTAAGGCTGCAGCCGGCCAACAGCCAGATGCGGCCAATCTATGCCGAACCGGATGACGTTGAGATTCAGGGAAAGGTCATTGCCGTTATCAGGCAGGTGGCCTGACCCGGTTATAATTTTGGCGGCGGCGGCGGTTCTTTCGGAAAATCATGGCTTGATTTGCCTTTTCCCTGGCGGTAGTTATAGACTTGATTTGATTTTTAATGGGCAATGGTTTTAAATTAGCAGTGACCGCTGAGTGATGGGCACCGGTCAAGTATGCTGTCAATATCTTGACAACCTGAAGAGGAAGCTATGATTTTGTCTCAGTTTCAGACGGTGGGTCGTGACCTTTTTGCCCGGGGGCTCGTCTCTTCCCACAGCGGTAATCTGAGCATCAGGCTGAGGGAGCGCATCATCATTACCCGCCGCGGCAGCATGCTGAACTGCCTGCAGGAGCATGATTTAATTGAGACGGGGGTAAGCAAGAACAGCCGCTCCACGCCGCTCGCCTCAACCGAGCTGCCTGTCCACCGGGCTATTTACCGGGAGACTCAGGCCCTGGCTATTGTCCACGCTCACCCGCCCCACGCCGTTGCCCTCTCACTGAACGGGACCGAGATTGCTCCCAGCGGAGTCGAGGGGCTTTCCCTGCCGGATACAGTTCCGGTCGTGGGCTGGAACATGGAGGTAAAACCGGGAGGGCTGGCAGAGCTAATTGCCCGGACATTGCAGAAACACCGGATTATTATGGTCCACGGTCACGGCAGCTTCGCCGTCGGGCAGCTACTTGAGGAAGCGTATAATTTCACCACGGCGCTGGAGCAAAGCTGCCAGATTCTCTGCTTATCGAGGTCGCTGCGGGTTGGTCCTGCCGGAGAGTAGTTTTACTTCTTGTAGACCGGAGTGCACCAGTCCATATATTTGGGGTTGTTACCCTGGATTATGCCGGTATAGAGTTCCTGCAGTTTTCCGGTTATCTCACCAATCTCGCCATCGCCTACCAGACGCCGGTCTATTTCGGTCACCGGGGTCAGATGGGCGGCGGTGCCGGTGAGGAAACACTCGTCAGCGAGGTAAAGTTCCGCCCGGTCAACCGGTCTCTCCTCCGTTTCAATGCCGAGCTCGTTCCTGGCCAGCTTTATGACGCAATCGCGGGTAATGCCGGGCAGGATGTTGGTGTACACCGCCGGTGTCACCAGTTTGCCGCCGCTCACCAGGAAAACATTCTCCCCGCTGCCTTCAGAGACATGGCCGTCCGGGGAGAGCATAATTGCCTCGTCAAACCCGTTCATCATTGCCTCTGACTTGGCGAGGGCGTTGCTGACGTAGTTGCCGCAGATTTTTAACATCGGCGGGGCGGCATTATCATACGGGCGCTGGTGTGAGGAGACCATGCATTTCGCCTTGTCCACGTCGACATACCTTCCCATGGGGATAATGAAGATGGTAAAAGCATCGCCGATGTTATGCAGGCGGACGCCTACCGCTTCTTCGCCTTTGTAAGCCAGGGGGCGTATGTAGACGTCCTGTTCAAAGCCGCACTTCCGTGCCAGTTCCACCGTTATCTGGCACAGTTCATCCACGGAGTGGTCCACCTTTATCATCAGCCCCCAGCAGCCGTTAAGCAGGCGCTGGTAGTGTTCCGCGAGGCGGAAGATGTACATCTGTTTCTGCTGGCTGTTCCAGTTGCCCCTGATGCCCTCGAAGATGGCGGTGCCGTAATGGAGAGCCTGGGTCATGACTCCTACTTTGGCTTCAGATAGGGGAACAATTTTCTTCTGAAAATAGGCGTATGATGGCATTTGCGACCTCCTCTCCGGTCAAAACAGAAATGATTACCCAATTATAGCTGCTATCAGGGTGAAAAACAAGTGCGGCTGCCGGGCGGCTATTTCTTCTATCTCTTTTTGGCGCTTTTTGCCCCGGCTTTGACTTTTTTCTTTTCCAGCTTGGCTTTCTGCTTCTCCACTTCAAGCGCGACAGCTTCGGGGCTGAGGTCCTGCCTGGCGGGTGCCTTGCTGGTGGCGTCGGTGGCGGGGGTTGATTCCTGCCTTTTGCGGCGCATCCTCTCTATGATGAGCATGGCCAGGTAGCGCCCGAAGTAGCCGACAAACCCCGCCGCCAGCGCTATCCCCGCCCATTTCAGGATTTCAAGTATAAGGTTGTTGCCCTGGACGTCCATGTTAGCGTAATTATAGCAGATTATTCTGGCGGGTGTTTATAGTTTATATCTATCTCACCCCCTGTGTCCCCTCTCCTTGGGGGTGGCGGGCGGGAATAGATGAAATAGGGAAAAGAGGAAGGGAAGTTTCTCTCAGAGTGCCTGTATTACTGCAACCACTCCCTCCAGCACCCCCTTCCACTCCCCGCCCAGCCGCTTCGGGTTCAGGGTGAGCCGGGTGACGCCCGCTTTTACGCCGTCTTT
>CAZRBS010000034.1:9447-15870 GCA_964598405.1 uncultured Dehalococcoidaceae bacterium
CTGATGATTATCTGCCCGTGCTCGGTGGAAATGGAGTCTATGCCTGCCTTTGCCGCCAGCAGCTTTATTTTCACCGCGTAGAGCAGGTTTTCCACCTCCGCGGGCGGTGTCCCGAATCTATCCTTGAACTCCTGAGCCAGCGTTTCTATCTCCTCCACCCCGGTCAGCCGGGCTATCTTCTGGTACAGTTCCAGCCGGGTCTCCAGGTCGGGCACGTATTCTTCGGGGATACGGGCGTTCAGGGGGAGGTCAACCGCGGGGGTGGGCAGGCGGGGTGGCCTGGCCTCTTTTTTCGCTCCGGCCAGTCTGGCTTTCTGTTCCTCAACCGCTTCCGCCAGCAGCCGGCAGTAGAGGCTGAAACCGATGGCGCTGATGTAACCGCTCTGCCTGGTGCCGAGCAGGGTGCCCGCCCCCCTGATTTCCAGGTCTTTCATGGCGATGTTGAAACCGGCGCCGAGCTCGGTGGCTTCGTATATTGTCCGCAGCCGCTTCTGCGCCGTCGGCGTCAGGTGCTTTCCCTTATCATAGAGGAAGTAGACATGGGCGAGGTTGGCGCCGCGTCCCACCCTTCCTCGCAGCTGGTAGAGCTGCGTCAGGCCAAATTTATCCGCCTGGTTGATGAGCAGGGTGTTGACGTTGGGCATATCCAGTCCCGATTCGATGATGGTGGTGCAGACCAGGACGTCGCTCCTGCCGCGGGTAAAGTCGGTCATCACCTTTTCCAGCTTATCCTCGGGCATCTGCCCGTGGGCGATGGCAATTTCAGCCTCGGGCACAAGCCGCTGCAGCCTGTCGGCTATCATGGCGATGCTCTGCACGCGGTTATGCACGAAAAAGACCTGTCCGTTTCTCTCTAGTTCCCGGAGTATGGCTTCCCTGACCAGCAGGTCGTTGTATTCGGCGACATAGGTCTTGATGGGCAGGCGCTCTTCCGGGGGAGTTTCCATGGTGAACATGTCTCTCACCCCGACGAGGGACATGTGCAGGGTGCGGGGGATGGGGGTGGCGCTGAGGGTGAGGACATCGACCTCCCTCCTTAACTTCTTCAGGTATTCCTTGTGGGCGACGCCGAAACGCTGCTCTTCGTCAATGATGAGCAGCCCCAGGTCCTTGAAGATAACGTCCTTCTGCAGGAGGCGGTGGGTGCCGATGCAGATGTCCACCCGCCCGTCAGCCATCCCCTCCAGAATGGCTTGCTGCTCCTTTGGCGACCTGAACCGGCTCAATACCTCAATTCTTAGCGGGAAGGCGTCCAGCCTCTCGCTGAAGGTAGCGAAGTGCTGCTGCGCCAGCACCGTGGTCGGCACCAGCACCGCCACCTGTTTGTTACCCATCACCGCCTTGAAGGCAGCCCGGATGGCCACCTCGGTCTTGCCGAAGCCGACATCCCCGCACACCAGCCGGTCCATCGGCCTGGTTTTCTCCATGTCCTCTTTTACCTGGCGCTGCGCCTCTATCTGGTCGGAGGTCTCGACATAGGGGAAGGAGGCTTCCAGCTCCTGCTGCCAGACGGTGTCGCGGGAGAAGGCGAAGCCGGGCACGACCTCCCGGGCGGCGTAAAGGACCAGCAGCTCCTGCGCCAGATTTTCCGCTGCCTCCCTGGCCCTCTGTTTGGTCCGCGTCCATTCCTGGGTGCCCAGCCGGCTCAGTGCCGGTGGCCGGTCGCCGGCGCCGATGTAGCGGCTGACGCGGTCTATCTGGTCGGTGGGAACGTAGAGCTTGTCTCCCGCAGCGTACCGCAGGACCAGGTATTCTTTCTGGCTGCCGTCGGTGCCAAGAGTGGCAACCCCGGCGAACCTGGCCACGCCGTGCTCAATGTGCACCACGTAGTCGCCCGGCGTTATGTCCACCAGTAACTTCTGGCGGGGCACGGGACGCCTTTTGACCGGTCGACGCTGCTTGATGAAGCCGAAGATTTCGGCATCGGTGAACAGATAGGTGGACTTGTTCATTACCCAGCCTTCCGCCAGCGAGCCCTGGAGCAGGGTCAGGGAACCGGGAGGGGGCACCTGCCTGATTTCGGTGAGCGGCGGGGCAATGATGTCTTCTTCTTCGAACAACTCGGATAATCGGCTTGCCTGGTGGCTGACCAGGACGAGCCGGCATTTCCGTTCCAGAAGCTGTTTCGCCTTTTTGAGAAAGGATGGCAACTGCCCGGCATAGCTGGGGGCGGGAGCGAAGTTCAGCCGGGGGGCTTCCTCACCATCGCCCCATGCGGTGAGCCTCAGGCACTGCCGGCTCTTGATGGCCGGTTCCAGTTCCTCCCAGGTGAAGTATGGTCTGGGGAAATTGCGCGGCAGCTCCCCCCGCTCCAGCTTCTCCAGGCGCATCTGCTCCGCTTCGGTATCCAGTTCCGTCACGGTTTGCTCGATGATTCGCGGTTCGTCGAGTACCAGAATGGCACTCCCGGGCAGGTAGCCCAGGATGCTATCGTTATTGAACAGTGAAGCGTAAAACTGCATATCGCGCGGCTTCTGCCTGTCAAGCAGCATGGCTATCTCTTCCCGGAACTGCTGGGCCGTCTCGAAATTGCAGCCGGAGAGTTCCAGGTTGCCGAGAATTCGTTCCAGCTCCGGTTTGCTGTTCAGCAGCGGTGCCAGCAGTTCGGTGGCTGGGCTGATGGCTAACGATGCAATCTCCTGCAACGAGCGCTGGCTTGTCGGGTCAAAGAGCCGGAGGCTTTCTACCGTGTTGCCGAAGAACTCGAGCCGGGCGGGGAATTCGCTGGTGGGGGGATAGATGTCAATGATGCCGCCGCGGCGGCTTATCGTGCCCGGCACCTCCACGATGTTTTTCACTCTGTAGCCCATGGCTTCCCACTGCCTCAGCAAACGGAGCGGCTCAACCTCCGTGCCCGCCTTTGTGGTATGGCAGGTGGCGGTGAAGTCGTCGTGCCGGGCTATCCGGCTCATGAGTGCCGGGGCTGAAGTTACGATGAGAGGGACGTCCGCCGTCCCGTCCTGATTGCAGCTGGCCAGAGAGGAGAGCACCCGGACCCTTTCCAGTTCCGCAGAAACGTCTGAAGTAATGCGCTCATAGGGTAAAGCATCGGTCTCGGGGAAAAGCCTGGCCCGGGAGCCAGACCAGGTTAATAGCTGCTCGTAGAGCTTTTTGGCATTTTCCGGCTGCGCCGTAACCACCAACATCGGGAGACGCCGGTGGTGGTACAGGGCGGCAACGAGACAGGGTTTGGCAGCATCCAGCACCACCGCCCCGGCGTCCGCTTTATCCCGTGGCGGAAGCGCCTTTATCAGCTGGCGGTAGGCTGGCATTTCCTCCAAGAGGGTAACTAATTTGGTCAAATTCAGGGACATTCTCTTCTCCAAACGCCTTTAGGGCTCGCCGAGACGACCAGCCCTCTCTAAATTTTAACCCGGTGAACCGGGGAAACTCAAATGTGTTTGGCTGATCTCAGTGTTATCCCCAGTGCCAGAACCATGAGGGCGGAGCTTAAGACCAGTCCCACCTTTACCCCGACCATTCCCCCGCCCAGCCCATGACGGGCGCTCCGGCAGCAACACCGGCGGTCAGCAGGGCATGGAAAACTCCGGTTGCCAGGCCCCGTTCATCGGGCGTGGTATGGTCGACCACCAGGGCTGAGATTGAGGGGAACAGCAGGCCGTAAGCCGTTCCGTACAAAGCTATTGATACTGCCAGCAGGGGGAAGGTGGTGACTGAAGACAGCGCCAGCAGGGATACTATGCCGAGACTTAAGGCGAAGACGATTGGCGTTAGCCTTCCCGCCCGGTCGGAAAAAGCACCCCCCAGAAACTGAAGGACGATGAACATAATGGCGAAGAGAGCCAGCAACATCCCGACGTGAAAAGCCGCCATCCCCAGGTTCTGCACGTAAAGCGGCAAAAGGGTAACCACACCCCCGAAGGCGAAGTACTGGGCAAATATGGAGCAGTAAGCAATGAAAAGTCCTTTCCTCTTCAGTAACCCTTCTACCCTGGCGAAACCTCCGCCCGAATAGGCCTTGGTGTCGGTACTGCCCTGGTTCTTCCCGGGCAGCCAGAGGCTCAAGACCACTCCGGCGATTAACAGTGCTCCCCCGAACAGGAAAACCGTCCTGAACCCCAGCCTGGAGGCAATAATCCCGCTCAGTCCGTAGCCGACTAGGGTGGCGGCTGCCAGAGCTATGCCGTAGAAGCTCATTACCCTGCCTTTTTCTCTCTCGGTGCCATAGTCAGCCATAGCCGACATGGTAGCCGGGCCGATCAGGGCACCGGTCGTTCCGTGCAAGACACGCACCAGTGCCAGGTGAAGCGGTGACCGGCTTACGGAGTAAAGAAACATGCTCATGGCATCTCCAATGAGCCCGGAAACCAGCGGAAGCCTGTAACCTATCCGGTCAATCAGCCGGCCGAAGAGAATGTTTGCCGGGGTATTCGTCAGTGAATACAATCCGATGATTAGCCCGATAAGCCCGAGGCTGGCGCCGAGCTCAAAAGCATAAAGGGCCAGGACCGGTATCAGCAGGTGGGTGTCAAGGAAACCGAGAAAAGTGACCGTGGAAATGATGGGCAATACCTTTTTCGCCCGGGACTGCTTTGCGCTCATTCTGTGTCAGTATACTGAGCGGATGGCCTTCTTGTCCAACTTGCTTCAGGTTGCTATAATGGAGAAAACCCGGCGCTGGTAAATGTCATGGGCGAGGATAAAGCAACTGAATCTAACCTACCGACTTCTTCTTATCACCGGATAGTGGTCAAGCTTGGCACCAGCCTGCTCACTGGCGGCAGCAACCGGCTGAATCACGAGATAATGTCAGAGCTGGTCAGGCAGGTGGCGCAGCTGCATAAAGGGGGACGGCAACTGCTGGTTGTTTCCTCGGGGGCGGTGGCTGCGGGCAGGCAGAAACTGGGTCTGAGCAGGAAGATTAAAGGCATACCCTTCAAACAGGTTATGGCGTCAATAGGGCAGAGCCACCTGATGAATGTCTATGAGCAGTTGTTCGGCCGGTACGACGTCGCGGTGGCTCAGGCTCTGCTTACCAAGACTGACCTTTCCGACCGTGCTGGCTATCTGAATGCCCGGAATACCCTTCTGGCTCTGCTTCAACTCAGGGTAATCGGCATTGTCAATGAAAATGATGTGGTCGCCGTGGACGAGCTTGACGAAGCCAGGTTTGGCGATAATGATAACCTGTCTGCCATGGTAGCCAATCTGGTTGACGCCGATTTGCTCCTGCTGCTCACCGATACCGGCGGACTGTATACCGCCGACCCGAACCGGGACCCGGAGGCGCGCCTTATTGAACGGGTAGACAGGATAGATGCCGGAATTGAGCACCTGGCGGATAAAGCGGGTAATCTGGGCATCGGGGGCATGGTTACCAAAATTGAAGCCGCCAAACTGGCAACTGCCTCAGGGGTGACGGTGATTATCGCTGACGGCAGGGAGAAAGACATTATCTTGAGGCTGGCTTCGGGTGAAGCTGCGGGCACCCGTTTCGTGCCCGGCACCGGTAAACTTGATAGCCGCAAGCGCTGGATGCTCAGCGGACTCTGCGTCCGTGGTAAACTGGTGGTTGATTCCGGGGCGGCTCTGGCGTTAAAGAAGCAAAACCGGAGCCTGCTGGCCGCTGGAATCAAGAAGGTCGAGGGAGAATTTGACCGCGGTGACATCGTCGATGTTTATGATGCGGAAGGTTTCCATCTGGGTTGTGGTCTGGTCAACTACAGTTCCCGTGACGTTGACCTCATAAAAGGGAGTCACTCCGGGGAAATAGCTTCTTTGCTTGGTTTTGACTATGGCTCGGAAATAGTACACCGGAATAATCTGGCCGTTCGTTAGGAGGAGAAAAAAGTGAGCAGAGGTAAGTTGTATAGTCTCAGCGATAATCAACTCGTGGCGGAAGTCAACTACAAGTTCCACGATGATTCAGAAGTAAGCTGGTGGGGTGAGCTTACCCTCATCGACTACAAGCGGATTAATGAGAACGACGGCTATGTCATTGAACTGGAGGATAACCGCAGGGGCAGTTGCCGTCTCAGGAAGAGGGTTAACCGGGCGGTGAGCGGAGTACCACCTCGCTATATATATCAGTTCAACGGCACCAGCGTACTTGAGAAAATGCCTCGTTAAAGCCCCCTGCGGATAAACGGAAACCATACCTGGTGTGCCGGGAAAAAGGAGTTCCATTATGAAAGCGGCAACGGAAGAACTGGAAGTTAAAGGAAAGGCAGCCAGGGCGGCTTCTTACCATCTGGCTTACCTTTCCACCGATGTCAAAAATAAAGCCCTGCAAAATATCAGCCATGACCTGCGGGCGAAGAAGGATGAGATACTGGCTGCCAACCGGACTGACTGCAAAAAGGGTGAGGCATCGGGCATGAGCGCTGCCCTGCTCGACCGTTTGACGCTGACCCCCAGCCGGCTTGAGGCTTTAGCCCGGGATGTGCTGGTGGTGGCCGCCCT
>CAZRBS010000035.1:0-15786 GCA_964598405.1 uncultured Dehalococcoidaceae bacterium
CACGGGCAAGACCAGCACCGGGCGTATTCTGGCCAAGGCGGTAAACTGCCTCACCGGCGGCAAGGGTGAGCCGTGCAACGCCTGCTCCATGTGCCAGGCTATCACAGAGGGAAGAGCTCTGGATGTCATCGAGGTCGATGCTGCCAGCAACCGCGGTATTGATGAAATCCGGGACCTGCGCGAAAAAGTCAACTATGCCCCCAACCAGGCCCGCTACAAGGTCTACATCATCGACGAAGTACATATGCTCACCAAAGAAGCCTCCAACGCACTGCTCAAGACGCTTGAGGAACCACCACCGCATATCATCTTTATCTTGGCCACCACCGAAGCCCATAAGGTCCTGCCCACCATCCTGTCGCGCTGCCAGCGCTTCGACTTCCGGCGTATCTCCCAGACCGATGTTGTCGCCAAATTAATCGATATCTGCCAGAACGAGGATATTCACATGGAGCCGGAAGCTCTAAGGCTCACCGCCAGGGCTGCTACCGGCAGCCTGCGAGATGCGGAAAACCTGCTGGAACAGCTGACCACTTTTTACGGCTCCAGGATTGAACTCCAGCAGGTACAGCATATGCTGGGCATCACCGGAGACAGGCGGGCCAGAGAACTGGTGGGGCACATCATCAACAAAGACGTTTCCGCCGGGGTGACCGCAATAAACACCGCCAACAGTGACGGGCTCGATTTGCGCCAGTTCAACCGGGAGCTGGTGGAATATCTCAGGGGACTGCTGCTGATAAAGACCGGCTCCGCTGACGCAGTGGACCTGCCAGCTGAAGACATAGCCGAGATGAAGGAGCTGGCTGCCAGGGCTTCTCTGCCCCAGATATTAACGGCGGTCAAGCTCTTCGGGCAGCTAGAACTGGGCCTGGACAACTATTCCACGCTGCCTCTGGAACTGGCTCTGGTTGACTGCATCCTGCACCAGACAGGGGAAGAGCTCGCCGGGCAGGTGGAACAAGCCGCACCGCAACCTGCTAAGACAGCCCCTCCCCCGGCTGCCAGGACTGAAGCAAACAGAAAACCTGAAGAACCGGCGGTGAAACCAGTCGAAGAGACGCCGGGGAAAAGGGAAGGAGCCCCTGCCGCCCGGCCCGGAGCCGAAGGGAGGCCGGAAAAGCCAGCCAAAGAAGTCCCGGCACCAGCAAAGCCGGACAGAGCAAAAACAACGGAAAGGACTCCCGCTCATCCAGCAGAGCCGGGCGGCAAAATTGAACATGTCAGGGCAAACTGGAGACAATTTATCCGGGAGGCCCCGCCTGAAATCAGCCGGACTCCGGCGGCAGCGCTGCTCAGGAGCGCCAAGCCCAAAGCCATTGAAAAGGACACCATAGTGCTCTCTTTCAAATACCCTCTCCACAAGGAAAGCATGGAAAAAGTGGAGAACCAGCATATAGCCGAAAGAATCATCAGCAGCTTCCTCGGACACGCCTGCCGGGTCCGCTGTGTATATGAGCCAGAAGCCAACCACCTGGTAGAAGAAGCGCTGAAAATAGGTGCGCAGATTATTGAAGCGGAGGAAAAATGAACAAGTTCATGATGCAGCAAGCCCAGAAACTACAGGCCAAACTGGCCAAGGCTCAGGAAGAGCTGGGCAACATCACCGTTGAAGCCAGCTCAGGGGGAGGCGCCGTTAAAGTTACCGCCAACGGCCACCAGAAGATACAGTCGGTAAAGATATCCCCGGAGGTGATAAACCCCGATGACGTCGAACTTCTGGAAGACCTGGTTTTAACGGCGGTAAGTGAAGCCATCGCCAAGTCCCAGGAGACGGCTACCGAGCACCTGGGCGGGCTGACCGGAGGACTGAAAATCCCGGGGTTAGGCTAATCTATGACATCGAGGAGAGCCAAAATTGAGCCAGCAGGAACCTGCCTCTTCCAACGAAGCGATTAACCGGCTTGTCCAGGAATTCAACAGGCTGCCCGGCATTGGACCGAAAAGCGCCCAGAGGATTGTTTACTACCTGCTGCGCTCCTCTGAGGAACAGGCCAAGCTCCTGGCCGAAGCCATCCTCTCGCTGAAGCAAAAAGTCACCCTGTGCTCTTCCTGCTTTAACGTTACCGAATCTGACCCCTGCCACATCTGCCGCAGCGACGAGCGCGACCGCAGCCAGGTTTGCATCGTGGAACAGCCCCAAGACATTCTCTCCCTGGAGCACACCGGAATTTACCGTGGACTTTACCACGTGCTGCACGGCGTTATTTCACCAACCGAGGGAATGGGCGCCGACGAGATAAGGGTCAAAGAACTCCTCAACAGGCTGCGTGACAGCGCCGTGGAAGAAGTCATTCTGGCCACCAATCCCACCCTTGAAGGGGAGCAAACCGCCCTCTACCTGAGCCGCCTGATTTCTCCCCTGGGCATAAAAGTAACCCGCCTCGCCCGTGGACTGCCCTTCGGCACCGAGCTGGAATACGCCGACGATGTCACCCTGACCCGTGCTATCGAAGGCAGGGGAGAACTTTAGACTTCAATCAGGTAAAATAGACCGTATGAGAAGGCCTCTCATCCAAAAATCCTGAAACGCGTGAGCGGGCGGTGCTGAATGTCCCAATCAAGAACCTACCAGACGGAAGCCATCATCATCAAAAAGACCAAGCTGGGTGAGGCGGATAGAATCCTGACCCTTTACACTCCTCACCTGGGCAAGATACAGGCGAAAGCCCGGGGGGTACGGCGCCCCCGCAGCAAGCTCTCCGGACACCTGGAACTCCTCACTTACAGCATGGTCTCGCTGGCGCGGGGACGGACTCTGGACACCGTAATCGGCAGCCAGACCATAAACAGCTTCTTCCCGCTCAAAAGCGACCTGTGGCTTACCTCCTGCGCCCTTTACGTCACCGAACTCGTCAACCAGTTTACTCCCGACCACTTTGAGAACCCACCTCTGTTCCGGGTACTGCTGGAAGCGCTGGAGCAGCTCTGCCGGGCAAACAACAGGGACCTGACGTTGCGCTACTTCGAACTGCACCTGCTGAACGAAGTCGGCTACCGGCCCCAGCTTCAGCAATGCGTTTCCTGCAGGCTGCCTCTGGAACCGGCAGTAAATTCATTCTGCCCCGGGTCCGGGGGGATGCTCTGCCCGAACTGCCGCCCGGGTCAGCCCCTGACCCATCCCCTCTCGGTAAACGCTCAGAAAGTGCTGCGGCTGCTGCAGGACAGTGATTTCAACACGGTGAACCGGCTCAAAATAAACGCTGAGCTATCCGGGGAACTGGAACAGGTTATCAGCATCTACCTCAAATACCTCCTGGAAAGGGAGGTGAAATCAGCCGCCTGGCTGGATGCCTTGCGGAGGGAAATCAGGGAACCACTCTCCGGGGAAAACGCTTTACCATAGGCCGCTAATGCGCTATAATAAAGCATTCGACTGAGAGTCTGGAACTCCCAGTCTTTTTACTATATTATTGGAACGGAGATGACCACCAGACTAGAGCGTATAACCTGGCAGCGCCAGCAGAAGCTGGAGCAGCTGCGCGCCCGCGGCATTAATCCCTATCCCAACCGCTATCACCGCAGTCACACCACACAGCAAGCCGTAGCGCTGCTCGAAAAGAAAGAGGCGGGCTCAACCGGACAGCTGAAAGTTAACGTTGCCGGACGAATCACCGCCAGACGTCCCATGGGCAAGAGCGCATTCTTCGATATCCGGGACGGCTCGGGGAAGGTTCAGCTCCTGTTTCAAGACACGCACCGGCTCGGCGAGAGCGAGCTCAAGCTGTTCCACGACCTGGATATCGGTGATATTATCGGCGTGAAGGGCAGCATGATACGCACCAGAACCGGCGAGCCTACCGTTGAGGTGGATGCCTTCACCCTGCTGTCCAAATCCCTGCGCCCCCTGCCGGAGAAATGGCACGGGCTCAGTGATGTTGATACCAGATACCGGCAGCGCTACCTGGACCTCATTGCCAACACCGGTGTTAAAGAAATCTTCCAGGTGCGCAGCCGGATCATTACCGCCATCCGGCAGTTCCTTGACCGGAGGGGATTTTTAGAAGTAGAAACGCCGGTACTGCAGCCATCCGCCGGAGGCGCTCTGGCCAGACCGTTCGTCACCCACCACCACGCCCTTGACCAGGACCTTTACCTGCGAATCGCCCCGGAACTGCACCTCAAACGCTTGATTGTCGGCGGCATGGATAGGGTCTACGAGCTGGGGCGTATCTTCCGCAATGAAGGCATCTCCACGCTACATAACCCCGAGTTTACCATGATGGAAAGCTACGAGGCTTACGCCGACTATAATGACGTGATG
Source organism: uncultured Dehalococcoidaceae bacterium (assembly GCA_964598405.1). Classification (GTDB taxonomy): domain Bacteria; phylum Chloroflexota; class Dehalococcoidia; order Dehalococcoidales; family RBG-16-60-22; genus CAZRBS01. Next base: position 4,265 of record CAZRBS010000035.1, read on the forward strand.
GACATGCTTGAAAAAATGGTGGCTAAAACCAGCCGGCAGGTGCTGGGCACCACCAGAATTGAGTACGCCGGCAATACCATAGAACTGAAGCCCCGCTGGCGGCGCCTGAGCCTGCGCGAGGCGGTGGCAGAGTTCAGCAACGTTGATTTCGTTAAATACCCCGATGCAGAATCCCTCCGGGCTAAAATGAAGGAACTGAAAATGGAGTTTGACCCGGACAAGAACTGGGCAAAGCTGGTTGATGAGCTCATTTCAACCTTTGTCGAGCCCAACCTCATCCAGCCCACCTTCCTCATCGACTATCCGGTGTCAATGTCCCCCCTGTCCAAGACCAAGCCCGATGAAAGCCGCGTGGTGGAACGCTTCGAAGCCTTTGTCGGCGGGATGGAGATTGCCAACGCCTTCACCGAGCTCAACGACCCCCGGGAGCAGCGGGAGCGTTTTCTGCAGCAGCAAAAAGACCGCCGGGCCGGCGACGAGGAGACATCCGCAACCATCGATGAGGACTACCTGGCGGCGCTGGAATACGGCATGCCGCCTGCCGGTGGTCTGGGTGTCGGCATCGACCGCCTGGTAATGCTGCTCACCAACCAGCAATCAATCCGCGAAGTGATATTATTTCCCCAGCTCAAAGAGAAAACATAAAGGGGAGTTTATGCTTGACCTGAGATTTATCCGTGAAAATCCGGCTCCGGTCAGAAAAGCTCTGGAGGACCGCAGGGACACCGCGCCAGTCGAGGAGATTTTGCAGCTCGACGCCGAACGCCGGCAGAAACTCCTGGAGCTGGAAAGCCTGCGCCACACCCGCAAAGAAAGCGCCCGGGAGAGAAAACCGGACCGGGAAACCATCGAAGAAAGGCGCGACCTGCGTGCCATGATAAAAAGCCTGGAAGAAGAGGTCAAGTCCCTGGACGCCCAGCTCGAAGAGCTTCTGCTGCAGGTGCCCAATATTCCCCATCCCACCGTCCCCGTCGGGGAAAACGAAGAGGACAACGTGGTGGTACGCGCCTGGGGAGAACCCACAAAATTCGATTTCGCGCCGGCTCCCCACTGGAAGCTGGGCGAATCCCTGGGCATCATCGATTTTGAGAGGGGCGTCAAGCTCTCCGGCAGCCGCTTCTACGTGCTCAAAGGTCCGGGCGCCCGCTTGCAGAGAGCCTTAATCTGGTTCATGCTCGACCTTCATACCACGCGTTTCGGCTACCGGGAAGTATATCCCCCATTTATGGTCAAGCGGGAGTGCCTGGTGGGCTCCAGCAACCTGCCCAAGTTCGCCGATAACCTCTACCACGATGAGGAGGACGACTTCTGGCTTATCCCCACCGCCGAGGTGCCCCTCACCAATCTCCACCGCGATGAAATCATCCCGCCGGGAGCCTTGCCTTTCTACTACGCTGCCTACACCGCCTGCTTCCGTCGCGAGAAGATGTCCGCCGGGAAGGATACCCGCGGTATCAAGCGGGGTCACCAGTTTGACAAAGTCGAGATGTATAAATTCACCGAACCGGAGACCTCATACGACGAGCTGGAGAAGATGACCGCTGACGCCGAGCAGGTCTGCCAGAAGCTGGAACTGCCCTACCGTGTCTCCCTGCTCTGCACCACCGAGCTTGGCTTCGCCTCCGCCAAGTCGTACGATATCGAGGTCTGGGCTCCCGGTTGCCAGGAGTGGCTGGAAGTAAGCTCCTGCTCCAACTGCACAGATTTTCAGGCACGGCGCGCCAACATACGTTACCGCCCCGCCCCGGGCGCCAGACCCCGGTTTGTCCACACGCTGAACGGGTCGGGACTGGCCCTGCCCCGGGTAATGATTGCCATCATGGAAAACTACCAGCAGGCTGACGGCAGCATCGCCGTTCCCGAGGTTCTTCAGCCGCTGGTGGGGGAGAAAGTGATAAGGTAAAGCCGGTCTCAACCCTCGCCCCCAGCCCACACCGCAAAAGGCGGGCGGTGCAACCCCGGTGTTCAGAGATTGTCACTCACCTGGCGGTCAGACTGATGCCTTTTCATCCGCCCGGCACGCACTCTCATCGTCTCAGATATTCGCGGTATGCGCACCACCAGAAGAAGAATTACAATGCCGGCGTAAATAAGCGGCACGCGAAGGTCCAGTTTAGCCTGCCATATGAAGTGAAGCACGCCCAGAAGCGCGGCTGCGTAGATCAGCTGATGGACACGTTCCCATCTTTTGCCCAGCCGTCTCTTCCATCCCCTGGTGGAGGTTACGGCCAGCACCAGCAGGATTATAAGCGCCGCAAAACCGACCAGTATAAAGCGTTTGTTGCCAATATCCCCCCAGATAAGGGCGAAGTCAAAGCCGTAATCCAGAGCAACGAAGTTCAAGAAATGAAGAGCAGCATAAGCGAAGGTATAAAGCCCCAGCAGACGGCGCAATACCAGCACCTGTTTCAGTCCCAGTATATTGTAGAGCGGCGTGCAGGCAAGGGTGAGCACCAGCAAAGTCAGGGTATATCTGCCCGTACGCAACTGGACTTCCTGGATGGGATTGGCGGTTAACTGACCCCGGGCAAAATCCACAACAAGAAGAAGCAGAGGCAGCAACACCAAAATATGGACCAGTATCTGAAGCCAGTGTGCTTTGAGCCCGCGCATCAGAAGAACTTCTTCAAGTCCATGCCGGCATAAAGGTGTGCCACCTCGTCACCGTACCCGTTGAAGGGCAGGGTCTTAATCCGGTTCGATTCGCCAATACGGCGTTCACTTGATTGAGACCAGCGGGGGTGGGGTACATCAGGATTGACGTTGGCATAAAAACCGTATTCGCGGGGAGCGGCTGCCATCCACGCTGAGACCGGCATTTCTTCCACCAGGTCTATCTTCACTATCGATTTGATACTCTTGAAGCCGTACTTCCAGGGTACAACCAGCCGGAGGGGAGCACCGTCCTGCGGCGGCAAAGCCTTGCCGTAAAGCCCGGTAGCCAGTATAGTCAGGTCGTGCATGGCTTCATCCAGGCGAAGGCCCTCGACGTAAGGCCAGTCAAGCAATCCCGACTTCTGCCCGGGCATCTGTTCGGGGTCATATATCGTTTCAAAACGGACGTACTTAGCTTGTGATGTCGGTTCGACCTCCTTCAGCAAAGCTGCCAGAGGAAATCCCAGCCAGGGTATAACCATGGACCAGGCTTCAACACAGCGCAGGCGATAGACCCGCTCTTCCGGCGGGAATCTGTCCAGAAGGTCTTCCAGGGCATAAGTCTTCGGCTTGCTGACCAGTCCGCCCACCTCAACTTCCCAGGGAGAGGTTTTAAAGTCCTGCGCCAGAGCTGCCACCTCTTCTTTGCCGGTCGAGAACTCATAGAAATTGTTGTAATGCGTCACATCCTGGCAGGAAGTCAGTCTGGCTCCTAACTCATCCGTGCTTGCACCAGCGCTTGCCGAAATGCAGAAATCAGCACCTTCTGACGGCGGCAGGGGTGCACCTGCACGCTCACATGCGGAAAGGAAGAACGTGCTTACCATCAGCGCACCAGCGCCGGCTAGAAACTTGCGCCTGGAAAGATAGAGAGACTCAGGAGTAAGTTCGGAAGGATTTATCTTCTCCATTATGACCGTTCCTTGATACCATCATCCAACGCCGTCACGGAAGTGTCAACTGAGACACACTCCGTACTTCTATGGTTAAGAAGCTTTCTCTATTTGAACAAGGCAGCTGTTCCCGGTGAAGGCGCCCCCGGAGATATTCCGTCTCTGGTGAGCACATTGACGCAACCCCCGCGGTCAAGCCCGTCAGTATCCGGGGCAAACCAGGCACCGTTATCCAGGCTGGCGACCCCGGGAAGGATATGCCCGGTCACCCGGGCTGTGGTGAGAAGCTGTCCACGGTAGTTGTATATTCTTACCCTGTCGCCACTGGCGATGCCCCGGGGACTGGCATCAGCGGGGTTCAACCAGACCGTATCATCTGCCAGTTTCTTCAGGCGGGGGATGTTGTGCCATTGAGAGTTGACCCGTGCTCTCGAATGAGGACTCACCAGCTGAATGGGGTACTTATCCATGATAGGGTCACCCAAACCTTCCCAGGCTTCGATATATTTGGGTACAGGGGGAAGAAGGGGGTCTTTCCTTTCGGCGAGCTTCTGGCTGTATATCTCTATCTTGCCCGAGGGGGTGGGAAAGGGATGATGGGCGGGGTCTTCAATCTGCTCCCGGAAGGCTACCCGGGGCTGAGCGAGCGGGATGTGATGTAACCCTTTACGCCTGAAAACCTCGTATTCGGGAAGGTCTGGAGTGGCGGCGGCAAATTCCCTCAGCCAAGATTCGTCAGACCTGGTATTGTAATCGGGCATACCCAGCCGGGATGCCAGTTCAGTAAAGATAGCCAGGTCCGATTTCGTTTGCGGCAACGGCTCTATGGCTCTGTCCATGTGGATGAAGTAAGGCCCCCCCATCCATGGCTGCCCGATGTCTATGCGTTCAAGGGCGGTGGTAACAGGAAAGATAATGTCGGCATGGCGGGCGGTGGGAGTAAGAAAAAGTTCGTGGACGACGATGAACTCCGGTTTCCGGAGGGCAGTCACGCCTTTATTCGTATTCAGGAACTGGTTCAGCATGTTGCAGCCCGTAATGTAGAGCAGCTTGATATCGCTGGGATAGCCACCGGACTTCCCCTCAAGCAGGGCATTATAAATATTGGTCACGTGCACCACCGGCATCGGGCGCTCCGGTACCGGCAACGTCCCGCCGAGGTTGCCCAGGGGGATGCTGTCTGCGCCGCCGGCTACATAGCCCCCTTCAATCCCGATATTGCCGGTCATGGATGCCAGGACGCTGGCCGCCCGGTGGTACTGCTCCCCGAAGGCGGTCCGCCCCGGTGCCCAGCCGGCATAGAGAGCCGCCGGTTTAAGGGTGGCGTAATCTAGAGCCAACTGCTTTATGGTCTCGGCGGGCACGCCAGTTATATCCTCTGCCCACTGCGGCGTCTTGGGTATCCCGTCCTCTTCACCCAGTACGTAGTCCCTGAACCGCTCGAAGCCCACCGTGTAGGTGTCTACGAAGTGATGGTCGTAAAGGTCTTCGTCAATCATGACGTAAGCCATAGCAACGAGCAGGGCGGTGTCCGTCCCCGGCTTTACGGGAATCCACTGCTCCGCCAGGCCCTTTGCCGAAAGGGTATACCTGGGGTCAACGCAGATGATTTTTGCCCCGGCTTTCTTCGCCTTCGACAGATAATAGACAGTATCCGAGCCGAAGCGAGTAACCACCGGGTTCCAGCCCCACATAACAATCAGCCTGGAATGAAGAAAACTGTCCCGGCTACTCCCGGTAAAGGTGGTCCCGAAGGTGGCCAGGGAGGAAAATTTAGCCGCTTCACGGGAGGTACTGCCCCACCGGGTCGTGCAACCACCGAAAAGGGAGAAAAAGCGACGGCCGGCTTTTTCTTCGCCGTGCAGGGGGCTCATACAGCCGGCGTAGTCCATGAGAAAAATGGAATTGGCTCCGTACCGGTCTTTCACCCGCTGAAGTTCCCGGGCCACCGTATCCAGCGCCTCCTCCCACGGGATGGGCTCGAACTTTCCGCTGCCCCGTTCCCCCACCCTTTTTAAGGGCTGCCTGAGGCGGTCTTCAGAGTAGACCACATCCTTCTGGGCCAGCCCCCGGGGACAGGGCTTCAAACCGGGCACCGGTCCTTCAGTCGCGCCGATTCGGCTCACCTTACCATTATCAACATAGACCTTCAGCAGGCAGCGCCCGCCGCAGTCATAATGGCAGCTGGTGGTCACAACTTGGCTCCGGGAACCTGTACCGGCCATTTTGTTCACACCACGTCCTTGCAAAGCCCTTTGCCCCTTTAACTCTCCGGCCAAATTCAGTATGCTAATACTAACATCGGCAACATTTGAAATCAAACCACCGGTCTCAAGGCACGATTATTCTGCCTGATAACCGGGAGAGCGGGCAGGGTCGCGGGGGCGTTATGGGAACTCCAGAAAACAACGCCGTCAGCCCAGGAGCCGGCTATATCTCCGATTTGCGGCGACACTTCCGCTGAACCGCTACTTCCTGCTGGTGAACCTCCCGATTACCGTCACGAGTTCGTCAACAAGCTCATCACTGCGCTCATCGCGGGTCAGCGCATCACGGACGCAGCCACGGATGTGGTCCTGCAAGATGATGGCAGCCACTTTCTGAGTTGCCGCAATCACGGAGGAAAGCTGGTTCAGCACATCCACGCAGTACCTGTCTTCCTCAACCATCTGCTGGATGCCCTTGAGCTGCCCCTCCATTCTTCTCAAACGCACCAGTATCTCCCGTTTATCCTTTACGTAAGACGGCATGCTCTGTACCTCCGGGACGGAAATATCTATTTAACGCATCCCCATGGGGGGCATCATAAGTATTTTAAAGGAATTTTAAGGGCGTGTCAAGACCGCGCTTCGGGCACCTCTTGACACGTCACCCCGGCATGGCTTATAATAATAACTAATGCCTGATGGGGGCATAGGGCATATGTCAACGGCTTCCGAACCATCACCGGTTACCGCTCAACCTCCTGCCAGAACCGGTCAATCGCCATTGACATCAAGCCAATAACCTGAAAAACTGAAAGTGAGAGGGCAAGGGCCTTCGGGGAGTTGAGAAATGGCCAAGAACAGGAGTTCGAAGAAAGCATCCGTACCCGTTACCGGCATGACCTGCGCCTCCTGCGCCTCTCACGTGGAGAAAGCGCTTGCCAGGTTGCCGGGCGTGTCTCAGGCCAGCGTCAATCTGGCCAGTGAGAAAGCATCGCTTGAATACGACCCGGACAAATTAACCATGAAGAAGGTGGTAGATGCCGTATCGGACTCGGGTTACGGCGTGGCAGTAGAGAAAACGACTTTCGGCGCAGGCGGTATGAGCTGCGCCTCCTGTGCCGCCAGCATTGAAAAAGCGCTCGCCAAAGTGCCGGGCGTGGTCTCGGCCAACGTTAATCTGGCCAGCGAGAAGGCGACCGTGGAATATCTGAGAGGCGAGGCCGGTATGATCGCCTTCAAGCGGGCGGTTGAAGATGCCGGCTACCATGTTTTGAGCGGGCATGAGGCTGGCAAAAAGAAAGTAACCTTCGCCGTTACCGGCATGACCTGCGCCTCCTGCGTCTCTCACGTGGAGAAAGCGCTGAAAGGCGTTGACGGGGTCAGTTCGGCAAACGTGAATCTTGCCTCGGAGAAGGCCACCGTAGATTATGATCCCGGCAAAGCGGGCATGGCCGACTTTCGAAAAGCGGTGGAGGAAGCGGGGTATGGCGTCGGCGCCGAGCTCGGCACCGAAGGCGCTCCCGGCCCTGATGCAGTAACCGAAGCGGCACGCCGGGAGACCCGCACCCTGCTGAGAAAGCTGTTCTTTGCCGGCGCAGTTGGCGCCTACATGCTCTTCATCGCCATCTCCGAATTTTCCGGGGACTGGTCATGGCTGCCCCCGTTCTTCAGCAATCGTTACCTGCTGTGGGCGCTGGCCACACCGGTCCAGTTCTGGGCGGGGTGGCAGTTCTACCGGGGCGCGTGGGGCGCCTTAAAGCACAAAACGGCCAACATGAATACCCTCATCGCCGTGGGAACGTCAGCCGCCTACTTCTACAGCGTGGTTGCCATTCTTTTCCCCGCGGTCTTCACTGCTGGGGGCCGGGAAGCGAGTGTCTATTTTGACACCGCCGCCATCATTATTGCCCTCATCCTGCTGGGGCGGTTCCTGGAAGCCAGAGCCAAGGGGCAGACCTCGGAAGCCATCAAGAAGCTAATCGGCATGCAGGCCAGGACGGCCAGAGTGGTACGCTCCGGTGAAGAACTGGACATTCCGGTTGAGGAAGTGGTGGTGGGCGACATTATCGTCGTGCGGCCGGGAGAAAAAGTGCCGGTAGACGGCGTAATCAAAGAGGGGCACTCCAGCATTGATGAGTCCATGGTCACCGGCGAGAGCATGCCGGTAGAAAAAGGAGCTGGCAACGAGGTAATCGGTGCCACCATAAACAAGACGGGCAGTTTCCGGTTTGAAGCCGTCAAGGTGGGCAAGGATACGGTGCTGGCCCAGATTATCAAGCTGGTGGAGGAAGCCCAGGGGAGCAAGGCACCCATCCAGAGGCTGGCCGACGTTATCTCGGCTTACTTTGTCCCGGCGGTAATCGGTATCGGCATCATCACCTTTGTCCTGTGGTATATCTGGGGGCCGGCTCCGGCTTTGACCTTCGCCCTGCTCAACTTCGTCGCCGTTCTGATTATCGCCTGCCCCTGCGCCCTGGGCCTGGCGACGCCTACCGCCATCATGGTGGGCACGGGCAAGGGGGCTGAAAACGGCGTCCTTATCCGGAGCGGCGGGGCGCTCGAGACCGCCCACAAGATAAAGGCAATTATCCTGGATAAGACCGGGACACTTACCCGGGGACAGCCGGCAGTAACCGATGTGGTAGCCTTACCCGGCTTCAAAGAAGAGCAGCTGCTCACGATGGCAGCCTCAGCGGAGCGAGGTTCGGAACACCCGCTCGGAGAGTCCATCGTGAACGCCGCCAGGCAGAAAAAGCTCTCCCTGTCCGATGTTACCGGGTTTAAAGCCATCCCCGGGCAAGGGGTCGAAGCCAGGATAGACGGACGGAAAGTACTCCTGGGCAACCAGAAGCTGATGCGGGAACGGAAACTCTCGCTGAACGGACTGGAAGAAAAGGTCTCTTATCTCTCCCGGGAAGGGAAAACACCAATTCTTCTGGGCATTGACGGTCAGGTTGCCGGAATAATCGCCGTGGCTGATACCCTCAAGCCGAACTCGAAGAAGGCGGTGAAAGAACTGCACCGCCTGGGGCTTGAAGTAGTCATGCTTACCGGCGATAACCGGCGCACGGCACAGGCTATTGCCAGGCAGGTGGGCATCGACCGTGTTCTCGCCGAGGTGCTGCCGGAGCACAAGGCCCGAGAGGTCAGAAAACTCCAGAGTGAAGGTAAGGTGGTAGCCATGGTGGGAGATGGCATCAATGATGCCCCTGCCCTAGCCCAGGCGGATGTCGGCATTGCCATTGGCACCGGCACCGATGTGGCTATGGAAGCAGCCGACATTACTCTGATGAGCGGTGACCTGAGGGGAGTGGTCATGGCCATCTCTCTGAGCAAGCGAACCTTAAGAACAATCAAGCAGAACCTGTTCTGGGCCTTCGCCTATAACGTATCACTGATACCGGTGGCGGCCGGCGTACTGTACTTCGTTTTCGGACAGAGCGGGACGCCGCCAGCGTTACAGTTCTTCCTGGGCAATTACGGTTTCCTTAACCCGATGCTCGCCGCCTTTGCCATGGCGGCAAGTTCGGTGACGGTGGTATCCAATTCCCTCCGGCTCAGAAGTTTCCGCCCGCCGGAGCTAGCCGCCGGCGGCGTTAACAAATAAACGGAAACAGGTGAATAATGGCTGAATTTCTTCAAAGCTATGGCATCTGGATAGTCTGGATAATCTTCGGGCTGTTCTTCCTGTTCTTTCTGGTCACGGCTCCGTGCCACGCGGTTCTGCTTCTGCCGGTACTGGCCCTTCCCATTTTCTGGCTCCTGCCTCTCGGCTACGCCCTGCCCGTTTATGCGGTCATATTGCTGATATCGGTTCTCCTCTACTGGCTGATAAGAAGGGTAATGAGGAGGCCCCTATCATATGACGGGTTCCACAGCCTGGTCGGCACCGAGGCTGAAGTGGTATCCAAACCGGAGACAGGCCGTTCCGCCACCAGATATCTGGTCCGCGTTCAAGGTGAAGGCGAACTGTGGAGTGCCCATTGCAAAGACGCGCTTGAAATCGGGGAGCAGGTGAACATTGTAGCGGTAAAGGGGATCGGCGTTGTCGTTGAGCGGGCAAATGCCGGTTCTGAAACTGGTGGAACAGGAGGCACGAAAACAACAGCACCCGGAAACAAGTGTAACAGACGGGACTGTCATTGAAATAGGGGACGTGGCAGGCGGTGAAGGAGAGTAGTAGCAGATGAATGGCATCACAATCAATATAGACCCGGTAGCTTTCCAGCTGGGAGCTCTGCATGTACGCTGGTACAGCCTGGCAATAATGCTGGCAGTAGTAGCGGCTGTGCTGATAACGGCCTGCCGGGGAAAGAAGAAAGGGATTGCCACCGAGCATGTCTATTCCCTGGCCATGTGGGTAGTCCTTGGTGGCATAACAGGTGCCAGGCTTTTCCACGTGATTGACCACTGGGGATATTACGTGAACAACCCGGCGCAGATATTGGGATTTCAGGGTCTGGCGATATGGGGAGCGCTTGCCGGCGGAGGGCTGGCTTTAATCATATACGCCAGGGTCCGGCACCTACCCCTCGGTCGGTTGCTTGACGCGGTGGCTCCGGGACTGCTGGTGGCCCAGATAATAGGCAGGTTCGGCTGCATCGTTAACGGCGACGCCTATGGCGGCATCACCGGTGTGCCCTGGGCTTTCATTTATGTAAATCCTGGCTCCGCAATCCCGCCCAACCTTTTTGGCGTGCCAACCCATCCCTACCCGGTATATGAGATGCTCTGGAATGCCGCAGCCCTGGTGGCGGTCTGGCAGATTGACCGCCGCTTCAAGAGCGGCGGTCTGGTGTTCCTGAGCTACCTCTCACTGTATTCCCTGGGGCGTTTTTTCCTCACCTTTGTCCGGCAGGAAAACGTCATCCTCTGGGGGCTGCAGCAGGCACAATTACTGGCCATAGCCATCCTGATTGCATCAGCGGCAGCGTTCGTTTACCTATCAAAAAAGGAGAAACACAAAGTCACAGCGGGAAGTCAGGCCTGATTCGTCAAAGCCTAATATAGTGAGGTCAGAGATGATGAAGCGCATAACGGTCATGGCAGGTATGCTCATACTGGCAGCAATTGCTCTATCTGCCTGCGGACAGGCGAGCACCATCCCGGCGGAGGGGCGCGAGGTCAGGGTAGATGGCGGTTCCTACCGGGACATCTCCCCGGCGCAGCTGAAGCCAATGCTGGACAATAAAGATTTCCCCTTTGTTAACGTACATATTCCTTACGAGGGAGAGAGCCCGGGTACAGACCTGTTCATACCCTGCAATGAAATTGAACAAAATCTCTCCCGGTTTCCCGAGGACCGGGATGCGAAGATAGTGGTCTACTGCCGTTCCGGTTCCATGAGCGCCACAGCCGCCAGGGCTTTGGTTAAATCCGGGTTCACCAATGTGTGGAACCTCAATGGAGGGATGATAGAGCGGGAGAGACAAGGTTACAAGCTAATCCACATATCTCAATGAGAGGGCATAAGGCCCTGTCACACGCCGGTGAACGCCGGTCTGCCTGACGTCTCCCTTCTGCTCATCTTCTCTCTCAGTTTCTCCGCTTCAGAAAAATATTAACTGCCGTATTTTCCTCAGCAATGATATAGAAATTCAGGTACAAGTAACAGGATAGTTATTTCTCCGGCCGCACACCCAGGCAAAAATTTAACGAAGCACGAAGTTTATCTTTACAAGGCTGTCTTTTGGGGCTAAAATAGATATGTCATCGGGCGGTTAGCTCAGTGGTTAGAGCGCTTGCTTCACACGCAAGAGGTCACTGG
>CAZRBS010000036.1:0-860 GCA_964598405.1 uncultured Dehalococcoidaceae bacterium
GTCCTGAAATATGCCGACCCGCCCAGCTCACAGCGAGTGGTTCCAGCGATGTAAATGAGGTCGCCCGCTTTCTTCAAATCCATCGATACCGTCCTTCTCACATCATCCATAATGCCCACGGCGGAGACGAGCAGGGTATGCGGGATAGATATGATTTTCCCCTCATATTCAAACTCATTGTTCAGGCTGTCCTTACCGGAAATGAAGGGCGTCCCGTAAGCCACCGACATATCGTAGCAGGCTTGCGCCGTGCGCACCAGAGCCCCGAGCATTTCCGGGCGGTTGGTATTGCCCCAGCAGAAGTTGTCCAGCAGAGCCACCCTGTCCAGGCTGCCCCCGACGGCTATAATCTGCCGCAGCGCCTCATCAATGACAGAGGCTGCCATCCGGTAAGGGTCTATATCGCCATACCCGGGGTTTATCCCGTTGGCTACAATCACCCCTTTGTCCGAGTCCAGCACCGGACGGATAATGGCGGCATCTCCCGGCCCGTCATTATTCCTGCCCACCAGAGGTTTAAGAACGCTGCCGCCCTGCACCTCGTGGTCGTACTGGCGTATCACCCACTCTTTGCTGCACACATTCCACGAACCGAGTATCTTCAGCAAAGACCGGGTTAATTCCGGGGGCATGGCAAAATCAGGCTCGGCGTGCCGTGGCTGCTCCCAGAACGCCTCCCGCTCTAACTGGGGCAATCCTTCATGCAAAAACTCCATATCGAGGTCGCAGACGGGGTTCCCCTGGTAAAAGAGCTTCAGCCGCCGGTCGCCGGTGAACTCACCGATGGCGGTAGCCTCCACGTCCTCACTGGCAAAGAGGCCTATCAACTCCCCGACACAGTCCGGGGGAACAGCCAGCAG
>CAZRBS010000036.1:870-5462 GCA_964598405.1 uncultured Dehalococcoidaceae bacterium
ATATCCAGATTTCAGTGTAGGAGAGGCCGGAATATTTCAGGGGCACCTTTTCCAGGTCAACACGCACCCCTGTCTCAGCCGCCATCTCCCCGGCGGCTGAAGAAAGCCCCCCACCGCCGCAGTCAGTTATCCGGCGGTACAGCCCGCGCTCCCTGGCCTGCAGAAGGACATCGATAACCTTTTTCTCCACAATGGGATTGCCAATCTGAACCGAGCTGGAAGAAGCGGCAGTAGAGGCTTCGGTAAGCTGTTCCGAGGCGAAAGTCACTCCATGGATGCCGTCGCGCCCGGTCCTGCCGCCGACAAGCACCACCAGGTCACCTTCTTTCTGCCTGCCGCGCTGCGCCATGCTCCCGGGCAGCAAGCCCAGTGTGCCGCAGTAGACCAGGGGATTTGCCACATAACGCTCATCAAAGAGTATGGCGCCATTGAGCGTGGGAATACCCAGGCGGTTAGCATAATCAGCCACGCCGGCCCGGACTCCCTTGAAAATGCGGCGCGGGTGCAAAACGCCCTGCGGGAGCTTTTCGTAGGGCAAATCGGGGGGACCGAAGCAAAAGACATCCGTATTCAATATCGGCTTGGCTCCCAGCCCGGTCCCCAGGGGGTCGCGGATAACTCCGCCGATGCCGGTTGCCGCCCCTCCGTACGGCTCCAGCGCCGAAGGATGGTTATGGGTTTCAACCTTGAAGCACAGTGCCCACTGACCATCAAAGTCAATCACCCCGGCATTATCCACAAAAACGGAAAGGCACCACGGCTTGTTCAGCTCCCTGGTCGCCTTCATGATGGTGCTCTTAAGCAGGTTATTTACGGTAGCACCGTCGAGCTTGATTTTCCCCTTGAATGTTTTGTGCACGCAGTGCTCGGACCAGGTCTGCGCCAGCGTTTCCAGCTCGACATCGGTAGGATTCCGCCCCTGCCTGGCAAAGTAGTCCACAACAGCCTGAACCTCACTGCCGGTAAACCCGAACTGCCTTGCCAGCTCCGCTTTGTCCGCGGTCAGGACATCTACTTCTTCCAGCCTGAACCTGTACTGGGGGTTCTCCGGAAAAGCATATTGCTCGCCCTCGACCACATGCTGGATAATGGGGTTTACCAGCAACCGCCCGCACACCATCTCCAGCTGACTGTCATCCAGTCGCCCCTCGATGAGATAACGCTTCGAAGTTTTTACCGCCCGGACACCCTCGATATCCAAATCGCGGACTGCCTTCAGGACGGAATCCTCGACCGGGTCAGCAACACCGGCATTGTAAGCAACCTCAACCGTACGACAGCCGGTGCCAGCCTCGCCTTCGGTCCGGAAATTCCAGGTATGAGTGTATTCCTGAGTAATCGGGTCAGCCAGAAGAGAGCGACCGATTAAGTCCAGCTCGTCCGGCGTCAGGTGCGCATCCAGCCAGTATATATCCACCACCCTGACACCTGTAACGGCAGCGATGCCGAGGTCGTGCATGTCTTTGACCAGACCCTGTCCTCTGGCATCCGTCAGATGACTTCTCAAACGAACTTCAATTCGGTGCATTACGCCTGTCACCCTGTTCCGGTCAAATAAAGAAAGGGGCATCCGCCCCTTTAGTTTAAACTACCTTCTCCATTCTCTCTCAATAAGAATGAAACCAGGACACCCAGATTCATGAAGCAAGCAACTCGCTTACCACCGCATTTATCTCCCGTCCGTCCGCCCTGCCCTTCAGCTGAGCGATAATCCGGGGCATCACCTTCCCTTTATCACCCGGTCCCAGTGCCCCCACCTCTTCAATAACCCGGCGAGCCGCCTCTACAATCTCTTCCCGGGTCATCTGGCGCGGCAGGTACTCCTGAAGGACGGCCAATTCCGCCTCTTCCTGAGCCACCAGGTCCTGACGGTTCCCCTGTTTAAAGGCTTCAATGCTCTCATGACGCTGCCTGACCTCTTTGGTGATAATGCCCAGGATGTCACTCTCTTCCAGAGCGGCACGCCGGGCAATTTCAGCGTTACTGATTGCCGCCAGCAACAACCGCAGGGCCGAACGTTTTGTCTTATCCCCGTCTCTTATTGCCTGCTTGAGGTCATCAGTTAGCTTCTGCTTTAAGTTTGTTTCCGGCTCCATTTAGGTCTCGCCTATCTCTGCTGCTTTCCTCGCCACCCGCAATCTTGCTTTAAATCAGAAGACGCCTAATATCTTCCCCTCCTCATTGCCCTTGCCACACTGCGTCTTCTCGCTTCTTTCTTCCGCTTGCGCCTGACGCTGGGTTTTTCATAATGCTTCCGGCGCCGCAATTCTGAGAGCACACCGGTCTGCTGTACCTTCTTGTTAAACCGCTTCAGCAAACTCTCAAAGCTCTCATTCTCACTGGCAATTACCTCAGCCACATAGCATCAACCTCCTTTAAAATCCAGGTGCCATCTGAAGAATTATTTTAACCAGGGGAACAGGAACACAGGTAACCCCTGTACAACCTATTTTAGCCAGTAGCTGCCATCCCTGTCAAGAAGTGCCAGCCGTGGTGCCGGACAGGTTTTTAACAAAATTTAACTGCCATTTTAACGACTAATTAATCCCGCCAGGCTAAAATTAAAATACGGGTGTGGACAGTTGGGAGTATATTCTTGCAGTATGGTGTTGACATTTGCCATTTGGCGAATTACAATTAAAATTAACCTTTGCCATTTGGCGAATCGTAACTAAGGGGTAAGGAGCACAAAGATGATACGGGATGATAACAATCTGGGCAGGATACTGAAGCAACAAAGAATTTCAGTACCGCTGACGTTACAGGAACTCGCCACCGTTTCCGGAGTATCGGCGTCCCACCTGGGACGAATCGAGAGGGGCGAGCGCTTCCCGTCAGCCCATATTCTGCGCAAAATTGCCAAACCTCTGGGCTTTGATGAGGACGAGCTTTTCACTCTGGCTGGCTTCCTGTCTCCCCACACCCCCGGCGTCGCCGAAGATTCGGGCTCAGGTTACGGCAGCCGGCATTTAGACCCTTACGTTGCCAAGGTGCTGGCTGAAGAGCCAGTGGAGGTACAACGTGCCGTCCTCGGCATTCTCACCATGCTGAAGAGCATCTCCAGAGGGATGGCTAAAGGGAGCGGTCCGGCACCGGCCTGAGCGGCAGCAACACTGAAGCACGACCAGCCGGCAAGGAGTTATGGATAACTTAGAGCACAAGGACAGCCATATAACGGGGCGAGAAGAGAAGAGGGTAAACTTCGGCGATGCCACCATTCACGAGCTCAAGACCTCACTCACCGCCATTATTGTCTCCGCAGAGCTCCTGGCTGACGAAATCCAGCCTAACCCGAACAGCGTCCCGGTAAGGCTCATACAGAACATCATCCGGAACGCCCACTGCCTGGACGAAAAGCTGTCCCACTTTTCGGAAATGGTCGGTTTGCTGGCGGGGGATTTTCCCTTTCAACCGGAAGACATCAAACCGGATGAGGTCATCCGCAGCGTCACCGTGCAGCTTTATCCAATCATGAAAAGCAAACGTCAATCTCTGGCCCTGGAAATGCCGGCACACCTTCCCGCAGTCAGAGCACAGCGCCAGTACCTGGAGCAGATTTTGCAGAACCTGCTGACCAATGCCAGCAAGTTCACTCCTGAAGAGGGCAGAATTACGATAGGTGCCGCGCCTGAAGGAAGGAGCCTGGTAATAAAAATAACCGACACCGGGATTGGCATTCCCGCCAAAGAGCACCAGCTTATCTTCCAGCCTTACTACCAGATTAACGGAGGTAATGGCAGCGGACTGGGATTAGCCATCACCAAGTTACTGGTCGAGCTTCACGGAGGCAGGGTCTGGCTGGAAAGCACAGAGGGCAAGGGAAGCACTTTCTTCTTCTCCCTGCCGTTGTCAGAACAACCTAAACCATAGAGCCATGAGGTAAACAGGATGAAAGTAGTCGTAATTGATGACTCCCCTGAAATCATAGAAGTCGTCTCCTTATGCTTCCAGTTGCGCTGGAGCGACGCCGAGGTAATACCGGCCAGTGATGGTGCCAGGGGACTGGAGCTTATTGAGACCAGCAAACCGGACCTGGTTATTCTGGACATCGGTCTGCCCGATACGGACGGCTTTCAGGTCCTCCAGGAGATACGCCGCTTCTCCCAGGTGCCGGTAATAATGTTAACCGTGAGAGGCGAAGATACCGATGTCGCCAGGGGGCTTGAACTGGGGGCGGATGATTATGTCACCAAACCCTTCAGCCACGTTGAACTGATGGCCCGGGTGCAGGCGATACTGCGGCGCATCCGGGGCACTGCCATTTCCGCCGAAGAGCCGCCCTTTGTCAGCGGCAAACTCCGGGTCAACTTCGCCAGCAACGAAGTCACCGTGGACGATAAGCCGGTCAAGCTTACCTCTACCGAATACAAACTGCTCTACCACCTGATACAGAACGAAGGACGGCTGCTCTCCCACGAAAACCTGCTGACCAAAGTGTCCGGAGAGGCCTACCGGGATGCCAGAGACCTGCTCAGGGTCCACATTCAGCACCTGAGGCAGAAGCTCGGAGACAGCGTGGAGTCCCCGCGTATCATTGTCACCGAGCACGGAATGGGCTATAAGTTTGTCCGCCCCACCTAGACCATCCGTGG
>CAZRBS010000036.1:5472-15657 GCA_964598405.1 uncultured Dehalococcoidaceae bacterium
AGCCGGTAAACCTCTACGCTTTCTCGTCGAAACGCTTCCCCCCGCTTCTGAACTTCCCCGGAAATACTACCCGATTCTTTACAAAACCTTAATGGAACCTTTACGAAATCTTTATCTTTTTTATGCCTGTCTTTATGTTTTCGTGTTAAATTTAAACTGTAGATGATTATACGTCCTTTGAGGAGTGCAAATGGAGAAGCTTAGAATTTTTCTGGCCGACTGGCAGGTGCTTTTCCGGGAAGGCATCCACTTCATCCTGTCCGGTGAAGAGGATATGGAAGTTATCGGCGAGGACGTAGAGAACGAAAAGGCACTGACCTTCATTGAAGCAAACTCTCCCAACGTGGCCATTTTAAACGCCGACCACGGCAGACCCACCGGCGTTGAGGTAACCCGGCGCATCAAACAGAACCTACCTGAAGTATCGGTAATTTTAATGATGGATAGCGATAACGAAGACCAGCTTTTCTCGGTCATCAAGAGCGGCGCCAGCGCCTGTATGACCAAGGATGTAGACCCGGAAGTGGTGATTGACACCATCCGGCAGACAGCGCAGGGTCATCAACCCATCAGGGAAACTCTCCTGAGGCCGGAGATTGCCTCCAGAGTCGCCGGTGAATTTGAAGCCTTCTCCTCTTTCGGCGAAGAGGTGGGCAATTTGCTGGCTCACCTTACGCAACGTGAAAGTGAGACTTTACATCACATAATTGAGGGAAAGGCAAGAGAAGGGCTGGCCGAGGCCACGGGGATAAGCGAAGAGACCATCACCCGTCAACTTGAAGCCATTTTACGCAAGCTGGTGGCCAACGAGCAGAAGAGGATGCTGCTTGAAGCAGCGCAACGGAGCCTGTCAGCAGCGGCTGGCTCCGGCTACAACGCCAAACAGACGGCGGAGTACATAACCAAAGAAGAGTTTGAGGCTTTCAAAGAAAGTTTGAAAGCGCGTTTTAAATCTCTCAGCGGAGAAATAAGCTGAATTCATCAGCAAAGGAGGGCAGTCAAATGTGAGCGGAAATAAAGAAAGTGGTGCGGGTTTCCAAAATAAAAACCAGACAGAAACCCCGCGCCATCCCTGGAGCTAAAACTGGAAAACAGGAGGAAACAAAATGAACATCATTCACGGAATCTTTGGGAGCACACTGAGGCGTTTTGTGGTGATTGGTTTGACGCTTTCCCTGACCGTCACCGGCGGTTTATTCGCCTACGCCTATACGTCGGATACCGGCAGCATCAGCGTCAGCTCAGGAACTGCTGATTTCGCCGATATTTCGGACAACGTTACCGTCTCACCCTGGAAGGTCTTCGGCAGTTACCGGGGGACCATAGGCTCGGGTAATCTGTTCAACGTAACCCCGACCACCGACTATCCAGGCGACCTGGAAGTAAATGTCTACCTGTCCAACGCGGATGACCTGGGTAAAACCTACGGCATGTTCCTGATGCGTATAACGCTGGTTGACAGCGGTGATAGCCCGATAGACAAGGAAGGAATCGCCAAGCCCCTTACCCTGCAAAACGGCGTGGTCAGCTTCGTAACGGACAATTTCACCACCGGCAACACCTACTTCGTCAAGACCACGGGCGGCGTTTACCGGGCTTACGCATGGGCTTACCTGTCAGGAAAGACGCTGTACGGACCAACCTTCCACGCCGAAGTGGTCCAGGCCGGCTAATGAAGGTTAGTGCAAAGCTCTGCTGGCGGGGCTGCCTTGCCTGAGGCAGTCTCGCTGGGAAGAGCGCCAGTCAAGGGCAATAACTATCGGTCAACAAAGTTAAATGGTATAATATCCAGAAAGGCTGATTGACAGACGCGAAGGAGGGAAAAATGAAAAGAATGTTACTGGTCGCGCTACTGGTCGTGCTGGTGGTTACCGGGGGCGTGTTCGCCTACACCTTCACGACGGCGACGGCGACAATCGGCGTCACCGCACCGACGTCAGACTTCGCTTCCATAAACGCGAGCAGTGTCACCGCACCCACCGTTTTCGGGAAATTCACCGGCACCTGGCCGTCTGACACCCTGTACACCATCACACCCGAATCGGGCTATACCGGAGACCTGGTCATAACCGTTTACCTGACCAACGCCGGGGAGCTGATACGGTACTACCAGCACCTCAACATGAAGCTGGAGTTCCAGGACAGCACCAACTCCACTGCCGATGAGCAGGGAGAAGCTCAGGTGCTCAACCTGCAAAACAGCCAGGCCCTCTTCACCTGGGCCAGCGGCAACGGCACCGGTCCTTACAAGGTGGCCATCACCGGCGGCAGCTTCCGCATTCACCCGTTTAAATCGCTGACCGGCGGCAGTTACCAGCCGCAGATATGGGCAGAAGTGACACAGCGGTAATCTATCCAGAACCCAAGAGAATGAATGATAAATCAGTGGGGAAGAAATACCAGAAAGAGATTTTACCTGACTGCGGCTTTCCTGCTTGTCCTGATAATCAGCGGTGGCATCTACGCCTACACCTACACCACCGCTGTCGGGACTATCGATATTGACGCACCCACAGCAGATATCGCCTCCTGCAATGAAACGGTCACCCAGCCTGACTGGAGTTCCGTTACCGATAACCTGTCCGAGAACACCACCTGCGGCCAAGTGCCCACCGGCGGGCTTTTCTCCATAAGCCCCAACCCCTCCTACACCGGTGACCTCCTGGCCAGCATCCACCTGACCAATGTCGGCTCCCTGATTAAAGCCTACCAGTACCTCAACATGCAGGTATACGTTGCCGGCTCGGAGTCAGCCAATGAGACGCCGAACTACAAGCTCCTCACCCTGCAAAACGGCCAGGCTTCCTTTTCCCTGCTGGAACTCACTGCCACCTCGGATACCTGGACACAGACCAGCCAGGCTGATTTTGAGGGGGGCACCTTGAACCAGGTAGATACCACCACCAGCCCCGGGGACGTCATCCTTGACACCTTCAGCGACAACGTTACCGACAGCTTTGATGATGAGACCAAAATCGCCTCCTCGGCTAACGTTACCATCAGCGGCGGGCAGGTCAAACTGACCAGCTCCCCCGGAGCCAGCGATAATGAAACGGTGAGGCCCGATGGCGCCGGTGACGAGACCAACATCGCCGAACAGTACCCGGCAAGCGGAGCGCACTGGGACAAGGTGGACGAAGCCACCTCCGACGGCGACAGCACCTACGTCCAGACCAACGGCGGCTGGGAGGAAGATTTATACAGCGTCGCCAACCACACGGCGCCTTCCGGCGCCTCGATAAACTACGTCAGGGTCTACATGGTGGCAAGGTCCCTGAATACGCCGGGGCAGACTTCTGCCTACGTGCACATCAAGACCAACGGCGTGGAGTACAACGGCACCGAGGAAACGGTGACCACCAGCTACGCCACCTACTCCTACCAGTGGAACAATAACCCGCAGACCGGCAGCCCCTGGACCTGGAGTGAAATAGACAACCTCCAGGCGGGAGTTGGGCTGAGGCAGGGGGCCACGGGGGGGCCGCCATTTCAGCGATATACACGGTGTACCCAGGTCTACGTTGAGGTCAACTACACCGAACTCTCTTACGATTCGCCGGGCACAATCACTTCGGTCAACCTCTTCGCAGCCGAGAAGGTTGTCAGCATAGACAGCTTTTACTACTACGCCTCGTCGATTCCTTCCGGGACTGCCCTGAAAGTCCAGTTTTCCCAGGACAACAGCAACTGGTACAACTCCGCCGGCACGCTGGATGGCTGGGATACGCTTTCCCAGGGAACCGGCAGCATAGACCTCTCCGGACTGGGCTGGTCTGGAGCCAATTTCTACTACCACATGGAGTTTACCTCTGACGGAACTGACACTCCGGTCCTGGACGAGATAAGCGCCGTCTTCTCCACGTACTACGCCTCCGGCGACCTCACCTCGTCGTCGCATGATGCCGGCGCCGACCTCGCCTGGGACTGGCAGAACATTTCCTTTACCATAAGCGAGCCGTCAACGACGGATGTCAAGTTCCAGCTGAGGTCAGCTTCTACCGAGGGCGGACTGAGCACCGCCACCTGGTACGGCCCCACCGGCACCGATGATTACTATACCACCAGCGGCACCGCCATCAACCCGGTTCACGACGGTGACCGCTGGATACAGTACAGGGCTTATTTCTCCGGTCCCGGTGATTATACGCCAACGCTGAGCGATGTCAGCATATCCTATTCCGCCCCGACCTCGTCCTATACCGTCGAACTTGTCGGCGGCGGCTACTGCCTGATTTCAGATAACACATCGGAGTGGAGTGCGGGGTGGACGGTGACCCCGGAGTTCTATTGTGAGGTCACCCAGAGGTAGCCCGGCAAAAATCCGGGCAGCGGGAATGGAAACGTGAACAGGAAAACCTACCTCATTATAGCCCTGGCACTGGTACTGGCAATCAGCGGGGGATTTTACGCCTATACCTACACCACCGCCCTGAAGACCATCGGCATCACCGAGCCGACGGGAAACGTCGTCGCCGTCAACGCCACGGCAACCCAGCCCGACTGGGATTCGGTGCTGACCACAGTGACGGAGACGATAAACTACCGCCCGAACGCCGCCGGTGACGAGACCGGAATCGATGAGCAGTATCCAGCCTCGGGAGAGCACTGGGATAAAGTGGACGAAGCCACCCATGACGGAGACAGCACCTACGTTGCCTCCGATAGCCCGCCATGGAAAGAAGACCTCTACAACATCACCGACCATTCCGACCAGACCGCCGGAGGCGATATAAACTACGCCAGGGTCTATCAGGTAGCCAGAGCCACCGACAACGCCACCCAGACGAGCGCCTACGCCCACATCAAGACCAACGGTGTGGAGTACAACGGCACCGAGGAAACGGTAACTACCAGCTACGCCGCCTACTCCTACCAGTGGGATAACAACCCGCAAAGCGGCAGCCCCTGGACCTGGAGCGAAATAGACGCCCTGCAAACCGGTATCGGGCTGAGGCAACCAACAGGGGGTGCATACACCCGCTGTACCCAGGTCTATACCGAGGTCAGCTTCAACGCCCCACCCCTTACCGGAGACACGCCCACCGGAGACCTGTTTGAAATAACCCCGGACCCTGACTACAGCGGCGACCTGTTGGTGAGGGTCTACCTGTCAAACACCGGCTCATTGCAGAAGGCGTATGACCATCTCAACATGGAGCTATACCTTGAGGGCTCGGTAGAGGCGGGGGAGACGCCGGACTACCGGACACTCACCATGGAGAACGGCCTGGTTACTTTCAACCTGGTGGGGATTTCCGGGGGCAGCTACACTCTATCCGTAACCGGCGGTACCTACCAGCTGGTTTCCCGCGACGTTCAGGAATGGGAGGCAGGCTGGGAGGTAACGCCCGAGCTGTACTGCGAGGCTACCCAGAGGTAAGGCGATAAGTATTTATTTACGAAACCTTTACGGAACCTTTACGAAATCTTTATCTTTTTTATGCCCGTCTTTATGTTTGTGTGTTAAATTTAAGATAGTTAAGATAGATGACGAATATATCTTGAGCCATGGTAACAAGCTGAGGACAGACAGATGGCACAGGCATTAATTGCACTGATAAACAATAAAAATGTACAGAGGGCGGTGACCCTTATCGTCATCGCCGTGATATGCATCGGCGGTTTTATGGCGGTAAGAGGGGCCATGCCGTTCATGCCCGTCTTCGGCACCAGTATGGAACCGGTACTTCAGGCGGGCAACCTGATTGTAATTGAATCCATGACAGCGGCTGAAGTCAAAGAGGGTGACATCATCGTCTACAATGTTCCCCCGGCAATCCAGGACTACTACAATTACCCGCCGATAGTGGCTCACCGCGTGATAGAAGTGCGCCAAACCGAATCCGGGACAGCCTGGCGCACCAAAGGCGATAACACGGGTGAAGACCCGTTCACCGTGCGGGCTCAGGACCTGAGAGGCACCGTCAGCTACCAGATACCCTTCCTCGGCTTCCCTCTGCTCTTCCTTCAGAGTCGCCAGGGAATGATTTTCGTCGTCATCGCCCTGCTTCTTTTCGCCTTTTATCTCTACGCCAACGACCTTGGCCGGGGTGGCCAGAAGGTGCACCGCGGGTTATTTGCCCCGGTGATTGAGGAAAGCCAGCGCAGCAGCCAGACCCTGTCCCAGAGGCTGGAAGTCACCGAAAAACAGATGGATTACACCCAGCAAGCCCTTACCAGCTTTGCCTCCGCCATGGCTGAGTACGCCGAACACCTCAAGAGCCATACCAGCGCCATCCAGGGTCTGAGTGAAGCCTCTCACGAGCTGAAAAGGGGCGCCGCCGAGCAAAACAGGGTCCTGCAGCGCATTGCCGAAGCTATGGAACAGCCAAAGCCGGCAAAAGAAGAGGTAACGCCACCCCCAGAAGAGCCCGTCAAGCCAGAAGTAAGAAAGGTCGCCTATCCGCCAGGGTGCGCCCGGAGCCGCCTGCACCACGGCGAGCAAAAAGAGGTATACCGGGCCGGCTAAAAAGCCGTCCGCCACACCAGCCCAATCCACCTAGGTATATACCGATATTACCACCGCCTCTCTGGGGCTGTGCTCCTCGAAGAATATAACCGCCACCTTTCTGCCCGCGGTCATTTCTGCCGCCGGCAGGTTCCGCGCCACCGCAATATCTTCCAGGTAAACCTTATAGCTGCCGACAAGCTGGACGGTGGCGGTGTAATCGCCCGAATTGAAATCTCTCAATATCCCTTTTCTCAGCCTCATCTATCTCACTCCCTGAAACAAAGAATCCCTACGCGGCTCCGAGCTTCAGCCGCTGGCGGTACTCCCCCCGGCCGGTACCGTACACCAGAGTTATGCCGAGCACCCTCTTTTTTCCCGCAGTAAGTCCGGCTCGAACGTCGGTAATATCAACGACGTCATAAAGTTGCTGCCCGCAGTTGACCGGGACCAGAATAGCGCCACCTGCCGACGCCATCTCCGTTTCTCTCAGGCAGGCATCCCCTCTTTCCTCCGCTCTAGCCACCGTATCTATATTTTTGTCCTCAATCTGCCTGAACCGGTCATAAAGGATTTCTATCTCATCCCAGGCGAAGCTATCAGCGATGATAGCCTGGTCACTGCCGGCATCATAGCCTTCCACCCGCACCCGGTTCAGTTTCCAGGCTCCCCGCCGGTATCTGCGTTCCAGAATTTGATGCTCTTCCCCGTAGCTATAGACCGAGCTATCCGAGGATAGCGGATTGACGATGTAACTTTTACTCCCCTCGACAAACAGGACGTCAGGGACAAACGAGAGCAGCTTCCGTAGCACCGTTTCCCCGCCGTCACCCGGGCTGATGGTAAAATCGGGATAAAAGCCGGTGATGACCGATGACTGCGATACAACTCCCAGCTTCAAACCCGCTCTGGCGAGGAGGAAGGAAAGGATGTCTTTAACGCTCGCCTGGCTGGAGGCTTTATTCCAGCGGAACTGGTATCTGGCTTTCCAGGCAGCTATTGCCTCCCAGGCATCCTCGGCATAAAGGACAAGGCTGGCTTTACCCCCCGAGCTGGTATGCTCATAAGCCCGGAGGCTGAACGTCTGCCCGGAACTCACTTCACTGCCAGCGGTGGTGCGGTAACCCGGGCTGAAGTCCAGCTGGCAGCCGATATCCAGAATGGCTAAACCGCCCTCCCCCGGGGAAGCGTACTGCCCCTCATCATTCCTCAGCTCCACAGTCAGTCTGCCCGAGTTCTCCTCCTGATCCTGCCTTACCGTCAGAATATCGGCGGTCAGGTCCAGGCTCCGGGCAGTTAGACTGGCTCTCCACACCCCCGCCGGGCTTGACAGCCAGCAGTAGTCGCCATGGTGGGCCATCGCCAGACCATACTCCGAGGAGAGATTAAACGGCACCGGTTCCCGCCACAGATTATCAATGAAATTAGCATCAAGCACCGAATGCGTCCAGAAAGGGCGGTTATAGGCTTCATTGCCGGCGAACTTCTCCACAAAGAAACTGCGGTAAACGTCCGGCTTGTCCAGAAAGGGCTGACGGTAGTCAAAATCGCCCCCGGACGGCGCTGAAGCCAGCTCTTGCAACCCTGACCAGCTACCCGCAGCAACATCACCGCCATCGCCGTAAACGAGCGACCAGAGTTTAAAATTGTCCGCCGGGTCCCTTCCGGTCACCAGCAGATTCCAGTCGGCATCATAAACGGCGGTAACCCCGGACAAATTGCCGGTGCTTTTATCCCAGGCTGATTTTGCCTGCCATTCGCCGGAGACGTGCTTCTTAACGTAGAGGGTGGACTGGTCGGCGAAGAAGATGGCCAGGTCACCATCGGGCCTGTAGGCAGCGGCAATGCCGTTGATGCTGGTGGTGGGAGAATAATCAATCACCTCGGGGCTGCCCCAGGTGGCGCCGTAATCGGTGCTCTTTATCCGCTGGATTTTCCGATTGTCGCCATCT
The DNA here is from genome assembly GCA_964598405.1 of uncultured Dehalococcoidaceae bacterium. GTDB lineage: Bacteria > Chloroflexota > Dehalococcoidia > Dehalococcoidales > RBG-16-60-22 > CAZRBS01. Next base: position 13,873 of record CAZRBS010000036.1, read on the forward strand.
ATCCAGAAGATGGATACCTCCGCCCCATGTGAGGCACAGGCAACAACGGCAGCGTTATACTGCCCGGTGTAAGTCCACTGGCTGAAGTCGCTCCCCGGCCCCGGACTGCTCACCCGCTGGCGGTAGAGTTTCCTCGAATCAGCCGGCAGCGTTATCCTCGCCCTGATAAGAGAGCTGTCGCCGGGCATGGTCAAAGCATGGAAGTAATCGTCCTCGGAGCCAGTGTACAGCCTGCTCCAGTCGTACATGACCACTCCGGCAATCTTATTCCTGGCTTCCACCCTGACGCAGGGGGTTGTCGCTGCCCGTTTCTGAGCATCTAACAGTGTTGAGGTCAGGCTTCTCATTTTTCCCTTCCTTCTGAAGCTGATTTTCGCTGCTTGCACTACCCGGCTGGTCGGGGATATATCTGGTTCCCCAGAAAAGATGCCCCGCAATGTAGCCCAGGGCAAAGACGAGGAGAAACCAGAAGATTAAATCCCAGAGCCAGTGACCGAGCAGGGCGCCCACAGCTACCAGACCGATAATCCAGAGACCCTCCAGTTTATGCCAGGTATCCCGCAAGATATAGGTCCAGGGGCGACCACCTATTCTTGACCACAGCGCTTGATAAATGTTCAATCTACTTCACTCCCCTTTTGGGAACCTTTTTAAAGTTGTGCCTCCTACACCAGAGCAGCCAAGGTATCCGGAAGCGGCTTATTGGCTTTCCGGTAGTGATTGGCCAGATGCACGCCGCCCCGAGAACCTGCTCCGGACTGGCTTCCACCCGGCGCCGACGGTTCCCGCCTACGGAGAGGTCAGCTACCGCCTCTCTCACCTTTTCCCAGTCAACCGTCTTCTCCATGTCCTGCTTGCCCCGAAGGGCTCTAAAGATGCTCCTCTTATGATGGGGCAGCTTCCAGGTATCGGGGCTTTCATGGTCAGCAGCGATGGCAAATGCCTCTGCCGGCAGTCCTTCTCTGGTCAATTTTTCTTTTGAAGTCATGGAAACTTTCCCCCTTTATCCCCCTCCCCTGGGAAGGGAGGGGAAAATTGGTTGTTTTAGAGGAGGCTTCACCCCCTCTAAAACTTCCCAACAACTATGGTCCGTAATCGGTTGACTTGGAGACGGCGGGATAGTAGGGTTTATACAGCGACCGTATTCTAACCCGGTTTCTCCTTCCCAGCCGTCCCAGTTCCTGCCTGAAATATTTTAGCCGCTCGTTTCCCCAGGCAAGAAACTGCCGGGGAGTAGCGTCCCCCCCAACATTTACCCGGTTTATGGCATAGGCAGCCCACTCCACGGCAGCGTAACCGCCGGCACCGGCGGCAATCAGGTCCTCATGCCGGGCGGGGATGGTAGAACTGCTGGCATCAAGGGTATGCAATTTGCTGTAGTAGATATAGGCATCAGAGCCATCAGGAATTTCACTGTCCAGGAGAGTCAGAGTATCCCCCCACAGGGAAAACCGCTGGTACCGCCGGGGGAAATTGTCCACCGGGTACTCCACAGCTGCCACCGTAACCCTATCGGTAATGCCGGATATATCCAGCTCTCGCGAGCCCGAGGTGGTGGCTCTGGTTGCCTTCTGCTCCAGAGGAATGGACTCCGAAAAATCCTTGACGGCATGAGCAATGTGCCGGTCCAGCTCGTCATCGCTCCAGCGGTAGTTGCCGGAGTCCTCATCGTGAAGGTCACGCCTGACGATGGTCCTCATCTCGCTCAGATTCATAATTTTTTACACCTCCCGCCTTCTGACTTCGACCCTTTCCAGCCCGGTACAGAGCAGCCCCTCGTCGTGG
>CAZRBS010000037.1:0-15396 GCA_964598405.1 uncultured Dehalococcoidaceae bacterium
CAACGCTTCAATTGCCTGCTCCCTGGGCACGTTGAAGGTCTGCCACAGGTCTGTCGCCAGCTTGACCAGGGTCACCGTGTAGTTGCTGACGATGGCGGCGGCGGCATGGTAGATTACCCGGTCGCCCGCCTGTATCTCAATCCAGTTGCCGCCGATGGCGGTGACCATCTCCTTCAGCGTGCCGAGCAGGAGTTCTCCGGCTTCCAGGGAGAAGGTAGAACCCGGAATGTTCTCCATGGCTTGCTCTATGCCGGCGAAGGTCTGCAGGGGGTGAGCCACGCCTACCCTGGCACCCTGTTTCCGGGCTGATTCAAGGGCTTCGGCGGACTCGGCGCCGCTGCAGTGGACGACGCTCTGTCCCTCTCGCCACCTTATTTCCGATACCACCGGGGCAACGGCGTCATCGGGAATGGTGATAAAGACAAGCCCGGCAGCATCCGCCACGTCCTGATTCGCTTCGAGGGCACGGCAGCCGCTGATTGCCTCTGCCAGCCTCCGGGCTGAAACCAGGCTCCGGCTGGATACGGCTGATACCCGGTAGCCCTTACTGCTGAGCAACCGCGCCAGGGCAGTGCCCACAATCCCGGCGCCAATAAAACCCACTGTGGACATTTAATTCCCCTTCCGTGCGTTAATAATAAAAACGCCCTCTCCGGCATATGTAGAGAAGGCATTCCGAACGCACCCTGATTTCTGCCGTCTCGGTCATGTCTGATCCAAGCGACTATGATTGGTACTGCTGCTCAGGCGGCTCACTGCCGGAAGGTCAATGGCCGCCAGTCTGATTCTATAATTGGAGGCTGCTTTTGTCAACTTCCGGCGGAGACAGGCCGGATTGTATTCATGGCACCATTTCATTTATAATGGCGGGGAAAGAGAGGTAAAGGCGATAGAAATAATCCCGGCAGTAGACATCAGAGATGGTCGGTGCGTCCGCCTGTATCAAGGAGACTACCAGCAGGAGACGGTTTTCTCTGAAGACCCTCTGGAGGCAGCCCTGAAGTGGCAGACGTTTGGCGTGCCCCGGCTCCATATCGTTGACCTTGACGGGGCAGCTACGGGGGAACTCCGTAACCTGAGCATTGTGAAAGAGATTGCCGGCGGAGTATTGATACCCACCCAGCTCGGCGGCGGTATCCGTGATATGGATACCATAGAGGAAGTGCTTAAAGCCGGCGTGGAGCGTGTGGTGCTGAGCACGGCGGCTGTGGAGAACCCGAAACTGGTTGAAGAGGCCTGTTATAAGTTCCGGGAAGCCATTGTTGTCAGCGTGGATACCCGCGGAGGGAGCGTTGCCATCCATGGCTGGCGGCAGGACACGGAGCTGAAAACCATCGAATTTATTGAGTCGATGGCGCGGCGGGGGGTCAGGCGTTTTATCTACACCGATATTAACCGCGATGGCACGCTCACCGAGCCCGATTTCGCTTCCATTGCCGAGCTGGTTGATTCCGTCAGGCTTCCGGTTATTGCTTCCGGCGGCATTTCGTCGTTGAATCACCTCAGGGTGCTCAAGAAAATCGGGGTTGAGGGTGCCATAGTTGGCAAGGCGCTTTATACCGGGGACATCAACCTGAAGCAGGCACTGGCTACCCTGAACCGGTTACAGGAAAGGAAAAGGCAGCAGTGAGCGATTTGAAGTTTAATGAAAAAGGACTGGTTCCGGCAATAGTTCAGGAGGAAGAAACGGGTGAGGTGCTGATGCTGGGCTACATGAATGAAGAGGCACTGCGCCGCACTCTGTCCAGCGGCGAAGTCTGGTTTTACAGCCGCAGCCGTCAGGAACTGTGGCACAAAGGAGAAACTTCAGGGAACCGTATTCTGGTGCGCTCGCTATGGAAAGACTGCGATGGCGATACCATTCTGGTAATGGCGAAGCCCACCGGGCCGGTATGCCACACCGGCAATAAGACCTGCTTCTTCCAGCGGGTGGGCAGGCAGGATATGCAAGCGAGCCATCAGGAAGAGGGCTGAACCGCTTCCTCGGGCTGGTCTACCTCCACCGCTTTCCGCAACGCTGACAGGGCTACCTCTACCTGGCTGTCATCCGGTTCCTTGGTGGTCAATCCCTGCAGCCATAACCCCGGAGCTAAAATTGCCCTGATGAATACGTTTTTCCGGTGCCTGGCACCGAACTGAAGAACCTCGTAGCCGAGGGCGGCAATGACCGGAATGAGGAGAATCCGGGCCAGAATCATCAGCCAGAGTGACGGGCGGCCAATGAGGGCAAAAACGAGGATGGCTATAACCAGTACCGCGAACAGAAAGCTGGTACCGCAACGGGCGTGGGCCGTATCGTATTTTCTTACCGCCTCCACTTCCAGCGGCACGCCGGCTTCGTAGGCATTTACCGCTTTATGCTCGGCGCCGTGATAGGTAAATACCCGTTTGATATCGGGAAGCAACCCGACCAGTTTCAGATAGGCGAGGAAGATGACCAGCCGGATAAACCCTTCTATGAGGTGAAATACCAGGGAGGAGCCGATATAAGGGTTGATCAGCCTGGTGAGGAAGAGAGGGACAATGAAGAACAGGACGACCGCCAGGACCACGGCGATGAAAATCATCACCCAGATTGCTTTTCCTGAAATTTCCTCCTCTTCCTCTTCCAGAGACACATTGGCCGAGTAGAGCAGACTTTTGATGCCGATTACCATGGCCTCGATTAAGGCAATGATACCCCTCAAAAACGGGGTTTTCCTCATCCAGCCGGTATATAGGGCTGACAGGGGCTGGATGTCCATGATCACCCCGTCGTTGGGACGGCGCACCGCGGTGACCACTGCTTTTCGCCCCCGTATCATCACCCCCTCGATAACTGCCTGCCCCCCATAGTGAAACCTCTGGGTCATAAGAGCCTTTCCATAAACAAAAGGGAGCGGCTTAACAATTCCGCTCCCCTGCTTCTTTGCCTTATGCGGTTATTCCTTTACCCGGTAGCGCTTTTTAAAACGCTCCACCCGTCCGGTGCTGTCCAGCACCCGGCGCTCGCCGGTGAAAAAGGGATGACACTGGCTGCACAGCTCAACCTTAAGTTCTTTTCGGGTTGAGCCGGTGGTAAAAATATTGCCGCAAGAGCAAATTACTCTGGCATCACTGTAGTACCTGGGATGAATCTTTTCCTTCATGCTGTTCAGCTAGCGTAAACGCTAACCTTCCTCCGGTTTTTGCTGGCCGGCTCAAACCTGACCAGACCATCAATCAGGGCAAACAGAGTGTAGTCTCTGCCCACGCCCACGTTATTGCCCGGATAGATGCGTGTACCCCGCTGGCGGACCAGAATAGTCCCGGCATTCACGCTCTCTCCGGCGTATCTCTTCACCCCGAGTCGCTTGGGCTGGCTGTCTCTGCCATTGCGGCTGCTGCCACCCCCCTTTTTATGTGCCATCTGTGGTCACCTCTTTTTTACGCCGGCGGGCTTTTCTGGCTGGTTCGGTTTTTGCTGCCCCCGGCTCGATTATCTTATCAATGAGCAACCTGGTATGAGACTGGCGGTGCCCTGTCTTCTTGCGGTAGCGCACCTTGGGCTTGTACTTGAAAACGATGATTTTTTCGCCTCTGGCATCTCCCCGTGAGGTGGCAATTACCTTTGCCCCCTCAATAACGGGCTTGCCCAGAGTTACCCTCTCGCCCTCGGCGATAAGCAGCACCCTGTCCAGCTCGACGGTATTACCTTCTGTTACTCCCAGGCGTTCTACCTCGATGGTTTGCCCGGGAGCAACTTTATATTGCTTGCCTCCAGTTTCAATAACAGCGTAAATTTCTTACCTCCAGAGTCAGCTAATTATAGCAGATGCTGTGCCCGGGTGTCAAACTCCTGTCTGGAGGTTTTGCCACAGTTCCTTTACTTTTGCCTTTAGCTCATCGAAGGGGCAGTCGGTATCAATAATTACATCGGCATGGCTTATACGGTCTTCGCAGGGCAGCTGTGAGTGCATCCGGGCCAGGGACTCGCTTTCAGACAGCCCGCTCCGTTCCTGGAGGCGTTTCAGCACGGTAGTTTCCGAGGCGGCGGTAACCCAGACCTCGTCCACCAGTGAGACCCAGCCCGCTTCCACCAGCAGGGGAGCTTCAAGCACGACCACACCTGCTCCCTGCTGCCGGTATTTTTCCAGCCGCGCTTTCACCATATCGTGTATTCTGGGGTGCATAATCTGGTTTAGCCTGGCGCGAGCCTCGGGGGAGCTGAATACAATCTCGCCGAGCTTTTCCCGGTCGATTAAGCCGTCAGAGGCGACGACCTGTTTGCCGAAGGCGGCTACTACGTCGCACCATACCTGGGTGTTGGGCTGGTAGGCTTTATGGCCCAGTTCATCGGCGTCGATAATCACCGCCCCCAGTTCAGCAAGAAGTCGGGATACCACGCTTTTGCCGCTGCCAATGCCGCCAGTAAGACCGATAACTCTCGTCATTTGCCATTCTCAGTCTAAACAGTAATGGGCGGAGAGTCAAGAAAACGGGGTAATCGTGGCTGCTGGATTTTCTCCCCGTCAAAGCTCCACGCTGCTGATGCCGAGCGCCTGACTCAGCGCCTTTACCTGCCTCAGGTGGTTGCCATAAATTACCACGTGGTGGTTCCCGGAAGCACGGCGGACGAACTGGCGCACATCGCTGATTTTGATTGAGAGCGTGGTCCGACAGGCTATCGTCTCCTGACAGTCAATCAAATTTCCGCCGAGAAGCAAAATCTCGTCCAGTTCTCTGGATAAACGGGCAACCGTCACTTCCCCTCCGGTGGCCAGCTCTACGTGGGCGGTGACTCCTTTCCGGTACCCGTGATAATTTCTCAGGGTGTAGGGGCTGGGTGGCTGGCTGAACCCGGCCATTCTGGTGGGCAGGACGCAGTGAGAAATTCTGAGGGTGTTGCTTTCCGGGATGGTGCCAACGATGTTTCCCATGAAGGCTGGCCTGTCCGTCAGATAGCCTAGAAGCATCATCGTCAGCAGGGCAGTGACGTCTACCTCGCAGGCGGCAGGCACGCCTTCGTCACGGAGTCGGGTCAGGGCATAGCAGGGGGGAGAGGCATTCAGCGGGCTCATCATCTCGATGCAATTTATCGCCAAGGCGTTTGCCTTCTCCCGTTTCAGTATATCAACCAGGGCCAGGTATATCCGGGCGGCTTCGGTGGCGTCTTCCCTGTCGGGCTCGATAACCTCTCTGGCTTCCTCCAGCCAGCGTCCGGCGAGGTCCTCGGCTTCCCTTTTGTCAACCGCCGGCAGTATCGCCAGCAGCTCTCGAAGTTCCACCGGAGCAAAGTCAACTCCCAGTTTTCCCCGGGCAAGCTCCAGGTCCGGCAGGTGGTGCCAGCGCGAGAACAGCGGTGGAGGAAACCCGACCAGGGCTATCCGGGCGTTTTGCAGCCGTTTTCTCGCTTCGAGCCTTTGCAGTTCATCATCTATGTCCTGAAAGTCGAGGGCTACGGTTATATCGGGCTGATTGTGCTTTTCAACACCTGCGGCATAAAGGGCCTGTGTGGGAGTATGCTGACCGCTGAAGGCTATTACCGGCAGCTTCCACTGGAGGAGCGTTTTCAGCCTCATCGTCCCGATGAGGTAGAGAAGCAGGACGTCGGCTTTCAGTGCTTCCTCTTTGAGACCGGCAAGGTCGTCTTCGCTGCGAACTATGGTATCTTCGAGCAGGGCGGCACCGGACTGGAGCCCTTCCCTAAGCTCTTTGCTCAGCTGCGCCGCTCGCTGTTTGACCGCCTCCCGGTCGGATATTATCTCTCTGGTCCCGTCCGGGTGGCGGAAGGTGTTCTCTCCGTCGTTTAAAATGGTAACTGGCTTTACTCTTAGCTGCATTTCGTTGCTTTGCTGGCGCGGCGGCATTTCTTTCTACCCCTTTGATTTCCGGCCGTCCGGTGGTATCCGGCGGGGTAACGGCTCGACGGGAACAGGCAAACCACGGAGAGGGAGCAGGGCTGTTTTTGTCGGCTCAGGGGGAAGGGTGCCCTCCTATTGTTTCTCGGTCGGGGGGATGTCGAGGTTGTTGATGAGCTGAGCGGTGTCCAGCCCATGGCCCTGTCCTTTGTAGATATTCAGGGTAACGAAGGTTTCGGTTCTCAGGATGCTGGGTATGGCGGAAATTACGTTTTCCATAAAATAGGCGAACTCTCCCGGCGCCCTGGTCATGACCAGGGCGATAAACTCGTATCTGCCGGTGACATTGGCCAGGTAACATACATTGGGGTTTTGAGCCAGCTGTTCTGCCACCGTTCTCAGGTCTGCCAGACGGACCTGCATGCCCACTATGCCCATAAAACTGTAACCGAACTTCTCCAGCTGTGGCACGGCGGTTATACGGATAATGTCCTGGTCCACCAGCCTCTTGAGCCGGTTCCGGATGGTGCCTTCGGTTACATCAAGTATCTTGGCGAGGTCCATGTAGGTAAGCCGCCCGTTTTTCTGAAGTTCCAGTATTAATTTCTGGTCCAGCCTGTCCGTTTTTTTCATTGCCCGGCCTATAGGTTGTTCGGTATTCCAGGAAAGCTAAATAATATTAGCACACTCTGATTTTTTTTGTAAGGGATACCGGCAAAAAGTACCGGATTTTGTTATACTTTTCGTAATGCAAGGATATTGAAGGGGGAGATGCCGTGTCTGCCGCGAAATTGCTCTGGGAGCCTTCGGGAGAAGTTAAGAAAAAAGCCAATATGACCCGGTTCATCAGCTTCGTCAATGACAGGTACAGCCTGAACTCGGGGTCTTATGATGAGCTGTACCATTGGTCGGTGGAGAAAATAGCCGATTTCTGGGCGGCGGTATGGTCTTTTGGAAACATCAGAGCTTCTCGCGGGTATGGCGAGGTTGTTGATGACCTGAGCAAGTTTCCCGGGGCGAAGTGGTTCGGCGGCGCCAGACTGAACTTTGCCGAAAACCTCCTGCGGTTTCGGGATGAACGCACCGCTTTTGTTTTCCGGGGGGAGACTGAGAAATCAGCCCGGATGACCTATGCCGGGCTTTATAACTCGGTGGGGCGCCTGGCGAAATCAATGCGCCGGCTGGGGGTTGTCCCCGGAGACCGGGTGGTCGCCTATATGCCCAATTTGATGGAAACAGCGGTTGCCATGCTGGCGGCTACCTCGCTTGGGGCGGTCTGGTCCTCCTGCGCAACTGACCTTGGCCCGCAGGCAGTTCTGGACCGTTTCAGCCAGATTGAGCCGAAGGTTCTGTTTACGGTCGATGGCTATTTTTATAAAGGGAAGGCTTTTGATTCTCTGGCCAACGTCGGCGAAATTGCTCGCAAGATACCCTCCCTGGAGAAGGTCGTCATCGTCAATTATAAAGAGGAGCGGCCCGATGTCAGCTCTGTCCCTCGCTCGGTATTATGGGATGATTTCTTGGCTGAGGAAGAGCGAATCGAAATCGAATTTGAACAACTGCCTTTTGACCATCCGGTATATATCATGTTCTCCTCGGGGACGACCGGCAAGCCGAAATGCATGGTTCAGGGGGGCGGCGGCGTTCTTATCAATCACCTGAAAGAGCTGGTGCTGCATACCGATTTAAAGCCAGAGGACAGGATATTTTACATAACTACATGCAGCTGGATGATGTGGAACTGGCTGCTCAGTTCCCTGGCGGTGGGGGCTACCATCGTGCTGTATGATGGTAATCCGGCTTACCCGGATGTGGGAGCACTGTGGAAACTGGCACAGGACGAGAAAATAACCGTTTTCGGCTGCAGTGCCAGCTACATAAACTTTCTCCGCAACCAGGCACTCAAGCCCGGAGAGCTTTACGACCTGTCGGCGTTGCGGGAAATATCTCAGACCGGTTCACCGCTTTCCGCCGATGGGTTTGAATACGTATACCGGGCAATCAAGCAGGACTTTCATTTTAATTCCATTTCCGGCGGCACCGATATTAACGGCTGCTTCGCTGCGGGAAGCCCTACTCTCCCGGTATATGCCGGTCAGCTCCAGCGGCCGGGCCTGGGGATGAAAGTGAAGAGTTATGATGAGAAGGGGAGTCCGGTGGTCGGACAGATGGGAGAGCTTGTCTGTGAAGCCCCCTCTCCCTCCATGCCGCTTTACTTCTGGAACGATCCGGATAATCGAAAGTATAGGGAAGCCTATTTCAGCGTTTATCCCGGGGTATGGCGCCACGGGGACTATATCATGGTTCATGGTGATACCGGGGGGATAACCTTTTTCGGTCGTTCTGATGCGGTCTTGAAACCTTCCGGAGTCCGCATCGGTACCGCCGAGATATACGAACAGGTGGAGAAACTGGAGGAGGTTGCGGATAGCCTTGCCATCGGGCAGGTCTGGAAGGGAGACCAGCGCATAATCCTTTTCGTAAAACTTGCCGAAGGCGCCACTCTGAACGATGAATTGAGGCATAAAATTAAAAAGATCCTCCGGGAGAACGCTTCCCCGCGGCATGTGCCGGCCAGAATCATGGTGGTACCCGGTATCCCCTACACGCTGAATATGAAGAAGGTGGAGACCGCGGTCACCAATATCATCCATGGCAGGCCGGTCCTGAACAGGGATGCCCTGGTTAACCCGGAAACGCTGGACTACTATGAAAGCATTCTCCCTGAACTTGAGAGCGATTGATGCTGCACCGCACGGGGCTATGGTCAATTCCCCCTGTCATGTAGTATAATTTCGCTGTTGCGGGTTTTCGCCCCTGAGAAAGAGGCGGCTTTCTGGCAGTTTTGCGAAGCTTGGTTTGCGAGGCGAATGTTTTCATGGGTCTGGAGAAGGTAAAAAGCGGGCTCCCTGCGGGGAGCTATTATTTTTCCGGCGACGAGGCGGTGGCGGAAGGTGCCATTGCCGCCCGCTGCGGTTACTTTGCCGGTTATCCCATCACTCCCGCTACGGAGATAATGGAAAGAATCTCGGTCAGGTTTCAGGAAATCGGCGCCGTGTTCATGCAGATGGAAGACGAGATTGCCTCTATCTGTTCGTGTATCGGTGCCTCGTGGGCGGGGCGAAAAGCGATGACGGTTACCTCCGGGCCGGGCTTCAGCCTGATGCAGGAGGGAATCGGCTACGCCGTGATGACGGAGACGCCGCTGGTGATTGTTGATGCCCAGAGGGCCGGCCCCTGCACCGGTCAGGCTACCAGAGTGGGCGGTGGAGACATCATGCAGGCCAGATGGGGCTCGCACGGGGGCAATGAAATCATCGCTTTTTCTCCCTGGTCGGTGCAGGAACTGTACGACCAGACGATTGGTGCCTTTAACCTTGCCGAAAGATACCGGGTGCCGGTCTTTCTTATGGCGGAAGAGGCGACAGCCCACCTGCGGGAGAGAATGCAGGTAAACGATGGTGTGGAGCTGTTCAGCCGTGAAAAGAAGGCGGGAGCGCCGCCCTTTGGCACCGCGGAGAGCAGCGGAGTGCCTCCCATGCCCGCCTTTGGCGAAGGTGAAAGGTTACTGGTGACCGGCTCCACGCATGACGAGTACGGCTTCAGGAAGATAAGCGACCCCCTGGTCCAGGAGAGACTGGTAACCAGATTACACCATAAAATAGCCGACAATAAGAAGGAAATCATTCAATATGAGGGGCATTGCCTGGAAGACGCTGCGGTGGCGGTCGTTTGTTACGGCTTTACTGCCCGGAGCGCGTGGTTCGCTGTCGAAAAGATGCGGGAAGAAGGCAGGAAGGTTGGAATGCTGCGCCTGAAGACGCTCTGGCCTTTTCCCGGCGAAGTGATAAGGGAAATCGGGACAAGGGTAAAGAGGATTCTGGTCCCGGAAATGAACATGGGGCAGATGGCGGGGGAGGTCAGCAAATATACCTGCGCTGACGTGGTGGCATATAGCCAGGTGAACGGTGAAATCATACACCCGAATACGATTACCGGGCAGTTACGGAGGCTTTTATAATGGTCAGGGACCTTGAGCAGTATTTGCGTCCGGGAGTGGGAATTACGACCTACTGTCCCGGGTGCGGTGAGGCAATCTTGATGGGGCTGATTTTGAGAGCCATCGACGGGCTTCACCTGAATATGGATGATATGCTGTTCGTTTCCGGCATCGGCTGTGCGGCGTGGATACCGAGCCCTTATTTTAACGCCGATACGCTGCATACCCTGCACGGCAGAGCCGTTGCTTTTGCCACCGGGGCCAAGATGGCTAACCCCGGGCTCAAGGTAATGGTTATCAGCGGCGATGGTGATCTGGCTGATATCGGGGGGAATCATCTGATTCAGGGTGCTCGCCGGAATATGGACCTGACGGTTGTCTGTGCCAATAACATGAACTACGGGCAGACCGGCGGGCAGGTCTGTTCCACCACGCCCCTGGGTGCCGTTACCATGACCACGCAGCGGGGCAATACCTATTCTCCTTATGACCTGTGCAGGCTGGTCAGGGCGGCTGGCGCTGCCTACGTCTCCAGATATGCGGTGACTCAGCCCATCCCGTTGATTAAAAGCATTCAAAAGGCGTTGCAGACCAGGGGATTTGCTTTCGTCGAGGCTGTAGCCCCCTGTCCGGTACAGTTCGGCAGCCGGAACAGGTACGCCACCCCGTCAGCCCTGCTCAGGGGCCTGAAGGCAAAGTGTGTCATGAGGAAAAAGGCAGAAGCCCTGAGTCCGGAGGAACTGGAAGGCAAAATAATTACCGGAGAGTTTACCGGTGGGACGGATTAAGCAAAATATGCTCTGCGGCATCGGGGGGCAGGGGATAGTCCTTGCCGGGACCATGCTTGGCCGGGCTGCCTTTAACGATGGGAAATGGGTCAGCAGCACCAGTTCCTACGGTTCCGCAGCCAGGGGTGGCACCTGCCGGGCTGAAGTGGTCATCTCCGATGAGCCGATAGCTTTTCCGTTCGTGATTGAAGCCGACGTTCTGATTGCGATGTACCAGACCGCCCATGATAAATACGCCGCGCAGGTGAAGCGGGAGGGAGGGATTGTTGTTTACGACAGTAAATTCGTCTCCCCGCAAAAGGGCAGCGGGCTTAAGTACATCGGTATTCCGGCGACCAGAACCGCTGTGGAGGAGCTGAATAACGGGGCGGTTGCCAATGTTATTCTTCTGGGGGCTGCGGTGGAGATAACCGGAATGGTCACCAGGGATGCTCTGAGGGCAGCGGTGGAGGAAACTGTCCCGGACAGGTTCAGGAAGCTGGACCTGGCGGCGGTGGACCTCGGGTTCGGGCTGGGGAGAATAGAGGCTCGCGGAGCAGCTTGAATATAGGGGAGGTGAAAACCGGTATGGCAGTGGTGGGAAGAACGCATATCCCGGTAATCACTCATGAGAAGTGCAATAATTGCGCCCTCTGCCAGCTGCTCTGTCCCGACCTGGCGATAACCAGGAACGAAGAGACGGACAGGATGGAAGTCGATTACGGCTATTGTAAAGGATGCGGCATTTGCGCTGAGTTTTGTCCCAGAAAGGCGATAGAGATGGCCTTCGAGGAGTAAACGGAGCCGTGGAGTAAAGCTGAAGGAGGTGGTATACCGTGAAATTTCAGGGAGTGGACTATTACCGCATAGATGATTTGTTCTCGGAAGAAGAGAAGATGACCAGGAGCATGGTCAGGGAGTTCCTGGAAAAAGAGGTCGAGTCCCTCGTCCTGGAGTCTTTTCATCAGGAAAAACCGCTGGACATGCGTGAAATAGCCCCCAGGATGGGAGCTCTGGGCATGATTGGACCTTTTATCCCCGAAGAGTACGGCTGCGCCGGAACGAACTACGTCTCCTTCGGGCTTATCTGTCAGGAGGTGGAGAGGGTTGATAGCGCCCTGAGGAGCTTCGTTGCCGTCCAGTCCGGTCTGGTGATGTACGCCATATGGAAATACGGCTCGGAGGGACAGAAACGGAAGTGGCTGCCGCTGATTGCGGGGGGTGAGAAGATAGGGTGCTTCGGGCTGACCGAACCAAACCGCGGCTCGGACGTGGCTTCCATGGAAACCACTGCCAGGAAAGACGGCGGGAACTGGGTTCTTAACGGGACAAAACAGTGGATAACCGAGGCTTCGGTGGCCGATGTGGCGGTCGTCTGGGCGCGGGCGGATGACGGAGTGAGGGGCTTTCTGGTGGAGCGGGACACCGAAGGGTTCAGCCAGACTTTTCAAAGGCATAAAGGCTCCATGCGTGCCAGCGATGTTGGTGAGCTGGCTTTTTCGGACTGCCGGGTGGCGCCGGAAAATATGCTGGCGAACGCGGAAAGTTTGAAGTGCCCCCTGAGCTGTCTTTCCCAGGCCCGCTACGGAATCGCCTGGGGCGCCATCGGGGCGGCCATGGACTGCTATGAGACGGCCCTGAACTATGCCGGGGAGAGGGAGCAGTTTGGTGCCCCAATCGCATCATTTCAGCTGGTGCAGGAGAAGCTGGTGGGCATGCTGGTGGAGATTACCAAGGGACAGCTGCTGGCCTATCGCCTGGGAAGGCTCATGGATGAGGGGAAGGCGAGATATACCCATATCTCTATGGCCAAGAAGAACAACGTGGCGGTTGCCCGCATGTGCAGCCGGACGGCGCGCGAGCTGCTCGGCGCTAACGGCATTTCTCTGGACTATCCGCCCATCAGGCACATGGCGAATATCGAGTCGGTCTATACCTATGAGGGAACGGATGATATCCATACCCTCATTCTGGGACAGGATATTACCGGCATCCCCGCATTCAGGAGAGCGTTGTAGTATAGTATGGCGGCAGTAAAATGCCAGCAAGCAAGAGCAACAATCAGAGAGAGGAGGATTCACAGGATGAGTAAATGCGTTATGATTGTCGGTCTTGGCGACCTCGGGGGGTGGGTGCTGGAAATTCTGGCGCGCAGCCAGGGCGTAAAGCGGATAGTCACCACCGATATCAGAGAGGAGTGGGGTCAGGCAAAGACGATGACGGCGGCGGTCGGCGCCAGCCAGCAGGGTTATAACCGGAGGCTGGAATTTCACAAACTGGACGTGACCGATGTCGACAGAACCGCCGAGTTGATTAACAGCGTTCAGCCGGATTTAATCTATTCGGCGACGACGCTGCAATCATGGTGGGTGCCTTATCTTTTACCTGAAGCCCTGGCTCTGAAAGCCAAAATGGCGGGGATAGGGCCGCTGGTGGCCGGGCATATGCCCCTGGTGCACAGGTTGATGCTGGCGGTCAAGAGGTCGGGCATAAAGACAAAGGTGCTGAACAACTCTTTTCCCGACGTGGTAAATCCGGTATTGTGGCGGAATGGTCTGGGTCCGGATATTGGTTCCGGCAATAGCGATTTGATTATGGAGGATATAAGGCGCAAGGTAAGTTACGATCTGGATGTGCCTCCTCAGGAGGTTGCGGTGTATCTTTATACGGCGCATTCTGCCTGTATGCAGGCCCACATGAGGGATATTCCCTTCCGGCTGAAGATTTATGTGGCGGGCAGCGATGTTACCGCCAATTATGATGCCGGGGAGCTGGTGCGGGGATTTGCTTCTCTGTATATGCCGGCAAAAATGACCACCTGGCTCGCTCACCCGAGGGTAGCTGCTTCGGCAGTGAAGAGTATAATGGCGATACTGAATGATACCAATGAGCTAACTCATCTGCCCGGACCGAAGGGACTTCCAGGCGGCTACACGGTTCGTGTCAATGCGGACGGGGCGGAAGTCGTCCTCCCCGAGGGCGTAACTCTGGAAGAAGCGGTAAAGGTCAACCTCGATGCGCTGAAATTTGACGGCATCGAGGAGATAAAGGAAGACGGCACCGTTGTTTTTACTGCCGAAACGCGGAAATTGACCGGGGAATGGATGGGCACCGATGTCGGCCAGGACCTTCGCCTTGAGGATGCTGCCGAGAGGGCCAGGGAAATAACAGCCCTGACCAGGCGGGTAGCCGACAGGTATAACATTAAACTGGAGCTTTAGACTCCGGCTGAGATTTCTGGTTGGAGGTATCTACTGGTGAGCCTTTACGGGTTGACATCATGGTTCTCCCCTGTTAGAATTTCTTCAGGCTGATTTCTGTCAGCCTTTCTTATTTTTAAATTAAAATATCTTCCCTCAAGAACCTCCGGGCGAGCAGAAACTATCATGGGCTATCGGTAAATTTCCGGGGTCTTCGTTCCTCCGCCGAGAAAAGGCGACCCTCCCGGAAACTGATAAAGGATGGGGGTGGATGGAAATAGAATACGGGGCTACGGTAACCGATAAGGACGGGCATGTCCTTGGCAAAGTCAACCATATAGTCCATGATACCTGGACCGGAGAGCTCAGAAAATTCGTCGTCCGCCGTCAACCTCCCGATACGGACCTGTTTCTGGCACCGGAAAGCGTACTGGAAGTAGCCAGAGACAAGATTAAGATAAAAATCCCTGCCGAATAATCCAGCTAACCCCGAGAGCCTGCCCGGATGATTGCTGGTGGTGGAGATGGAGAATAATGGAAATCAAGTGTCCTGAATGCGGCGTTGATGGCAGGTTTTCCCTGTGCCAGCCAGTATATGAAGGGCCTTACCGCTGCTGGAAGTGCCGCAGCCTTTTTACGATAAGAATAGAAAATGATGAACTCAAGTTTTACACGCCACTCAGCGAGGAGGATTTTGAGGAGCAGCAGGATTCGTAGATGATTTTTAACAATAAGAGGAGGTCTTGCAGATGATAGGAGTTACGGAGCGCGCCAAAGCTGAACTGAGAGGAATATTGACCAGCCACGTTGACCATCCCCAAGCATGCCTGCGGCTCACCGTCAACGAACAGGAGCAGCTCGGTCTGGGCATTGATATCGAGATGCCGGAAGATGAAGTTGTTGAATATGAAGGCTCCAAGCTGCTTGTGGTAACACGTGAACTGGCCACCCAGCTCGAGGGTACTGTTATTGATGTTGAGGACAGAGAAGACGGGGCCCACCTGGTCATTGCAAATGAAAGCGCGCCGGAGCAGTAACCAGAGGCCGGACACTCCTGGCTGGCCTGCTTATGATAGCAGGTCTGGATAATAATTCAAGACCCGCGCTGTCATTCTGAATGTGTCAGTATTTATCCTGAATACTGCGAAGGTGGTGGGCGGTACTGGACTTGAACCAGTGACCTCTTGCGTGTGAAGCAAGCGCTCTAACCACTGAGCTAACCGCCCAATTCTCTCATATCTCCGTTACTGGTCTGAATGCTTGTTATTAAAATTATTATAGCTCTGCAAAATTATGCAGTCAAATATAGATTACAGGTGGCTAATCTTGTTTATGCCGGGGAAAATACCCCTTTTGTATGGCTATAGATTTCAGAAGATGCTAAAATAAATGGGCAACAGCTCCATATAAATTAAGTAGAAAGGTGTCAATCAGGTTATTTTGGGAAAGACGCTGGCTGAAAAGATACTGAGTGTCAAGTCAGGCAACGAGGCTAAAGCAGGGGATATTGTTATTGCCACGGTGGATCTTGCCTTTGCTCACGATACTACTGGCCCGCTGGCTGTAAGGCAATTTCAGGCAGCAGGATTTAATCGTCTGGCCAGTCAGCT
>CAZRBS010000038.1:0-14715 GCA_964598405.1 uncultured Dehalococcoidaceae bacterium
TGGTAGAGGCCAGCAACTTATCCGCCGCTCTGGGCGGCCCGCGCATCTTCATCAAGCGAGATGACCTGACAGGGCTGGCGATGGGAGGCAACAAGTGCCGCAAACTTGAATTCGTGATGGCTGACGCCAGGCAAAAGGGGGTTGATGCGCTGGTGACCACCGGCAGCTCTCAGTCCAACTTTGCCCTCCAGCTAGCCGCGGCTGCCCGCAAACTGGACATAGAAGCTTACTTGGTACTGGTGAAAGGGGTCCACATTGAGAGACAGGGGAACCTGCTCCTCGATGAAGTTCTGGGCTCAAACATCAAGCTGGTCGATGCTTCCGAAATTTCCGATATCTTTGGCCCCGAGATAGCGGCCAGGATGAATACGGTAGCCGATGAGGCCAGGCAGAAGGGCCGCCACCCGCTGGTGGTTCCTGCCGGTGCCTATAATCCCGTCGGAACAACCGGCTGGGTCAACGCCGCCGATGAAATCTGGCAGCAGCTACAGGAGCAAAAGGTTGATGCCCGGTACCTGGTACTGGCGTGCGGTTCCAGCGGTACCCAGGCCGGTCTGACGCTGGGAGCCAAATACCTCAAGCTCCCGCTTAAAGTAATCGGCTTCAGTATCTCCAGGGAAAAAGATAGCGCCCTGAACGGGGTCGCTACCATGGCCAACGACACCGCCAGGTTCCTGGGCATGGACGTGACCGTCGCCCCGGAAGAAGTAACCGTCTACGACGATTATATCGGTGAGGGCTACGGCGTGCCCACTCCCGAAGGCCTCCAGGCAATAAGGCTGGTCGCCAGGACGGAAGGCATCTTCCTCGACCCCGTATATACCGGAAAAGCCATGGCCGGGCTTATTGATTTAATCAAGAAGGGGCATTTCAAAGCATCGGACACCATCGTCTTCGTTCATACCGGCGGCGTTGCCGCGCTGTTTGCCTATGATAGGGAATTTGCCGAATAGGCTCTGAATTCGCGTAATTAAGTAGTGGAAAATGATACCAGCAATATCTAGCTTGCCCCGCATACCTCTGGGCAACTACCCTACCCCCCTGGTAGAGGCCAGCAACTTATCCGCCGCTCTGGGCGGCCCGCGCATCTTCATCAAACGTGATGACCTGAGCGGCCTGGCACTGGGAGGCAACAAGTGCCGCAAGCTTGAATTCGTGATGGCTGACGCCAGGCAAAAGGGAACCGATGCGGTCATAACCACCGGCAGCTCCCAGTCCAACTTTGCCCTCCAGATGGCAACGGCAGCCCGCAAACTGGGCATGGAGGCTTACCTGGTCCTGGTCAAAGGTGTGCACGCGGAGAAGCAGGGAAACCTTCTCCTCCATGCTATCCTGGATTCAAATGTAAACATAGTGGAAGTTTCCGACCCCTCTGAAATGCACGGCGATGCCATAGCGGCCAGGATGGATGCGCTAGCCGATGAACTCAGGCAGCAGGGACGCCGCCCGCTGGTAATCCCGCCCGGCGCTCATACCAACCTGGGGGTCACCGGCTGGGTCAACGCCGTGGACGAGGTCCGGCAGCAGCTACAGGAGCAAAAGATTGATGCCCGGTACCTGGTTTCAGCCCATGGCGGCAGCGGCACCATCGCCGGACTGATGATTGGTGTGAAATACCTCAGGCTCCCGCTTAAAGTAATTGGCTTCAGCGTCTTGAGCAGAAAAGCCAGGGCTTTAAATGAGATTGTCCGTACCGCCGGTGAGGCGGCCAGGTTCCTGGGCATGGACGTGACCGTCGCCCCGGAAGAAGTAACCGTCTACGACGATTATATCGGTGAGGGCTACGGCGTGCCCACTCCCGAAGGCCTCCAGGCAATAAGGCTGGTCGCCAGGACGGAAGGCATCTTCCTCGACCCCGTATATACCGGAAAAGCCATGGCCGGGCTTATTGATTTAATCAAGAAGGGGCATTTCAAAGCATCGGACACCATCGTCTTCGTTCATACCGGCGGTATCCCGGCGCTATTTGCCTACGATAAGGAGATTGCCGGATAGATAGTAATAACCTCAGAACGGCACTGAGAAATCTATAGAAAAAGGGGGATATCTGAAAAATGGCACAGAAAATGGCTGAAGAGTATATCAAAGCTCATCCGGGCTCACAGAAACTGCATGCCAGGGCGGAGAAGTTCTTTCCTGCCAACGGCGCCACCCATACCGCTCGCGTCCTTGACCCTTTTCGGCCCTACATCACCCACGCCAAAGGCTCGCGGAAATGGGACGTGGACGGGAAGGAATACATAGACTACGTGATGGGTCACGGATCCCTGGTACTGGGGCATTCGCACCCGGCGGTGGTGAAGGCGGTGCAGGAGCAGGTCGCCAGGGGCTTTCACTACGGAGAAAACCACGAGCTGGAAATTGAATGGGGAGAGCTAATCCAGAAAATGATGCCCGCCATGGAGAGGATTGAGCTTTTTGCCTGCGGGCAGGAAGCCAATATGATGGCGGTGAGGCTTGCCCGCACTTTTACCGGCCGAAAAAAAGTACTCCGCTTCATCGAGGACTACCACGGCTGGGCCGACGAACTGGTGGTCATTGGCACACCGGGCACCGTTCAGGATATGGCCAAGGAAATTCCGGGACATGACCTGAACTTGCTGGAAAAGGAACTGGCGACGAAAGAATATGCCATCGTCCTGCTCGAAGGAGGCGGCGCTCACATGGCGGGACAGATTCCCTGGGACCCCGACTTCGTTCGGGCCATACCTGCCCTGGCCAAAAAGTACGGCACCGTTTTCCTCATCGATGAGGTGGTCACCGGCTTTCGCGGCGCCCCCGGGGGCTGGCAGTCAATCATAGGAGTTACGCCTGACTTGACCTCGCTCGGCAAGGCGGTAAGCGGGGGAGTAAGCGCCGGTGCCCTCGGAGGCCGGGCCGACATCATGGAAATGCTCAAGCCCAAGGCCCCGCCACAGCCGTTCCTCCGGCACGCCGGGACCTGGAACGCCAATCCGCTGGTCTCGTCCGCCGGCGTCGCCACCTGCCAACAATACATCGGCGGTGAGCCGCAGAAGAAACTGGTCCAGATGGGGGACTACCTCCGCAAGAAGGGCAACAAGGCACTGAAGGACTGCCGTATCAGCGGCCGCCTATATGGCAGAAACATCGTTCACCTGTACCTCGGCCCCATTGATTATGAACCGTCCGATGATACCCTGCCGCCAACCAAGGATGTCCAGAAGCTGCTCGGAGGAGGCACCGCCAAAGAAGAGCTGTGTCTTCGCCTGCTCCAGCGCGGCGTAGCCACCATGGGAGGCAGGTTCTTCGTCATGTCCGCAGCCCACTCCGAAAAAGACGTTGACCAGACCATCGATGCCCTTATGGCGGCTCTTGGCGAACTGGCAGACGAGGGGCTGCTCCAGAAGTAAAGCAAAGAGGTAAGCCAAATGACAGCAGAAGCAAAGAACGGCGCTGCCAGATACACCGCCACGCATCAAAAAGCAAAGCAGCTGCGGGAAAGGGCGCTGAAGGTGAGCCGTAGCCTCCACCATGACGCCCGCATACTCTCTCCCTTCCACATCTACGTCACCCGGGCTCAGGGGGCGCATAAATGGGACGTAGATGGCAACGAGTACGTTGATTACACCATGGGACACGGCAGCCTCATGCTCGGACATGCCCACCCCACCCTGGTGCAGGCCCTGCAGGAGCAGGTCGCCAGGGGCACTCACTACGGAGCAGAGAATGAGCGGGCCATCGAGTGGGCAGAACTGATATGTCAGCTAATCCCGGCTGCCGAGAAAGTGGAGTTTGTGGTTTCCGGCACGGAGGCGGACCTGATGATTGCGCAGCTGGCCCGGGCCTACACCGGGAGAAAGAAAATTCTCAAGTTTGCCCGGCACTTCTTCGGCTGGTCCGACCATATGCAGGTGGGAGTTGTGCCCCCTTACGATAAGCCGGTAGCCGGCCGGCTGCCTCCGGCGGTTGAAGAAGCGGTATCTGAAGCAACGGTGGTTGTTCCCTGCAATGACGGGGACGCCATGGAGAAGACTCTGGCCCGGAAGGACATCGCCGCTCTGTTCCTTGAGGGGGGCGGGGCGTCCGGGGGCACCATATGCATGCCGCCGGAACTGGTCAAACGAGCCCGAAAGCTCACCAGGGAAAGTGGCACTCTGCTGGTCATCGACGAAGTTATCAGCGGCTTTCGCTGGTCAACCGGTGGCTATCAGGCCACCGTGGGAGTAACCCCCGACCTCAGTCCGCTGGGCAAGATAGTCAGCGGCGGCTTGGCCGGCGGTGCCGCGGTCACAGGCCGGGCCGACATCATGGAGCTTCTGCAGACAAAGCCCGGAGATGCGGAGTGGAACCGTTACCGCCGCATAGTCCACCCGGGAACCTTTAACGCCAACCCGATGAACGCCGCCGCCGGCGTGACCATGCTCAAGGCCATCGCCAGGGGAGAAGTCCAGAAACAGACCGAAGCCATGGCCGAACGACTAGTTGCCGGCTTGAATCAGCAAATAGAGAAGCGCGGCGTTGAAGCTTGCGCTTTCAATACCTCTTCGGTAATTCACCTCCACATCGGCAAATGCCAGAAGTGCGACCGGTCTCTGTGCCTTGACGCCAATAAATCCATGGCGCCAGAGGTTGCCAGTGCCCTGGACATGCACCTGATACTCAACGGCGTGCAGTTCCTCAGGGGTTTCACCGGCTTTGTTTCCACGGCGCACACGGAAGAAGACATCACCAGAACTATTGAAGCCTTCGGCGCAGCCCTTGATGGCATGCTGGCGGATGGGGTTATCAAAGCCGCCGGGTAGCACCAGAGTAAAGAGCCGCTTCTTTAAAAAAACATCGCAGCATGAAGCAGGCTGTCCGCTCAAAAACTTATCGCAGCCTGCTTCATGCTGCCAGGCGACCGCACAGCAAATAGAACCTGTTTACAAGGGGTTGACATAGCCCCGGTAATATTATAAGCTAAACATCAGCAGGATAATGGTATAAAAACGAGTGAAATACCCTGTGCAGAAGCAAGAGGCTATCGGCATATTTGATTCCGGGGTGGGGGGATTAACCGTACTGAAAGAAGTCAATTCACTTCTCCCCAACGAAAATCTCCTCTACCTGGGTGACACAGCCAGAGTTCCCTACGGCTCAAAACCCAAAGCCACCGTTATCCAGTACGCCCTGGAAGAAGCCGGATTTCTCTCCGCAAAGAAGGTCAAAGCCCTGGTTGTCGCCTGCAACACGATCTGCGCCCAGGCAATGACCGAACTGAAAGAAGCGTTCAACCTGCCGGTAATCGGCGTCATCGGCCCGGCGGCAAGAGCTGCCGTGCAAATGACCCGTAAAAAAGCCATCGGCATCATCGCCACCGAAGGAACAATCAAAAGCGATGCCTACCGCCAGGCCATCAAACAACTGGACTCCCGGATAGAAGTATATGCCCGAGCGTGCCCGCTATTCGTCCCCCTGGTAGAAGAAGGGCTGCTAAAAGGTGAGATACCCGAAAAAGTTGCCGGGATGTACCTCTCTGACCTGGCAAAGTCCCCTCTGGACGTCCTTATCCTGGGCTGTACCCATTACCCCCTTCTGATGGAGCCTATTTCCAGGTGTATGAAGCCCGGGGTTACCGTACTTGACCCGGCTACCGCGGTAGCCGGTGAACTAAAGCAAATACTCTCCGAAAACGACCTTTTAACTGACCGGACAACCGCTGGCTGGCAGAAATTCTTCTTCACCAGCCAGCCCCAGAAAGCGCAGGAAATAATCCGGCATTTAAACCTGCGCATCGATGCTATCGAAGTGGCCGAAATCCAGAAACAAGCACCCTGTTAGCGCCACCGTTCAAAACAAGCGAGGACTTATAGTTAAGAATTTAACAAACAGCTGGCAGCGGGACGGTGCAATCCCTTCCATAAAATCAAGGTTTCCATCTTCATCCCCCCACTGCGCCCTGAAAATGCCTGCTTGAGGGCAAAAATAAAAAAGAAAGGTTGGTGATATCAATGACAACAGAAAGCCTGAAAGGCAAAATGCCGGTATGCGAGGTGACCAATCCATTCGAGGAGATACAAAAGCATATCGGCACCATTGGCCGCCGCTTGGGAATCGCCGAAGGCATCAATCAGCGCCTTCAGCACTGCGAGCGCGAACTGATTGTCCACTTCCCGGTAAAAATGGATGATGGGGCAATCAAAATCTTCACCGGCTACCGGGTTGAACACAGTGACACCCGGGGGCCAGCCAAAGGAGGAATCCGCTACCACCCGGATGTCAACCTGGATGAGACCAGAGCCCTGGCTGCCTGGATGACGCTGAAGTGCGCCGTGGTCAATCTACCCTACGGCGGTGCCAAGGGGTCGGTTGCCTGCAACCCCAAGACTTTATCTCTGGGAGAGCTGGAGAGGCTAACCCGGCGCTACACCAGCGAAATATCATGCTTCATCGGCCCGGAAAGGGATATCCCGGCCCCGGATGTTGGCACCAATCCCCAGGTGATGGCCTGGCTCATGGACACCTACAGCATGAACAAGGGATACTCCGTGCTCGGCGTGGTAACCGGCAAACCCATTGAACTCGGTGGCAGCAAGGGTAGATTTGAGGCCACCGGCCGCGGCTGCATGATTTGCACCAAGCTGGCGGCGAAGCACCTGGGCATAAACATGAACGGTGCCACGGTAGCCGTGCACGGGTTTGGTAACGTCGGTGCCACGGCCGCCAGACTGCTGGCAAAGGAAGACTGCAAAATTATCGCCGTAAGCGATTCTACAGGCGCCATTTACAATGCGAAGGGACTGGACGTAGACGCCGTCATGCGCTACAAACAGGAAACGCGCTCCGTAACTGGCTACAAGGACAGTGAATCCATCTCTTATCCCGAGCTTCTGACGCTGGACTGCGATGTACTGGTGCCGGCAGCCCTGGAAGGAGACATCTGCGCCGCCAATGCTGACGCCATAAAAGCGAAGATAATCGTAGAAGGCGCCAACGGGCCGACCACTCCCGACGCTGACGAGACCCTTTGCGCCAATGGCAAATTCGTTATTCCCGACATATTGGCCAATGCCGGCGGTGTGGTTGTATCCTACTTCGAGTGGGTACAGGGGCTGCAGTCCTTCTTCTGGAGCGAAGATGAGGTAAACGAGCGTCTTAACGGCGTGATGGATACCGCCTTCCACGAGGTACTGGAAATCAGCCGACACGAAAAGGTAAATATGAGAGATGCCGCCTACATGCTGGCAATACGGCGTCTGGCCTATGCCATGACGACAAGGGGAATATACCCCTAAACACAGCGCAACTGCCATGCCAGTCTCCCGAGGAGCCGTCTGGCTGTGGCAAACATACTACTAACGGCCACCCCCTGGTTTTAGTACCGGAATCAGGGGGTGGTTCTCGTTTGAATCAGGAAGATAAAATCCTGAGGTTCCCATCAGGCATCATTCCGGCACACCCCCCTTCTCACCATCAAATAGCCACAGCAGGCTATCCATTTGGGAAAAACAGGGTATTTATATCACAGAAATAGAGCGTTCTCTTACTCCAAAACTATCGAATAACAGCCTAAAATGGTATTCGGTTAACGCTAAATAGCAGGTAGTTGATTTTTTATGAATGCTGCAATAATGCCGCTGATTTCCGCTACTATCAGCTTTATCTTTGCCCTGACAGTCCTCGACCAATTCTTCGCCCGCAGAAAACCCTACCAGCTCATCTGGGCTACAGGTTTGTTCATGTATTTTCTCAGTACCGGGACAGAATTCTGGACCGGTACCTGGGGGCTGAACGTGACGGTCTACCGGCTGTGGTATTTATTTGGTGCCATACTGGTAGCCGCCTACCTGGGGATGGGCACCATTTATCTCCTTGCCCCCCGGCGTGTGGCCCACGTCACCATGGGAATTTTGCTGCTGGCCTCGCTCTACGCCGCCTTCAGAGTATTCACCGCCAGTATCGATTTAACCATTCTGAACCAGCTTTCCGGCATTGCCATGCCCCAGGGTGTCAGGCTGATGACTCCCTTCTTCAACACTTTCGGGACGGTTGCCCTGGTGGGAGGCGCAATATACAGTGCCTGGGTCTTCTGGAGGCGCCGGCTCATGCCGCACCGGGTAGTGTCCAACATACTCATTGCCGTTGGCGCCATACTGCCCGCCTTCGGGGGCATCCACATCAGGCTCGGAGGAACTATCCCGCTTTTTTACCTCTTCGAACTGCTGGGAATTATACTCATCTTCACCGGCTTTCTGCGAAGCCGGGAAGTATTTGGTTTATACCGGATACCCCTTATCCACGGATTCAAAAGTGTGCCGGCGGAATGAAGCCGGTCTACTTCAGGCTGCATCAGGTAGAAATGCGGCTAATCTAAAACTTAGTGGGCGGGTAAAAGATGTATCTGACGAAATCAAGTAGGAGCGAAAAGACCGGAGGCAAAACAACAAAGAGGCGGCTCCTGACTCTAGCGGCGGGGTTGACGCTGGTAGCCCTGTTACTGTCCATCAATTCCGCCAAAGGCTACGCCCTCGATGAAAACAACTGCCTCTCGTGCCACGGCAATCCGGGACTTACCAAAACCGATGATGAGGGGAGAGAAATATCCCTTTACGTCAGTGAAGAGGCAGTCAGTACCGCTGCCCACCGTTTCATAGACTGCACCACCTGCCACACCACCGAGCCCCACCAGGTCAGCACGCCGCTGACCAAGCTATCTCTGGCGGAAAAGTGCGGCAGCTGTCACCAATACGAGTATAAACTGCATCTACAGAGTGTCCACGGGCAACAGCTGGTGCAGGGTAACCCAGATGTGGCCACCTGCGTTGACTGCCACAGCCCCGACAGCAACCCTCACAGCGTAATCCGGGTGCTTGAATATGACTCTCCAGCTTATAAGAAGAACATCAGCCAGACCTGTGCCAAGTGCCATGGCAATGAGGAATTGATGGCAGACTACGGCATTGTAGAGAAGGTTTATGAATCATACATGCGCAGCTTTCACGGCAAGGCAATGGAGCTGGGCACCTACGAAATATCCCAGCTGGACAAGGCGACCTGTACCAATTGCCATGGCACCCATGATATAAAGAGCGTAACCGACCCCACCTCCCCAGTAGCCGGCCTGGTTAACCTGGCGGAAACCTGCGAGCAGTGTCACCCCAACGCCGGAGTAGAATTTGCCAGCGGTTTCCCGGGACACAAGGAGGTGTCACCGGAGAACATCCCGGTTGCCCATTACACGGAAATAATCTTCACCACCTTACTGATAACCGTTCTTTCTTTTGGCTTCGCGGTAGTAGTGGCAGCCACTGTCAGATTTTCGATTAAACGATGGAGAGAGTAAAAATGGCGACGGTAACGGAAACAGCTGTACTGGAAAAAGGTTTACCCAAGGAGATGGTCCGTTTTGATATCCACCAGATAATTCAGCATGCTGCCCTGATGGTCAGCTTTATCATGCTGGTACTGACCGGTTTACCCCTGAAGTTCTATGGGTGGGGAATAAGCCAGTGGTGGGCCGGGGTATGGGGCGGAGTCGATAACATCCGCTCAACCCACCACCTTTTTGCCTGGGTAATGGTTATCGTCTGTGTTTATCATCTGGTCTATATCCTCTATTCAACCCTGATCCTCAAGAAGCCCTTCCCGGTAAAGATAATCCCCAGCCGCCTTGACTTCGTCAAGCTCTTTCAGGAACTGGCCTACTTTATCGGCCTGAGAAAGGAAGAACCGGAGTGGGACCGCTTCAACTGGAGAGAGAAGTTCGACTACTGGGCGATTTTCTGGGGCATGCCCATCATGGCTGGCTCGGGTTTTATTCTGATGTATCCCGTATTCGTCACCAGTTTCCTGCCCGGCTGGATTGTTCCCACGGCCCTAATCGCCCACAGCGATGAGGCCATGCTGGCGTTAATCTGGATTTTCCTGGTGCATATCTTCTTCAACCATTTTACCCCCAGGGTATTCCCGCTCAATACCTCCGTATTCACCGGAAAGGTGCCCAGAGAACGCTACCAGAAGGAGCACCCTCTGGAATACGAAAGGCTGGCGGGAAACAGCGAAGCGGAAGAGAAGGCCGGCTAAAATCCGTGGCACACAGCGGATTATGGTGCAGCGTCTCCATTAACGGAGAGCCTTCGGGAGAACATAGCACTCACTTGACACCGGCAGGCCACAGGTATAAGATTACTTATTATAAATTGCGGGAAAGCAAGCATCGGTAAGTTTTCATTTTGAAGGGAATTTTGAGATACTTGCGTGAGATTTTCGATGACTGGCTGACCAGAGCCGCCGGTATCGTGTTTGTGCTCATTGTGGCGCTGGTTATCTTTAATATTTATTCTGACCTGCCGGAGAAGTATCCCCTGTTCGGCGTTTTCAACTTCTCGATGGTGCCAATTTTATTCATCGTCGGGGGGATAATTTTTGTTCTGGCGATATTGAAGAGTTAAGTGGCTGAATCTGACAAACAACTCCATAGGAGGCACCGCGAAAAGTTAATTTTCCTCATGGGTGCCGGCGCAATAGGCATAATACTGCTGGTCATGGGCGGCTACCAGCTGATAGAATTTATGGACTCCACCGCTTTCTGCGGACGCCTCTGCCACGAGGTGATGTACCCGGAATATACCGCCTACCAGGCTTCCCCCCACTCCCGCGTGGCCTGTGCCGAATGCCACGTCGGCTCCGGGGCCGATTACCTGGTCAGGTCAAAAGTCAGTGGCGTACCCATGATTTACTCCACCATCGTCGGCGACTATGAACGTCCCATTCCAACTCCGGTGGAAAACCTTCGCCCGGCCCGGGAAACATGTGAACAGTGCCACCGGCCGGAGAGGTTCGCCGGCGACCTGGTGCGCACCCACACCACCTACGCAACGGATGAAACAAATACGGAAAAGGTTGATACCAGAGTGCTCCGGGTTGGCGGCGGAGAGTCTCAGGTGGCACAGGACATTCACTGGCATATCGCCGCCAGGGTATGGTACCTCGCCCTGGACCGGGAACGCCAGGAGATAGCCTGGGTCGGCGTTGAGAACAGCGACGGTGGACTAACCGAATACACCGACCCGGAAAAAGCCGGGGAAGTGACCGCCAGCCGTCTGGAAGATGAAAACCGCCTGATGGACTGCCTGGACTGCCATAACCGGGCGACCCACATCTTCCGCTCGCCCGAGGAGCTCATTGACATGGCCATGGCGCGGGACAAGATTGACAAAAGCCTGCCCTACATCAAGAGGGAAGGAATAAACGCTCTGGACCCGCCCAACTCCAGCCTGAAAGAAGCCGAAGCCAGGGTTGAAGCCATCAAAGATTTCTACCGCAATTCCTACCCGCAGGTTTTTGCTGAAAAGAGCCAGGCCATTGACCAGGCGATAGGAGAACTCAAGGAGGTAGCCCGGCTGACCACCTTTCCCGATATGAACGTAAACTGGGAGACCTACGTGGACAACCTGGGACATCAGGAATCGCCGGGGTGTTTCCGGTGTCACGGAAAGCTCGTGTCCACGGATGACGAACAGGAAGGCACCATCATAGATGCCGACTGCAATCTGTGCCACTACTTTGAAATAGAGTAAACGGGGTGTTTTTTTTCGGAAAATAGGGCAAAATACTCATAGCAGCCGAATTGGCACTTGTGATACCCTAGACGAGGCAGTAACAAGGTGTTATAATTCGGTAAATCCAGAACAAGAGGAGGCATATATGAGAAAAAAGACGGTGCAGAAAGGCTTGAAGTGGCTGGGTATAGCCGGGCTGGTCGTAATTCTGGCAGTTCTGGTAGTTGCCTGTAAAGGCCCTGCTGGCCCCACTGGTCCTGCTGGTCCCGCCGGCCCCGCTGGTCCCGCTGGCTCTACCGGACCCGCCGGCCCCGCTGGCCCCGCCGGTCCTGCCGGCACCACGGCAGTAGCTACCTGTTCTGACTGCCACGATGAGTCCGCAGACCTGAAGGCGATACAGGTACAGTATGCAGCCTCATTCCATGCCAACACAGCCAGTTTTGAAAGAAATAGCGCCGACTGCGCCGGTTGCCATACCAGCCAGGGCTTCACGGCACGCATTGCCGCCGGTACAGATATGGCTCCGGAGAATGTTTCCGACCCGGCACCGATCAACTGCCGCACCTGCCATGAGATTCACGATACCTATACCAGGGACGATTATGCCCTGACCACCGATGAGCCGGTGACTCTGCTGGCTACCGGAGATAGCTTTGATATGGGCGCGGGAAACCTCTGCGCCAACTGCCACCAGCCCAGGGAAGTAGCACCGGAAAGCGGCGAGTTTGAGATTACCTCGCCCTACTGGGGTCCGCACCACGGTCCGCAGGCGGCACTGCTCCTCGGAGTGGGCGGATATGGCGCCGCCTCCAAACCCAGCGTTCACTACCAGCTGGTCGAGGACGGCTGCCCGGTCTGCCACATGGCTGATGCTTACGGGAGCCAGTCCGGCGGGCACACGCTGTGGATGGGATACGAATACCACGGACATGAGGTTGCCAACGTGGCCGGATGCCAGTCATGCCACGGCGAGATAGAGTCCTTCGACATCGATGGAACTCAGACCGAAGTCGATGCACTGTTGGAAGAACTCCGAGCACTTCTGATCGCCGATGGCATAATGGATGACACCGACCACGCCGTGCCCGGAACCTACTCCGCAGAGCGGGCCGGAGCGCTGTACAACTACCTGGTAGTACTGGAGGACAGCAGCCACGGGGTACATAACCCGGCATACACCAAGGCGCTCCTTCAGGCCGGTATTGACGCGCTGCAGTAAACGGGGATTCTGCCCGGTTACAAGTTAATGACAAAGGGGGGGCTAATAAATAGTTAGCTTCCCCCTTTTGTTACCAGCCGATATTTAAAATTTCAGGAGGTTCGGGATGAAGAAAAGCAAATTGATTTTATGGCTATTGGGAACATTGCTAATCATAGTTCCCTTACTGGCAGCATGCGGTGGTGGAACGCCAGCGCCGTCACCTTCTCCCTCACCAACCGCAACGCCAACACCAGCGCCGTCACCTTCTCCAACGCCGACGGCAAGCCCGTCACCTTCTCCTTCTCCAACGGCGACGGGAGTACCCATGGCAATACCTCATGAACTGGAAGGGCGTGACGATTGCCTGATGTGCCATTCAAGCGGAGACCTGGCAGTCCCTGCCGACCATGAAGGGCGCACCAATGACAGCTGCACCACGTGCCATCAACCGGCTTCCTAACCGTCCTAACTGATAAATTTGTAAATCAGGCTGCTCACGGGTTACAATATCTAATGGAGTAACTTTCCGGTACCCCCAGAGTATCGAAACCGGGTGTGAACAATGCTCAAGAAGAAAAAATTCCTCGTTGGTGGGATTATTATATTTGCCGCCATAGGCTACCTAGTTTTCATGGGCTTGCAGGGTTCGGCCACCTATTACTATACGGTCAGTGAACTCACCGCTCAGGGAAGCGCAAGCTATGGCGAAAATGTGCGGGTAAAGGGTCAAGTCGCCCCTGGCTCTGTGGAGCAGGACACGAAAGGGAGCATCCTGCGCTTCACCATCCTCGACGGAGAAGAGAGTCTGCCAGTGGTCTATCAGGGAATCGTCCCTGACACCTTCAAAGTAGCTACCGAAGTTGTCCTCGAAGGTCAGCTTAACCCGGCCGGCACCTTTCAGGCACACACGCTGATGCCGAAATGTCCTTCCAGATATGTGCCGCAAGAATAAACTCCGGTTTGGAAAGTAATTTATGGCAGACATAGGCTACATCGCCCTATTTTTGGCGCTGGTGGCTTCGGTTTACGCAGCTATCGCTTTCATCTCTGGAGCGAGGGGGAAGCACCCGGCGCTGATTCAGAGTGCCAGGAACGGTCTCACCGCCGCCTGCGGACTTATTTCTCTCTCGGTAGCAGTCCTGCTATTTGCCCTCATCGCCCACAACTTCCGGATAGAGTACGTTTACCTGTACACCAGCCGTGACCTCTCCCTGCCCTACCTTATCAGCGCTCTATGGGCCGGCAACGACGGCTCCCTGCTTTTCTGGGCATGGCTCCTTTCCATATTTGCCGCCGTAGTGGTGTTACAGAGGCGAAGCATCGGCAAAGAGCTGGTGCCCTATGCCTCGTCCATTATGATGGCCAGCCAGGCTTTTTTCCTTATCCTGCTGCTCAGCGTATCAAACCCCTTTCAGCAACTTCCCTTCCTCCCCGCCGATGGGAGGGGGCTCAACCCCCTGCTGGAGAACCCGGGTATGATACTGCACCCGCCGGCGCTGCTGGTGGGCTACGTCGGCTTCACCGTTCCCTTTGCCTTTGCCATCGCCGCCCTGCTCACCAGAAAACTGGGCGATGAATGGCTGATAGCCGTCAGAGGATGGACGCTCATGTCCTGGCTCTTGCTCGGCATCGGTCTCGTTATCGGCGCCTGGTGGGCATATGTGGA
The DNA here is from genome assembly GCA_964598405.1 of uncultured Dehalococcoidaceae bacterium. Taxonomy (GTDB): domain Bacteria; phylum Chloroflexota; class Dehalococcoidia; order Dehalococcoidales; family RBG-16-60-22; genus CAZRBS01. The sequence goes on from CAZRBS010000038.1 coordinate 14,369, forward strand.
ACTCGGCTGGGGAGGCTACTGGGCATGGGACCCGGTAGAAAACGCCGGGCTGATGCCCTGGCTGGTGGCTACCGCCTTTCTTCATTCCGTCATGATGCAGAGAAGGCGGGGGATGCTCAAGGTCTGGAACATGGTACTGATAATTCTGACCTTCAACCTGGCCATATTTGGCACTTTTCTCACCCGGAGCGGCATTCTTTCTTCGGTTCATACTTTTTCCGAGTCTGCTCTGGGCCCCTTCTTTTTGACCTTTATCGGCATCGCCTTTCTGGGCTCACTGGGTCTGCTCTTTTACCGCAGCGACGAACTGAAAGGCGAAGCGGAGATGGAGTCCCTCGTCTCCCGGG
>CAZRBS010000039.1:0-14011 GCA_964598405.1 uncultured Dehalococcoidaceae bacterium
CAGCAAAATCTCATCAAGCCCTATCACCGCCGTCATGCCTCCGGGACGCATTATCCCGGCTTCATGCATCAACCGCCCCCTCTCACGAGCCAGATAAACCGCCCGCTCGAAATCAAGCACCCCGGCCACCGCCAGTGCCGTATATTCACCGAGGCTGTGCCCGGCAACGAAAGCGGGCAGAGGTAAATCCTGACTGACCTCACGGGCAGCCTCCAGACAGGCGTAACTGACGGTCAATATGGCTGGCTGGGCATTGATGGTCTGGCGCAGTTCTTCTTCCGGGCCTTCAAAGCACAGCCTGGTCAGAGGAATACCCAGGGAATCATCAGCGCGGCCAAAGACAGCCCTGGCCGACTCGAAATTATCATAAAGGTCACGCCCCATGCCTACCCACTGGGACCCCTGCCCCGGGAAAACGTAGGCTACTTTCGCCATCATGGTCATGACCAACCTCCACTGGCTGGTAATAAACTTCCCTCAAGCGGAATAAAAAAAGAAAATGTCCTCATCACACCGGACCCACGAGAAGCTATGAGGGTTTTTTCTTCGGGCCCTCAATCTCAATGATTTCCCTGCCCGCGTAGCTGCCGCAGGTAAGACAGACATGGTGTGGTAGCTTCGGGCTATGGCACTGAGGACAGCTTTCCAGGTCAGGAGGGTTCAAACCGAGATGGCTGCGCCTTTTACCCCGGCGCGCCTTGGCTACTTTTCTCTTCGGTAAAGCTCCCATAATTCACTTTCCACCTTACGCTTATTTATCACTAAAGTAACCTGGTCAGTTCAGACCAGCGGGGGTCAATTACCCGCGCCGGGCAGCCGCAGGCACCGCGGTTCAGGTTCTGGCCGCAGCTCTGACACAACCCGGCACAGCCCTGCCGGCAAAGCGGTTTCATCGGCACCGCCAGAAGCGCATACTGACGTATCGCCTCGGCTAAATCGAGTACATGGTGCTCATCAATGCTGAAGGTGCCGCGCTCCGGTGCGGGCAACGGCACTCCGCTGACGACATCTATGGTGGGCAGATACTCCTCCTCAAATTTTAAAGTCACCGGGTGATTAAACGAACTCAGGCAGCGGCTGCAGGTAAGGCCAACTTCCGTTCGCAGCTTCGCCGAAACCAGAATGCCCCGCTGGGTACGCACCAGGCTGACCTCCCCTTCAACCTGCCTGTCACTGCCATCGCCGGTAACATCAATAATCTCGCTTACCTCGTAATTTCGGGATGAACCTGTAGGCTCCTTGAGCAACTGAGATACGTTTATCTCCATGGCATCCCCTCCACTCCAGCCAAGTTCAAATACATTATAAGGCAACCGGCTTACCCGCCGCAAGCCTGTGCAGGATGGGTTGAAGAAGACACGCCATTTGCGGTCTTAATCATCGTGATGAGTCCGCTTTTGAGATAAGCCCTCTTTTCTTCCTGAAGCTGGCTTTTCTTCAGGATTGCCTCCAGCCCGCCCTGAGCAAGATAGTCTCTGAAACATCTATGGTGCTCTCTGCCCGCCATGAACTCAGCCACCCTGACGAAACAGGAAATCGGCTTTTTCGGTAAAGGGACGCTGAAATCAATAAAAATAAGGGCGCCGCCTTTTTTCACCACCCTTTTCATCTCGGAGATGACCCTGTCCCTGACCTGCCTCTCTTTCTCATGCAGGGCAAAGGAGATGGAAGCGTAATCAAACAGGCCATCGGGCAGGGGTAAATTCCGCGCATCGGCAATCTGGAAGGACGCCCCGCTCAAAGTACTTCTCCTTTTGTCTCTCCGGGCCAATTCGAGCATGCGGGGGTCCCGGTCTATCCCGGCAGCGGTAAAGCCCGCCCCGGCGTAATAGAACACCTGGTCCCCCGTCCCGCAGCATACATCAAGCACACGGTCACCGGCTTTCATGCCGGAAAATTTTATGGCATAAAGCCTGATGCCTTTCAACAGCGGGTCTATTACCGTTGAGTAGTTAAGGGGAAACATAAGCCCGGAACCGCCTCACCGATTTTTCAGCTTCTCGATTAACATCGGCACCACCTGAAAAAGGTCGCCAACAATGCCATAGGTGGCTACCTCAAAGATGGGGGCACGAGGGTCATCATTGATGGCCACAATAACATCCGAGGTCTGCATACCCACCAGGTGCTGGACTGCCCCGGAGATGCCGCAGGCAAAGTAGAGCCTGGGGCAAACCGTTTTGCCCGTCTGACCGACCTGACGGGAATACGGAAGCCAGCCCTCATCTACCGGCGGTCGTGACGAGGCTACCGCAGCCCCCAGAACCCCGGCCAGTTCCTCCAGCATCTTAAAATTCTCCCCCTTGCCCAGCCCCCTGCCGCCAGCAACAATGATATCCGAGTCTTCAATCCTGGTCGTTTCCGCAAGCTCTTCAACAAAACCGAGCAGTTTTGTTCTTGAGGTTATGCCTTCACGATTGAAGTCCACCTTTATTATCTGTCCCTTCCTTCCGTAATCCGGCGCCCTTCTTCTAAAAACGCGGGGGCGGACGGTTGACATCTGCGGCCGCTTTGTCGGGCAGATAACGGTCGCCATAATATTACCGCCGAAGGTGGGGCAGGTCTGCCGCAGGAGTCCGCTCTCAGCATCAATACCGAGCCCGGTGCAGTCAGCGGTGAGGCCCGTCCCCAGAACTGCCGCCACCCGGGGAATAAAGGCACGACCCAGTGAAGTTGCCCCGGCGAGTACTATTTCCGGCCGGTATTGCCGTATCAACTCAACCAGCTGTCCGGTGTATAAATCCTCCTGGTTATCCGCCAGCTCCGGACTGTCGACCAGATAGACCTTATCCGCACCGGAAGCAATCAACTGCCCGGCCTCCTCGATATTGTGACCAAAGCAGACGGCACTTAAGTCAGCCTTCAGGGTATCTGCCAGTTCTCTTCCCCTGCCCAATAGTTCATAGGCAACGCTTTTCAACCTGCCATTTCGCTGCTCGGCAAACACCCAGACTCCACCGTCAGTTGCCACCGCTCATATCCTTAACAAAGTTATACCGGCTGCTCCTGCTCCCCGCCATGGCTAAATCACTCCTTCATCTTTCAGCCTGCCAATCAGGCATTCCACCTGGCTTTCCGGCTCGCCCTGGAGAATCTCTCCCTGGCAGGCTCTTGCCGGGTAGAATACCCTGTCAACCCTGGTAGCCGAGCCGGATAAACCCACCCTGTCCAGGTCAACGCCCAGTTCCCGGGCAGTCCAGACCGGGATAACGGCGCTTCTTGACCTGGCAATGCCGCGAAGCGAAGGCAGGCGCGGAGTGTTAATCTCTTTCACCACCGTAATTACCGCCGGCAAAGGCGCCTCGATAACCTCGTGCCCCTCTTCTATCATCCGCTGGACACGTACCCGCTCTCCGGTTAACTCTTCTATCCGGCTGACATAGGCGACGAAGGGCCAGCCCAGCATCTCCGCCAGTTCCGGCCCCACCTGTCCCGTATCCGCGTCCGTGGTCTGCCGCCCGCAAATGACGATATCACACTTCTCCAGCTTCTCAATCGCCCCGGCGAGGGTACAGGCGGTAGCCAGAGTATCGGCCCCGGCAAAGGCTTTATCGCTCAGCAGGATAGCCTCATCAGCCCCCAGCGAAAGCGCCTCCCGCAGCGCTTCTTCCGCCTGAGGCGGGCCCATACTGATAGCGGTGACCTTGCCTCCGCACCTCTCCCTCAGCCGGACCCCTTCCTCCAGAGCGTGAGTATCGCAGGGGTTGATGACGCCCTTGATTCCCTGTCTTATGAGGTTATTGGTCCGGGGGTCAATTTTGACTTCGGTGGTGCCGGGAACCTGTTTCAGGCAGACGACGGCATTCATTCCACTCTGCCCTTTCTTTTCCTGAGATGAAGGGCGATGGCATTCTTCAGGACCTGATTGGAACCCTCATAAATCTGGGTTACTTTGGCATCCCGCATCATTTTCTCCACCGGGTAGTCCTTCATATAACCGGCTCCGCCGCAAACCTGCACCGCGTCCGTGGTCACCCTCATCGCCATATCCGAAGCAAACACCTTGGCCATAGCCGACTCCTCGGTAAAGTCTCTGGCCCCGCTGTCAACCATCCTGGCGGCGGCATAAACCAGCGCTCTGGCCGCCTCCACGTTAATCGCCATATCCGCCAGCATGTCCAAGACTACCGGCAGAGATATCAGGGCCTGCCCGAACTGGACACGCTGCCGCGCATAGTCCACGGCGGCTTCCAGGGCTCCCTGAGCCAGCCCGACGGCCTGAGCCCCTATCCCCGGGCGCGAGCGGTCCAGAAGCCTCATCGTCATAATAAAACCCATGCCCGGCTTGTTGATTAAATTCTCCTCCGGGACCAGGCAGTTGCGGAAAACCAGCTCCCTCGTTGAAGAGGCGCGGATGCCCATCTTCTTCTCCTTCTTGCCAAAGGAAAAGCCCGGCGTATCCTTCTCCACGATAAAGGCACTGGCGCCGCGGGCGCCTTTCTCTTTATCCGTCAGGGCAATAACGGTATATATTTCAGCATCACCGCCGTTGGTGATGAACTGCTTCGTCCCGTTGAGCAGATAGCCGCCATCGCTTTTCTCCGCCGTCGTCCTGATGGCGCTGGCATCACTACCCGCCGTTGACTCGGTCAGAGCAAAGGCGGTCAGCTTGCTGCCACTGGCAATATCGGGGAGATACTTCCGCTTCTGGGCCTCGGTCCCGTATTCCATCAGGGTAAAGCTGCCCAGGGCACTGGCGGCATAGCTCACGGCGACACCGCTGCACACCCGGCTCAGTTCTTCCACCACCAGACACAGCTCGAAGCAGCCGCCACCCAGCCCCTCATATTCTTCCGGGATAAAGACGCGGAACATATCAGCCTCGGCCAGGTCTTTGACTACCGCCCGGGGAAACTCTTCTTTCTCATCAAGCTCTGCCCTGACCGGCAGAACCCTCTCCTCGGCAATCTTCCTGGCCAGAGCTTTTATTGTCTTCTGCTGTTCACTCAGGAAATACTCCAAAATAACGTCCCTTTCTCTCCGCGAGGTAACCGGTCCTTACCTCCGTCAAAACGCATTCCACAGTGACCAGTCGGTTGATACTTTGATAGCCGCTTTGGAGGGCTGTTTCCGGAACTGTGGAAGCGCTGATTAAAGTCAGATTATTAATTATAAGCAGAGGCATGCACTTACTGTCAAGCCAGGCCCAGGACACAGCTTGACACAGCCTGCCGCGATGTTTATACTACCGATTACCGGGCAAAAAAGAAGAAAGGGTAGATGCTGAAGTAAAAGGGGGTGAAGACAGTGGCGGCAAAAGCTTTTGTCTTGATTGAAACATCGGTAGGTAAAACCAGAGAGGTGGTCACAACTCTCGGCAAGCTGAAAGGGGTGAACTCGGTTGATACGGTGACCGGCCCCTATGACATTATTGCCATCGCCACCGGAGAAACCCTGAACGACATTGGCGATCTGGTTACCGGGAAAATTCATCCCATTACCGGCATTTCCAGGACGGTAACCTGTCTGGCAATATAAGCTAGGCCTGCAATTTCCTCAAGACTTCGTTGACCGTCTGCTCATCTGTGGAAGCGCCGGCAGTGATGCCTATGTGATGCCTGCCCTGAAGCCAGGAGGGCTGAACCTCCCCGGCCGTTTCAACGAGGTGCGTTTCCGTTACCGCAGAACACAGCTCCGCCAGGCGATTGGTGTTGGCGCTGTGGTGCCCGCCGACGACCAGCATCAGGTCTACCCTGCCAGCCAGCTTGAGAGCCGCCGCCTGACGTTCCCTGATGTCATGGCAGATAGTATCGGTAATCCGCATTTCGGAGTCCCGGGTAAACGCGGTATCCACCAGCCCCTTGATAAAGCCGGTAAAACTGGCCGGGATTTGAGTTGTCTGGGACAGAACTCCCAGCCGCCTTGGTATCCGGTCAAAATCACGGACGAAATCATTGTTCAGGGTAGCGATACCCTTACCCCGGGTCCAGCCAAGAATACCTTTGACCTCGGGGTGGTCAACGTCGCCATAAATGACCACGAAAAAGCCGGACTCAGCCAGCCTGCGGGCGGCAACCTGGGCACGGTGAACAAAGGGACAGGTGGTGCTGATGATTTCGGTTTCGCGGGCCCGGAGCTCTTCTTCCACCTGCGGACTTATCCCGTGAGAGCTGGTGGCAACGGCTCTTTCCCGTATCTCGTCGACACTTTTGGCAACCCTCACTCCGATTTCCGCCAGCCTCTGCAATACCTGCCGGTTGTGCACCACCGCCCCCAGTGTCTCGATTCCGCCGCGTTCACGAGCTACCTTTTCCAGAATGTCAATAGCCCGCTTTACTCCAAAGCAAAAACCTATCTTCTCCGCTTTTTCAACTTTCATGCTTCCCGCCTTTCGTATCATGATATTCCCCCCGATATTCGGCGGGGAGAAGCTCGGCGATGTGTCCCATTATGGAATGAGTGAGTTCAGCAAGTTCCGTCCGGGTCACCCTGCCATTTAATGGAGGCAGGCAAAAAGGACAGCCAATGTTAACCGTTATTCGAGGGCGACGGAATATCCAGGTGACGCCCTTTATCTTCTCGGTCCCGGTAATACCAACCGGAAGAACCGGAGCGCCGCTGCGCAGGGCGAGCAGCGCCGAACCGGAAGAGGCGGACTCCAGCCGGACACCCGGACTCCTTCTCCCCTCGGGAAACATGATTAAAGCCATTCCCTGTGCCAGCAGCCCCCGGGCTTTACGCAGTGCCTCTTTGTTCAAGCTACGACGGCGCAGCGGAACAGCACCGAAGTTACGCACGAAGTAGCTCAAAAATCTGGAATTAAACAACTCTTCCTTGGCCAGAAACACCGCCTTGCGGTTAACGCTGACACCAATCAGCGGAGGGTCCGCGGCACCAAGGTGGTTGACCACCACCAGCAAAGGCCCCCGGGCAGGAACATTTTCTTTACCCTTCACCTGCCAGCGGGTCAGGAGGAATAACAACACCCTCATTAAGAATCTTCCGGCGTAATAGAACCAGTGCACTGCGCTCAACCCGATTAAAGCGTGGTTGCTACTATCAATTATATCCCGCGTATAACGATAATGACAAACGGGGATAAACAACAGAGACTGAGACAGGCGAAATTAATAACTCTGGCATCGCCCAAGGCGAATATCGTCGCTTACGCCGGCTGTTGATTATTCCGTTTTCCTGGCCCCTCTTCTCTTTGCCAGAAAAGGATAGAAATACAGCGCCAGCGCCGCGGAGAAATACCCGAGGTAAGCCGTTACTTCCACCAGAGAGGGGTTGGCATTATAGCCAAAAATGGCGGTCAAAAACTGCCCATAGGTTGAATCTTCCGCAATAATATGGTTGATATCCCACACATGCTCTACCAGCGCCGGTATTACGTCGACCTCCTGGAATTCATGTATTCCGTGAGCCAGAAGTCCGGCGGCAAACAAGATGAGCACCACGCTGGTAACGTTGAAAAAGTGCCTTAAATTGAGCCTGGAAGTGCTTTTATAAACGCTGTAGCCAACGCCCACGGCCAGAACCAGCCCCAGAATACCGCCCGCGGTAAACAGAAGCGGCGACCCGGCAATCCTGCTTGCCGCAAAGAGGAAGAGCGTCGTCTCAATGCCTTCCCTCACCACCACCACAAAGGCCAGGGCTACCAGCCCCAGTGATGAACCTTTATCAAGCACGCCCTGTATCTGCGTATGCAAGCGGTCTCTGATATTAACTGCCTGCGCACGCATCCAGAATATCATCCAGGTGAGGATACCGGCAGCCAGTAACATGGCCGAGCCTTCAAATATCTCCTCCGTCTGCCCGCTGAAATTTATGCTCATAACATAAATAACGAATCCGGCAACCAGGCTTGCCAAAATAGCCAGCGCCGTCCCCAGCCAGACAAATTTAAAAGCGTGACGGCTGCCGGTTCTGCCCAGATAGGTAAGAATAATGCTGACAATCAGGGCAGCTTCTATCCCCTCTCTCAAGGTAATCAAAAGTGAACCCAGCATTTTTAACCTCCTCGCTTTCGTGTTGATAAGCCCGATGAACTAAATACAAATGCTTCCCGTTTGCAACAATCCGACTAAAAAAATTTTCTTGCTAACGACATTTAGCGCACAAACCGGTCACACGAACTTCCACTTCATTAATATCAAAATCTTTAGCCTCAGGAACGTTCCTTTTTATGTAACGGGACAGGGGATGGCTGAATTCAATCACCCTCCCGCAGTTGAGGCACACCAGATGGTGGTGCTCCACGGACGGCTTGACCTCATAATGGTGGTGGGTCTCATTGAAATGGACTTCTTCCACCAGGCCCATCTTCTTCAGCATTTGCAGGTTACGGTAGACCGTGGACAGGCTGAGGCGCGGTTTCTTCGCCCGGGCCCGACGGTAGATTTCATCGGCATCCAGATGACCCCGCCCCTGCCGGATAATATCCATAATCAAGGCACGTTGATTGGTAAACCTCATCCCGGCTTTATTCAGCGTTTCCCGGCTGCTAGACGGCATATCTCCACCACAGGATAAATCTACCGCTAATGCTTTTCATTAGCACTTATATTATAGAACACAACCGCACCTCCTGTCAACGCCGCAATCACGGTTTCTGCCGCTGGCGAGGAGATTTCCGGATAGCCAACCCTTTCTTTATCTCCGGGATTACCTTCCGGGCTGCCAGCTCGCCCTGGTAAATAAGCTCCGGAGCATGGCGGAAGTCAGCAACGCCGTAATGCGCCACATGTGGTTCAATGGCGATATCGGCTTCCTCCATACTGGCTCTCACCAGTGAATAGCTGCCTATATAGATTGATTGCATGATAACATGGATGATATTGGGCTCTTTCGGACCTCCCGTTTGCTTCTGGTCCGCCGAATGGTCCCGGGCAATCACACCGGGTATCACGTTTACGGCAATAACGAAGTCCGCCCCCATCTCCCTGGCCACGCTCACCGGCACCGGGTTTACAATGCCCCCGTCCACCAGATACCTCCCTCCCCACCCGACCACACTGAAAATAACCGGGATGGAGATGCTGGCCCTGACCGCTTCTGACACCGAACCCTGGTCGATTACCACCTCCTCGCCGGTGGTTATGTCCGCCGCCACGCAGGCAAGAGGGAGCTTCAAATCGCTGAATTTTATGTCCCCACCGATAAATGACGTCAGCAGGTTCTGAATTTTCCTGCCTTTAATGAAGCCGGTCCTGGGCAGAGAAAAGTCCATCAGGGGTGCCCTCTTTTTCCAGTTCATCTCCAGAGCCAGTTCTTTTATATGGCGGGCACTCCTGCCCTGAGCATAAAGGGCGCCGATAGCAGCGCCGGCACTGGTACCGGCAATGATGTCAACCGGGATGCCTTCTTTCTCCAGGGCTTCCAGAACCCCGATATGAGCCAGACCCCGGGCCGCACCGCTACCCAGAGCCAGACCTATCTTCTTTCTTGCCACTCCTGCCTCTCCGTACGAACCATGGATTGATATCATAAAAACGCCTCTGATAACAGAGCAAAACAATCACCACCAGAACCACCATAATAAGGTCTATGATGAGCGCATTCAGGCTTGATAGCTGGACTCGGGGACCAAAGCAAGAAAGGCACTGGTTCAGGTCCCGGATAATCATCAGCACGTTGCTGGTGATGAAGCTGGCGATAAATACCGAAGCAATTACGGCCACCAGCCTGGCGGCAACGCCGAAAACCAGCAGCAGTCCAAGCAAAACCTCTACGCGTGGCAGCCAGATAAAATAAAATTTGGTGAAAATCCGGGAAATAAAGTCCGGATAGGGGATAAAGAAGACCTCAAAAGCCCCCGGCTGGTGCAGCAATTTGGCCGCGCCAGCAGCCAGAAAAATCAGCCCCAGAACGATACTCGCTTCGACACCTATCCAGTATCGATAGCGCTTCACCGCCGTTTTAACCTGGCTCCACCAGCCCTTCTTCAGCTCTGCCAAGGCTCGCTCCTACTCCCACAAATCTTCAATGTCTTTTTGAGCCTGCTCCCCGGATTCAGCCTGGCCACCGTAAACAAAATCCCGATAAGACTGGAGCGAGCCGTATTCCCGGGGCTGGAACGGCACCGGCATCGGGACAGCATGTCCGAAGATGAGAGCCTGCTGCTTGGGTGCCAGCCTGGCAAGAACCGCTTTAAGCCCGCTCTTACCCGAAACACCGGCAAGGACGCTGTCGATATCGCGCTCGTTGTCCAGCAGGCAGGTTATTTTGGTCCCCATCTGGGACATAACCTCTTCATCAATATCGCTCGGGCGCTGGTCAATCACCAGCAGGGTAACGTTGTACTTGCGCATTTCCCGGGCGATGGTCCCGAAGATGGTCTGGCTGGAGACTCCGGAGTTGAGAAACCTGTGCGCCTCCTCGATGGTTATCACCAGAGGAGTGGGACGGGCTGAATCGACACCCATGGCTCTTTCCATTCTCTCCTGATACTGGGCGTAGATGCGGCGGGCGAGCATGTTAGCCACCAGGACATAAGCGGTAACGTCCCGGTAGCGCCCGAATTCCAGAACCACGTTCACGCCGCGGTCAAGGTGTTCCAGGATATGCTTCACCGCATTCGTGGGGGCATGCGGCTCGATGAAAGGAAGCCTCCTGATGGTAGCCAGCCCCCGCCGCAGGTTCTGGAAAGTGCTCTCATGAATGCTCAGCTCCTGCAAAAGCTGGCTGGTCTCATCAGAATCGGCCAACTCAGAGGCGCATTGCAACCAGTCTCTGCCGAACCGGCGCCGCATCTGATAGACCGCTTCAATCGCCGGCTCGGTCAGGTTCAGGGTCTGGCGCAGCAGCCTGACATCCTCCGGCTCTATTTCATCATAGCCTATCTTGACCACGAAGTCGGTACTCACCCCGCGTCGCCGGGAATTCTCCTCATCAAGGGTAAAGACGGCGACCTGCGACTGAAAGAGCTGCTTCAAGGCTTTCACCTTGCGCCGCCCTCCCTCGCTGCTCCCCTCCCAGCCGTACTCATTATGCATGTCAAAGATTAAATTGACCGCTTTACTTTTCTGGAGCATACCGATGAGCAGCATCCGGGTAAGGAAGGTCTTTCCGGTGCCGCTCTTGCCGAAGATGCCGTTGGAACGCGTCACGAACTCTTCCAGGTCAAGGCAGAGTTTGGTCTCCATATCCATGGGGTTGCCAATCCAGAACCTCTTCTCATCCTCCCTGCCAAAGACCAGCTCCATATCCCGTTCCGAAGCCAGGTTTACCGCCGAAAAGTGAGACGGGACCGTCTTCACCGGCTGCGGTCCCTCAAGCAGGCTGTCCGCGTCACCACCTATGGTGAGGTAAGGGGAAACATGGAGCGTCCCGAAGGTGCTGGTTCCGGTCAGCACCTCAGCGACCAGAGAATCGCCCACATCGGGCGGGGTAAGGGTGAGCCTGGGGTCGATTACCCCCAGGCTGATATCGGTTATCATGCCGAAGAAGCGCTGTTTTCGTCCCTCGATGGTGACATAGCGCCCCACCGCCATATCCTCAACCAGCACCGGGGCGTCCAGCTTTACCTCCACCCCCCTGTCCAGCGAGCCGGAGACAACAATGCCCAGACGTTCCATCATTCCAGCCTCCCCAGAATAGCCTTGAGCTGATTGAACTGAGCGCTGAGCAGAAGGGCCAGCTCCTTACCCGCCGCCACCAGAAAGGCGTGCGGGTCTTCCCGGACCTGGCTCATCTGACGCAGGGCAGCCGCGATGAGTTCCTCCCCGGCAACCGGCAGGCGAGCGCCGACCAGTATACTGAGGAAGCCAAAGGACCGGCTGAACTCTTTCACTTCCGCAGGGCGGCACCGGTAGACAAACCCGTGTATCCGGGCTGGATTGGGCGGCAGGTAATGGTGCAGTTTATCATCCTCCCGGTGTCCCACTATCAGGACTCCGAATTCGCTCCTCAGCAATTTGGAAAGCTGCGGGCTGGAACGGTAGATTTCCTCCTCACTGGCTTCATCCTTGCCCCGGGCAATAGGTCGTCGTCCCGGCTCCAGGCTGCTGGTGGTCGCACTGCAGACGATGCCATACAGTTCTACCGACCGGTCCCTGGTTTTCACCAGGCTGCCCAGAGGCGGCGACTGGTAAAGCTCGTAGCACTGCGCCACGAAGTCCGTGGTGCTGGACTCTATAACCTCACCGGCCCTGTCCGTTAGTTCAGCCATAAATCCTTCCCCGTATATGCTACAGAAGCCCACTTCCCCTTTTCCAAAGAGGGACAAAGGGGGATTTGGAATCCCTCTCACCCTCTCTTCAGGAAAGGGAGAGGTAAGACCTCTCTTATTTTACTATTTCTTCTTTTCCTTCGCCTGCTTGGGTTTCTTCACGTTTTTTCTGCCCTTGCTTCCCATAGCGGTGCCTCCTGCTTAAAGATACCTGATTAACCGCCTCCGCCCCGCAACAGGCACCAGTTTTTGATTCCGGTGCCGGGAAATTCACCTTCCTCAATTAATTTAAAACCAAAGCGCCGGTAAAAAGGGACGTTTCTGCCGTTCTGGGTGCGCACGTAGCAGGGCAAGCCTTCCCGGTCTATTCTGGACAGCATTGCCCGAAGCAGGGTACTGCCATAACCTCTACCCTGAAAGACAGGGTCCACGGCCAGCTCCTCCAGAAACCAGTGGCGGAAGGGGGCGTGGCGCTCGTGCAGGGTAGTACAATAATCGGTAAGGACCTGCAGCTTGTCTATGGCCTCTTTATCTATTCTGGCAGCCAGAGGCGACTGGCTTAAGCCCGTGGTTTCCCAGAAAGACGTCTCCAATGCCTCGGAAGGAAGCCAGACGGCGATCCCTTCCAGGTTGGGGGAGGTGGCATAAACTTCACCATGGCCAATGCCATATTGCAATGAAAGTTGAAAGAGATAGACCAGCCTGTCTTTTCTTTCCGGGTCGTCAGGGATAATATAAACGAACGAAGGGTCGTCATAGAACGCCCGTGCTAATACCTCAGCCGCGGGTTTAACCTGTGATTCTTTTAACCGGATGATGTTGTTCAAATCGCCCATTACCGCACTGCCACCCCCAGAAAGTACGGCCAGACCACAATGCCAAGGATGATTTTCCACCAGACCAGCTCGGCAAAGGCGATGGTGAAGAGCCAGCCAGCAAACCACAACATTCCTGCCAGCGGGGATGCTCCCATCACCCCACTCCGGGACTTATTTTCCTGTGCCATATCGCCCTCCTCGGTAAAACCAGAGTGATTTAATCACGTTAAACCCACCTCGTCCTCTTGCTGAAGCTCTTGGCCGAACTCAGCGCCGGCATACGCTCTTCCACCATGGAAGCCTCCACCAGCCGCCAGAACTCCTCTTTGTCGGCGGCAGTCACCACTGCCTGCTCGTGGGCTTCACTCAAAGCCACGGGGTAACCCTGCCCCCGCCGGCACTGGTCCAGGACCAGAGCATGGGTCAATTCGAGCAGGTCTTTATTCTCCGCCACCCAGCGGGGAATTTCAACCCTGGCCACCTCCTCATCCGTCCTGAGGTAGAAGAAATATACCTGATGCAACCCGTAACGTTCACGGACTATCTTCGAAGGGCTTATGAACAGCGCCGACCTTTCTCCCTGGCGCAGCAAATTCAGGAACAGCTCACGGTCCTGAACGCCGGCTACCCCGTCACACTCCCTGGCTTTGCCCGGCGGGCAATAGCGGTCGCAGTCAGCCGGTTCATGAGAGCAAACAGCTACCCGGAGCACGTTGACCACATCCGTACTGCGGGGAAAGCTAATATAGCTCGCCAGGGCCAGCTTTCTGTCACCGTTCAGCTTCCTCATCTCGTCAAGAGCGCTCAGAAAACCTCTGTCCAGCAGTGCCTCAGCGACGAAATCGGGATAAGCTTCCAGTCCCCAGAGAATAAGCGTCCCATCGAGCAGCGCCAGGCCGGTGCTACCCGCCGGCTGCCCGGCAGCCACCCGGGCAAGCTGACCGCATTCCTCCGTGTTGCGCTTAATCCCCAGAAGCACCCCTTCAATTATCTGCTCGCGACCCTTGTTCCCGGAAGGGGGAATTACCAGTTCCTCCTCAGCGGAATAGAGGCGGGGGTGACTCTCCAGGAAAGCCTCCGG
>CAZRBS010000040.1:0-13880 GCA_964598405.1 uncultured Dehalococcoidaceae bacterium
ACCCCTCCTGGGTATTACCCAGCATCCTGCCCGGTGGAGCTCGGACTTTCCTCCCTGAAATCTCAGGGCGGCCACCCGGTTTACTTGGCCCACTTATAGTCTATTCTCAGAAAAACCTTTAGTCAACCGCCAGGTCCAAAGCATCACAGGTCAGTCTATCAGCCTCTCTGTTTCGCTCGCGTGGGACATGGGTGATGGTAAAGCCCTGCAAAAGGCCCTGTAAATGCTTTACCCGCCGGTACAGCGGTTTAAGCTCTGCCTTTTTCACGCGGTATATCCCCGTGATTTGCCTCACCACCAGCTCGGAGTCTGAATTCAGCGTCACGTGTGTCACGCCCAGCCCGATAGCCTCTTCCAGGGCAGCAATGACTGCCCGGTATTCCGCCTGGTTATTCGTGGCTACCCCGATGCGCCGGCAGATCCGAGCAACAAGCTTTCCCTGCGTATCCCTGATGACGGCTCCTATCGCGGCCGGTCCCGGATTCGGCACGGCAGCGCCGTCAGTAAATATTACCGCCTTCTTAACCTTCATTCGCCTCTCAGGGCAGGAACAGGATACGCCCGCAACTGCCACACTGTACCGGATTACCGCTCCTGACCTGCTGCATTTCGCTGGAAGTAAGCGATATCCGGCAACCGCGGCACACCCCCTGCTCCACCCTGGCTACCGCCTGACCTTTCTGCTTTCTGAGCCTGTCATAGACTTCGAGTGCCTGCGGGCTGATTTCCACCGCCAGCGCCTGCCTTTTTTGTCCCAGGTCAGCTATTCTGTTCTTGAGTGTTGCTATGTCCGCTGATAGCTGCTGTTGCTGGCTCTCCCGCTCCGCCTGCCGCTTCCGGAGTTCACTTTCTGCCGCAGCCACCCTTGCTTCAGCCGCTTCAACCTGGTCTATTATCTCCAGGGCGCTATTTTCCATCCGGTCACGCTTGCCCTTCAGCAAATCGACCTCGTGCTGCAAGCCGGTCAGCTCCTTGGGATTTTTTATCCGGCCGCTGTACAGTTGCTCCTCGGCAGCGGTAAGTTTACTCACCAGGTCATCTATTTCCCATTCCGCAGAGTGCTGCTTATGCAATAGCTCCTCCAGTCGCTGCTGCTCCGAGGTAAGCCTGGTCTTAGCTTCAACCACTGTCCGGTTTTCCCCCAGCTGATTGACCTTTCGTCCCAGCGTCCGCTCGCTGGACTCGACTTCAAGGTCAACTTCCTGCAATTGATAGAGCTGCCTGGCGACGACCATTTTAACACCCAGAGCTTATTCTATAATGGCGGCCTGCTAAATAGCAAAAAATTATGACAAAATTCCGTAGCGTATAATAGAACATATGTGCTAATATCCTGACAGACACCGCCTAGGAACGGAGAGAATAATGAGGCTATTGAAGTTAGCCGTAGAAAAACAGAGGTGGGACCTGGCTGCCCACACCATTGTCCTCGCGGCCGCCAGGTCTCTGGGCAAAGGAGAAAGACCGGATGCCAGCCGAACCAGACAGAAAAACCGCTGCCCGAAAAAGCAACCAAAGCGTTAGGCAACGCGGCTTTTACCAGAAGGTCCTTGATGAAGCCGAGCGGCTTGACTTTGAGTTGGCCTCTGGCGTTAACGGTATTGATGAGGAAATCACCTTACTGCGGGTCAAGATAAAGTCCATTCTGGGAGACGACCCGAAAAACATAAGGCTTATTGTGGAGGCGACCAACGCCCTGGAAAGGCTTATCCGGACGAGGTACAAAATCAGCAAAGAACAGCGGAAAGGATTAAAGGAGGCAATAGGTAATGTCCTCAGAGACGTCGCCCTCCCGCTCGGGATTGGCCTCGGAACAGCCTTCAACAAATAAGTCGAACAGGGGCGGGCTTGCCCTGCGCCCTTTACGCCCCTATCAACGGGAGGTGGCGCTGGGGATACTGGACAGCGTCTTCGGCAGAAAGGGGTTTACTTTTTCCGTGGAAATCGCCCGGCAGGGAGGGAAAAACGAGTTATCCGCCCAGCTTGAGCTTCTCCTTTTAACCCTCTACATCGCCGAGCCGCAGAACCTGGTAAAGTGCTCGCCCACCTTCAAGCCGCAGACGGTTATATCCATGACACGGTTGAAGGACAGGCTCAACGATGCCGGCTTTGGCGGCATCTGGACCTCCGAACTCGGCTACACCATCAGGCTGGGAAATGCCAGAGCGATATTCCTCTCCGCCGATAAATCGGCCAACGTCGTGGGTAATACCGCCCATCTTCTCCTGGAAGTGGACGAGGCCCAGGACGTCAGCAAAGAGAAATATAACAAGGAATTCAAGCCGATGGGTGCCACCACCAACGTTACCACCGTCCACTACGGCACCACCTGGGATGACTCCACCCTGCTGGAGGAAGTAAAGCAGACGAACCTGGAACTGGAGAGAAAAGACGGCATCAGGCGCCATTTCCGCTACGACTGGCAGGATGTCGCCACATATAATCCCGATTATTCAGCCTATGTCGAGGCTGAGAAAGGACGGCTGGGGGAAAACCACCCCCTTTTCCTGACCCAGTACCGTCTCCAGCCCATTCGCGGCGGCGGCGGTTATTTCAGCCTCCAGCAGAGAACCCAGTTAAGCGGTGAGCACCCCAGAAGACAGCAGCCAGAACGCAGCCGGGCCTACGTTGCCGGCATTGACCTGGCCGGGGAGGCGGAAACTGCCGAAGATGCCTGGCTGAGAATCCTTAAACCCCGCCAGGACTCCACCGTGGTCACCATCGGCGAGATGGACTTTTCCGCCTGCAACGAATTTACCCGCCAGCCGCACATCAGAGTGGTGGAGCACTACTGGTGGACGGGCAGAAAACATGCCGAGCTCTATTCCCAGATGGTGGATATCCTGAAGAACGTCTGGCGCTGCCGCAAAGTGGTCGTTGATGCTACCGGAATCGGCGAGCCGGTAAGCTCGTTCCTCAGGCAGGCACTTGGCTCCAGAGTCTCCCCGTTCACCTTCACCCAGCGGTCGAAGTCGGAGCTGGGCTTCAACCTGCTGGCTGCGGTCAACTCGGGCAGGCTGAAGGTCTATAGAGGCGACGGCTCCGCCGAAAGCCAGGAGTTCTGGAATGAGATGGAAAAGGCAAAGAGCCAGTACCGCCCCAACCAGACGATGAATTTTTACGTTGACCCGGCGCAGGGGCACGACGACTTCCTGATGAGCCTGGCACTGACCGTTGAAGCCGCCAGCCAGCACAAGCCACGAGGGGCGAGGGGGAGCGGGGGTTAATTTTGAGCAGGCAGCAATAAATATGGCAAGGGCAAGCTTTCAGCTTGACAAAATGAGTGGCTTATAACACAATTTTCTTAAATTGACATTTGGTTGAGTTTCCAGATGACTGAGCTTCTAAACAATAAACCAAGAATTGCTGGGATGTATCCGCCGACGCACCGGGTAAGTCCATTGTTACCAATACCAGTAATTAAGTATTTACTACTGCAGGAAGAGTTAGAACAGATTAAACAACGACTATCTGAACTTGAAAGCAGGGAGGCAGTAATAGTGTTGAGAGAGCTGTCAAGGGAAGAGGCAAAGGAAGAGATAAGGCAACTTTTTAAGAGCGGCCGCACGCTTTATTATTCTGACATCGCAGAAGAGTTGAAACTAGCCCTCAAGCTGGTTGTTGATATTTGCCGGGAACTGCAGGGAAACGGCGAAATCGGTATAGACGAAGATGCCCTCGCAAGAACATCATAAAGCGGGAGAGGCATTAAGAGCCGAGAAGATAGCTGCGGAAGCCCGCACGATTGATAGACCACGTGTCGTTGAGGGGTCAGGCCGCGATAAGATTCAGAGAACAACTTTGAGGGGTTCGGCTTACTGCGTGATTGATATTCCCTTAAAGTGGATTTTAGAGAAAAAGTAATGACAGTAACTGCTTACTAAACCGAACCAAGCAGCCAAACACTATTACGGGTTTCCACGAGGGGCTTTGCCCCTCTTTTTTTTACACAAAAATCCCCCTCTCCCTTGATGTCGCCGGGGGGAGAGGGGGAAAAGGGGATGGGATTATTAATTACCTAGTAGTAGTAAGCGGTCCTCCGCCCCAGCCAGTACCCGATGACGAAGAGCACCAGCGCCCCGAGCCCTATCAGAGTATACAGCGCCCAGTTAGGCATGGAAAACGGCGCCGGAACATTAAACTCACCGATGCCGCTCCATGCGCTCGCATTGGAAGCCGCATCCACCGCTCTCACCCTCCAGTAGTAAAGAGTCTCCTGCCCGGTCAGTTTTTTCTGCTCCGTCTCGGTCACCGTATATGTCGAGGCGCCAAGCTCCTTCTTGTCCAGGACAACGGAACCAGAAGAAAAGTCCCCGCTGGTGGCAACCTGGAGGTCATAAGTTACCGGGGCGCTTTCATCGGTAACATCTTTCCAGTCAAAAATCAGCGTCTTCCCTATCTCAACCCCCATCTCGGGCAAAAGCGGTATCGGCACCGATGGCGCCGTTGATTCCACCGTAAAGGTGTCTTCCGCCGTATTTGTGCCATCACTCACGCTCACCACGTGGTCGCCTGACTTGCTCTTCGGCACGCGGAAAACAGCCCAGAAGATTCCATTACCATCAGCGGTAGCCGTGGAAATCTCTTCGCCATCATATTTGACCACTATATTGCCGCTGGGTTTAAACCCGACCCCGCCAATAACCACATTTGCGCCCACTGAATTGCTGGTGGCACTGATGGTAATATTGGAGGGTGATGGGGAAGGCGTGGGAGTGGGCGTGGGCGTTGGGGCAGGTGTCGTCGTCGGCGGGGGAACGTTCACGGTGAACTTCACCGCATCAAGATTTCCGTCAGCGTCCTCAGCTTCCACGTCATAGATTCCGGTCTCCAGGTCAGGCACGCTGAAAGAGGTGCTGAAGCTACCATCCCCATCCGTCAATGAAGTCACCACCGGCGCATTCTTAAAATAAAGGGTGACCTCCTTTCTCCGGCTGAAACCGGTGCCGATAACTGACACCGCCGCACCTGCCTCTCCGGAGGTCGGCGCCAGAATCAGCTCCGGCTCCACGGTGAAATCCGCACCGACCTCAATACCGGAAACGATAGCCGCTATGGTATGGGTGCCAGCGGTGCTCTCCGGAACAAGGATGATGGAGAAGAAATCCCCATTGCTGTCCGTACTGGAATCACCGGACTTTATGTTTACCCCCGAGCCGTCATACTCGATGGCGATATCTTCATTGGCAGCAAAACCGGAACCGGTAATTTCCACCTCGGTATCCACCGGGCCGCTCCCGGGTTGAATTGAAACTTCACCACCGATGACGGTAAGGGTGGCTTTAGCTCTGATATAGATGGAGTTGTAAAGGGTAACATAGACATAGTAAGTGCCGCCAACCTCAACTTCTTCGTCGCCCACGCTGAGCTCGGCGGGCACCTCGAACGCCTTCTGAAACTCGCCCTGCTCGTTAACCCACACAAAGCCCGTCCATTTCTCGTAAGTGGTAACCTGGCTATCAATGTAGTTCCCCACCACCGCTGAATCACTGGAGAAATAAAGGTCAACGTGCCGGTCAGGGTTGGCAATATCGCTCGGTGGGAAATCCGTCCCGCTGACCGTAACCCCGTCACCAATCCTGGCTTCCGTGGGGTCAAGGGCAATTGTTGGCGCTGCCTGGACCGGTGTCGCCGGTACGGCTATCGCCAGAAGGGACAGAATAACGACAATACTGAATGTCCCCAGAAGTTTTGTGTAACGCATACTTTCTCCTCCCCAAAATATATGTTTCTCATGACTGGTAATAAGCGGTTCTCCGCCCCAGCCAGAAGGCGAGAAAACCGATTACCAGAATACCGAGCCCCATCAGAAGATACATAACCCAGCCGGGCATGGTGAACCCGACATGGAATGAGCCGGAAGATGACCACTCGCCTGCGTTGCCGGCACTGTCCACCGCCCTCACCCGCCAGTAATAGGGGGCTTCCTTCTTCACCGCCGCCAGCTTCTCCTCTTCACTCAGGGTGTATTCCGACTTGCCCAACCCCCTCTTCTCCAGCACCACCGAAGCGAAATTACGCCCGGAGGCAACCTGTAAATCATAGGTCACCGGAGAGCTGGGGTCCACAACCCTTTTCCATTCGAAGCGGGTCTCTGCTTTTACCTCGCTGTTGTAGGCGGGCAATGACAGCACCGGTACCGGCGGAGGCTCCGACTCCAGCGCAAAGACAAGCTCTCTGATATTGGTACCATCACTGACCGTGACCGTGTGCTCACCATGCTGACCGGCAGGGACTTTGAAGGTCATCTCAAAAGCTCCGCTGCCGTCAGCAACGACCGTCGCCACCGTTACGTCATCATACCTGATGGTCACCGTCTCACCGGCGATAAACCCGGTGCCACTGACGGTAAGCCCCGTGCCCACGGCACCGGTAGCCCTGCTCAGGGTGGCGCCTGCCGTGATGGTGAATTCCGCTGAACTTGTATTGTCACCGGTATCGATTGCTTTCACAGCGTAAACGCCGGGGGCCAGCGCCGGCACATTGAAGGCGACCTCAAAATTACCGTACGCATTGGTCTTCGCGTAGGCTACCTCGGTATACCTGAAGTAAAGGGAAACATCATTTCTGGCACCGAAGCCAGTACCCCTGACAGTCAATAACTCTCCTACAGCCCCGGAAGCCGGGCTGAGGCTGATAAGAGGAATTACCTCAAAGCCGGCCTCGGCAAAGTCGCCCTCAGTATTCTCGGCAATGATTTTATGCCGTCCCGCCGTGCTGTCCGGGATATTGAAGCTGAAACTGAACTCGCCAGTCCCATCAGCCGAAACTGTCCCCAGCACGTCCTGACTCACCCTGTCATAGAAAAAGGCCACCACTCTGTTGGCATAAAATCCCTTCCCGGTCACCGTTACCCCCGTGCCGACAGCTCCCGCTTTGACATCGAGCAAGATTGCGGTCTCCGGCACGGTAAACGAAGCGAGGGCCAGCGTGGTCAGTGCGCTCTTGGCCCTGATCTGATGTTCACCCGTCGCGGTACCTGCGGGAATATTAAAACTAAAGCTGAAACTGCCCGTGTCAGGTATAATCAGCGGGTTAGCGGTAATCCTGGTGCTATCAAGGTAGATATAAATATTATCGCCAATATACGAATCGAAGTTCTGTCCCGTTATCGTAACCATTGTACCCATCGCGCCAGAAGCGGGAGAGACGGTGACTATCGGTGCCGCCAGGGCCGGTGTGCCCGGTATTACTCCCAGCATTACGGAGAGAAGAACAGCTATCACCAGTTTGCGGAAGACTTTTCCGTTTCTCATTGCCCGCCCAGCCTCCTTAGTTACCGAATAATATCCTCCACTCTCCTTCTTAAACTTATTTGATTAACCTTCTCCTCGCGCCGCGCCTGGGAATATAAGTACCGGCAAAGTTATCCAGAACATCCCCGCTGATGAGCCACGTATTATGAATTTTGAACGCAGGCAGGTCTCCCTGCCGACACAGCCTTTTGACCGTTTCCGGATGAATCTTGAGCCTGTGTCCGGCTTCTATAACGTTAAAATAATTGTCCAGCGGCATCCTGCTCATCGGTAAAATTAAATTAATATTACTTTGTTAAAGCAATTATAACTCCAGAAAGGCCGTTTGTCAACTCTCCGTATTTGACTCGTCCAGATAGCCCTGCAGGATAATCGCTGCGGCTATGGCATCGTGCCGACTCCTGTCCCTCCTTTTCGCTGGCTGCTTCAGACGCCTGGCCAGTACCGTGGTCAAACGCTCGTCGCGGAATTTTATGGGGATACCTGTCTTTTTGCCGATTTCACGGGCAAAAGCCCTTGCTTTCTCCGCCTGCATCCTCGCCCCGCCATCCATGGAAAGCGGCAACCCCACGATAATTTGCCCCACGTGGTTCTGCTCAACAAGTTGAATGATGGCCTCTATATCCGCCGGGTCATTGCTGCGGTTGAT
Organism: uncultured Dehalococcoidaceae bacterium; assembly: GCA_964598405.1. Taxonomy (GTDB): domain Bacteria; phylum Chloroflexota; class Dehalococcoidia; order Dehalococcoidales; family RBG-16-60-22; genus CAZRBS01. Next base: position 7,906 of record CAZRBS010000040.1, read on the forward strand.
AATGGTTAAAGGACTGGCCAGTATACCACAGGGGTCGCTCAGAGCCACCCCGATTCTCACATCGCCGATATCAAGCCCTAGGCTACGCGTTACCTTATCCTCCACCCGATTTATCCCGCCTCAGATCAGTTTTTTTACCAGGCGCAGGGCTTCATCCAGCTTGTCTTTGTACTTGCCACCAGCCTGAGCCAGGTTGGGCTTTCCACCCCCGCCGCCACCCGTCACCTTTGCCACCTGCTTGACGATTTCACCGGCATTATAGCCCCTGGCGACCAGGTCAGGGGTTACCGCGGCAATGAAAGCGGGTTTATCCTCATATACCGTGCCCAGCACCACTATCCCGCTCTTCATCTGGTCCCTTAACTGGTCACTCATGTCACGCAAAGCTTCAATCCGGGTAGATGGCACTCTGGCGGCAACCAGTCTTACCCCGTTAACCGTATCCGCTTTTGCCAGCAAATCCCTGGCGGTGATATGTCCAATCTCCCTCTCCAGGGCTAAAGCTCGCTTCCGCTCCCTGTCCAGCTCATTGAGAACGCCCGCCAAACTCACATGAACGTTATCCTGAGTCGCCCCGATGGATTCGGCAATATCTTCCAGAATGAGAAAACGCCGGTTAACAAATTCTTCCGCCCCCCTGCCGGTGACCGCCTCTATCCGGCGCAGTCCGGCGCCGATGCTGCTCTCCCCGGTGATACAAAAGAAACCTATCTCCCCGGTTGAACCAACGTGGGTGCCACCGCACAGCTCGAGGCTAATCGGCGGCTCCCCGATTTTAAGCACCCGCACCACATCGCCATACTTCTCATCAAACAGCGCTATGGCTCCCGCTTCTACAGCCTTCTTATAGGGAAGTTCCTCATCATACACCGGAAGGTTCCGGCGGATTTCCTCATTGACAATCTTCTGCACCTCGACCATCTCCTCACCAGCCATGCCCGTCAGGTGGGAAAAGTCAAACCGGAACTGGTCTGGCGCCACCAGCGAACCCCGCTGCTGGACATGCTCCCCCAGGACCCGGCGGAGGGCGAACTGAAGCAAATGGGTAGCCGTATGGTTACGGGCAATATCAAGCCGTCTCTCTTCGTCCACCTCTGCCTTCACCTCATCTCCCACGTTTAAACTGCCTTCATTGACATATCCCCGGTGGATGATGATATCTGGCGGGACTCTGGCCGTGTCAGTAACCACAAACTGCCCGGCGGCACCGCTTATTTTGCCGGTATCCCCCACCTGTCCACCCATCTCCCCGTAGAATGGCGTCGTTTCCAGAACCAGACCCGCCTTTTGCCCCTGCGCCACTGACTCCGCCGCTTTTCCGTCAACCAGGAGGTCAATAATGACCGAATCATGCCTGAGGGTGTGATAGCCCACAAAAGGAGTGGCTTCATAAGGACGCTTTAACGAGGTCACTCCGGGGGCAGCTTTCTCTTCGCCGGCAAGTAATTCCGCCTTCCTGGCTCTTGCCCGCTGCTTCTCCATCTCCCGCTCAAAACCCTCCAAGTCTACCGAAAGGCCACGGCTGTGAGCTATTTCTCTGGTCAATTCCACCGGAAAGCCATAGGTATCATAAAGCTTGAACGCCTGTTTACCGGGGATTTCAGCACCTCCCTCGCCAACTATCTTCTCCATCATTCCACCCAGTAATTCCAGGCCGGTACTGAGTGTTCCGCCAAACCTCGTCTCTTCGATTTCAATCGCCTTGGTAATAAAATCCTGCCTCTGTTTTATCTCAGGATAAACGTGGCTCATCAGCCCGATGGTAGCTCTGGCTATCTCTACCAGGAACGGCCTGTCCAGTCCCAGCTCCCGGCCGAAGAGTGCCGCCCGGCGCAATAACCGCCGCAGCACGTAACCCCGCCCCTCGTTGCCCGGCATGACGCCGTCACCGATAAGAAAAGTGATGCCGCGGCCGTGCTCGGCAACCACCCGCATGGCGTTATCGGTATCCCTGCCGGAGCCGTACTTCTTGCCGGAAAGCCGGGAGATACATTCCAGCAGCGGGGCAAACAGTTCCGTCTCATATACCGAGCCCTTGCCCTGCATCACCGCCGCCGTTCTTTCCACCCCCATGCCGGTATCAATGTTCGGTCTGGGCAGGGGGACACGGGTTCCGTCTTCCTGCTGGTCATACTGGGTGAACACCAGGTTCCAGATTTCAGAAAACCGGCCGCACTCGCAGTTCGGCTCGCAGGAAGTCCTGCCACAGCCAAACTCCTCACCAAAGTCGTAATGAATTTCGCTACAGGGCCCGCAGGGGCCGGAGTTACCGGCGGGTCCCCAGTAGTTGTGCTCTTCACCAAATCGGCGTATCCTCTCCCCGAGGACGCCTATCTCGCGCCAGTACCGGAAGGACTCTTCATCATCGAGGTAGATTGTAGCCCACAGGCGTTCCGGCGCCAGCCCCAGGCGCCGGGTCACAAACTCCCACGCCCAGTTAATCGTCTCCCGCTTGAAATAATCGCCGATGCTGAAGTTGCCCAGCATCTCAAAAAAAGTGAGGTGACTCGCATCTCCTACCGATTCAATATCGGTGGTGCGGAAACACTTCTGGCATGAAGCCAGGCGGGGATTTGGCGGTACCGCCTCGCCCAGATAATACGGCTTGAACTGCACCATACCCGCGCTGGTCAGCAGCAAAGTGGGGTCGCCATGCGGGATAAGCGAGGCACTGGGAACGATGGTATGTCCCTTTTCCGCAAAGAAATTTAAATAGGCAGTTCTGATTTCATCGCCGGTCACTTAGTCACTCCTTGCACTCAGGATGCCATAACGTCAATTAATTGATTTTAGTGTAAGTCAGCTTGACTGTCAACGAGAGCGACGGGTAACGGAGGCGGGCAAGAGGGGAGCACCTTCATAGCCGGAAGCCTCGCAGTAAAGAGCTGTCAAACCGGTGCCGGATAGAGCCTGTCCCGCTGGCATACCTCGGCAATCAAAATATTGAGGACAAGCTCCGGTTCATATTTACCCGTCTTGATAGACAGGTCAGCCTCCAGAAGCTTATGATACACTCCCTTGAGGCGGGACAGGGAATATCTATCAGCCTGTCCCAGGGTCTTCCGCAGGGCAAACTCTGAAGCCAGACCCAATCTATCCTGAATCTCTGCGTCGGGTCTTCTCTGCCTTCTCAGTTCCTTTACCCGGACGATTCTCCGGACCTGTCTCACCAGCATAAAGAGAAGGTAAGCCGGTGCCGCTCCCTGCTGCAACAGCTGTCGCAGCAGCTGCTCGGCCGGCCCGGCCTTGAACTCAAGAATAGCATCCGCCATGGCAAAAACATTGGCTTCCTGCGCGTAGCTCACCACCCGCCTGACGTCTTCTTCCTCTATGCGACGACCTGAAGCGTACAGGAGCAACTTGTCAATCTCGTTGGACATAATCCACAGGTTGCCGCCCACGAACCTGACCAGCAGGTCTGCTGCCTGGGGAGACACGCTGCCGCCCTTCTCTTTCACCCGCATCTGCACCCACTGGTGCAGCCTGGCGTTTTTCAGCAGAGGAAATGATTTTATCCTGGCGGTGCCAGCAAGCCCGCTCAACAGCGGATTCTTGCTGCTTATCTTTCCGTCTATTAAGACCAGTACGGTACTATCAGGTATCTTTCCAAAATATTCTATCAATACCTCGGCTTCGCTCTGCCGGGCATCAGACGCTTTCCCCCGCCGCCTGGGCCTGACCTTGCCTTCAAAGCGTTCCAGCAGCCCGCGGAGAATAACCAGACGTCTTTCCGCCAGGAAGGGAGTTGCTTCGCAGACGGCTCTCAGCTGGTCCACGGTCACCCGCTGTCCGTCAAGAACGGTGGTATTGGTGGTCAGGGCAGTTTCGTCACCTATCGTCTTCTTTATTTCCTCGAGTACCTGAGACAGGGAAAAATCATCCTCACCATGCAGCACGTAGAGCAAAGCTTACTCCTCCCGATTATGGCCAGCGGTACTTTCATTCTATCACATCGGGAGGTGAACTGTTGAGGGGCGCGGTTGACAAACAGCGGCTATTGAGAAATAATCGCACAGAGAGTAGACTAAATATCGGTTCAGCAACGGTGCCTGACCGCATCACTAGCGTTAAGAGGTGGAATAATGCAAGAAAAGCCCGATGAACTGAAGAAACTGGCGGCTATTGCTGCCGATATGAAACTCCCGGCCGATTTAAGGACAAAAGCCATTGAACAGCTCGGCAATATTTCCACTCATGAGGCGCTTCTCGTCCTGCTGGAACTGGCCGCCAACGAAGGTCTGCTTACCAAGGAGAGAGACCTCGCCCTGAAGCACGCCAGAGAGGTAATCAAGAAGACAAGCCAGCAATAACCCCACCCGTTAAGAAAGGCACGCGGTTAGACTGATGAGCATCAACATTGGCATCATTGGGCTGGCCAAGAGCGGCAAGACCACCATCTTCAACGCCCTGACCGGAGGCGAGGCTGCTACCGGCGGTTACACCTCTGCCACCCAGGACTCCCATCTGGGCACGGTCAAGGTTCCGGAACCACGCTTGGCAAAGCTGGCTGATATACTTCAACCCAAACGTGTCGTCCCGGCTGAGGTAAAATATATTGATGTCGGCGCCTCCGTAAGAAGCCTGGCCAGAGATAAGTCCATCGGAGGCGAACTCCTGAACCAGCTCAGCAACGCCGATGCCCTCATCAACGTCGTAAGGGCTTTTGTTGATGACAGCGTGCCCCATCCCGAGGGCAGCCTGAACGTGGAGCGGGACATCACCAGCATGGACCTGGAGCTTGTCTTTTCCGACCTTGCCATTATTGAGAGGAGGCTGGAAAGAATCAGGTCTTCCCTGAAAGGGGCCAGACCGCCCGAACGGCAGGAACTTATCCAAGAACAGGAAGCCTTGCTGAAGTTCAAGGCTGAGCTGGAAAAAGACAGGCCAATCCGCGAGCTCCGGCTAACCAGCGGCGAGGCAAAAATGGTCTCCAATTACCAGTTTCTTACCGCCAAACCGCTGCTGATAGTGGTCAACATCGGAGAAGAGCAGCTGCCAGACGCGGCTTCTCTGGAAACAGACCTGGCTTCACGCTACTCGCGGGAGAAATACCGCATTGCTGCCTTCTGCAGCAAGCTCGAAATGGAACTCGCCCAACTGGATAAGGGCGCCGCCGAAGAATTTCGCGCCGATTTCGGCCTGAAAGAGTCCGGACTCTACCGCATCATCCAGCAGTCATACGAACTGCTCGGCCTGGTCTCGTTCTTTACCACCGCTTCGAACGAAGTGAAGGCCTGGTCCGTTACGGACGGCACCACCGCCCTGAAAGCCGCCGGGAAAATCCACTCGGACATGGAGAGAGGGTTCATCCGGGCTAAGGTGGTCAGTTACCAGGACCTGGTCACCTGCGGTAATTTCTCCGAAGCCCGCAGGAGAGGCCTGCTGAGACTCGAAGGCAAGGACTACATAGTCCAGGATGGCGATGTCATCACCTTTCTGTTCAACGTGTAGGAAATTGGTCAATCCCTTCTGGGAGCAGCGCCTCCAAATTTACGCACAACCAGCTTGAGACCCTCTTCCCCCACCACCACAATATCCTCCCCATTGTCTATGTTTTCGCCGGCCGCCTCCGCCCCCCATAGTTCGCCCTTGATTCTAACCTGACCTTCAGGATTCAGGGGGCTGACCACCCTCCCCTTGCTGCCCACCATGGTCGGTGGTCCGGCTGCCGCTTTCCGCCTCAGTGACCGCGTAACCACCCAGAAAGAAACCGCCGAATATATCGCCCAGCCAACCATCGCCACGATAAGGACGTAAAGAGGCAACTGAATATCAAGCTGCGGCAGCCCCCAGAGCCAGATTACCACCAGGGCAGCTTCCTCCAGCACAGTGCTGACAATGGCCAATACCAGTCTGGTCGTAGTCATCTCCCTAACCGGCTCCCCGTCCTTCTATTATAGCAGGACGATAGTTCCAACTATAAATCTTTTTATCGCCCGCAGTTAAAAATTCCCCGCCCATACTGTGAAAAGGGT
>CAZRBS010000041.1:0-13660 GCA_964598405.1 uncultured Dehalococcoidaceae bacterium
GTGTAAAGCCTTTGCCGCCGGGGCTGATGCAGTGATGCTGGGCTCTATTTTTGCCCAGGCCAGGGAAGCGCCAGGGCTGGGCTATCACTGGGGCATGGCCCACCCCCATCCGGCACTACCCAGGGGAACTCGAATCAGGGTCGGGAATACGGGCACACTGGAGCAAATTCTGTTCGGCCCCGCTTCAGTTACGGACGGGAGCCAGAACCTTGTCGGCGCTATCCGCGCGGCAATGGGCACCTGCGGCGTAACGACCATTCAGGATATGCATAACGTTGAGATGATAGTTGCCCCGTCGGTCATTACTGAGGGTAAATCATGGCAATTATCACAGTCCTGCCAGTGATTAAAGCTTGATATCAATTCATCAGGTTTATCTGACTCGCTAAAAATCTTCCTCTTCCTCTTCTTCCGTTGCCGGACCTGTCCCGCCACCGATACGGGGTATGAGAGCCTCCGCCTTTCTGCGCTGGCGTGGCTGGAAGGTCAGGTTATCAATTATCCGGCGCAGCTCTTTTAATTTGCCTGCTGACTGCCCGTCACCAGCCTCTACCATCACTCCGGCTACTCCTGCCTCCCATAATGCCTGCAGTTCGCTGGCGGTTATGCTCAACGGCACGGGGACCAGCAGGGGCTTGATAAGCAAATCGGCTAGACGCTGGAAAAGCATCAGATGGTGCCAGGTAAGAGGGCTTTCCTCCGCTGGCTCGCCGGCGATAAGGACGGCATCAACCGGTAATTCGTTAACCGTTCTCAGCAAACCTTCGCTTAGCGACGCTTCTACCCGTAATATCTTGCCCGTCTTCTCCCCTTCCGGGAGCGCCAGGGGCGTATCAGTTGAGAGGACTAAAAAGTCGCAGCCGGCTTCGACCGCCGCTTTCATCTCTTTGCGGTCGATATTTCCCGGAAGCAAGCCCCAGGGAATATCGGAAAAGGACCGGGCGATTCCGGGAAGGGCTTTAGCTCCGGCACTCAATTTGCCGATAAGCACGGCGTCTGCCCCGGAGGCGTCGGTTGTCTGAGTTGTACTGGCAAGAAGGATTAACCAGGCTCTGGAAGAGGCTGGTTGTGCCATCCTGAAGCCGATGGGCTGGGAGACGGCTCTGGCTACCTGGTTTAGCTTGTCTATTAGCTTGCTCATTCAATCCTCCGCTCATTAAAAACCGTGTTCACCGTTAAATTCAGAATCTAGTATAGCACAATGGCGGGTATCGGATACAGGTTCCGTGAATATTTTCTGGCCGGGAAATTTAACGGAATTTAAATGCCGATTTTACGGGTAATTAATCGCAGTGGCTTAGTATGAGAGTGAAGGGGCCAGCCCTGAACCAGCTCGCCGTCATAATCCCGAAGGCCGGGAGAAGAGCTGAAGAAAGAAAAGGAGAAGACCGGATGATTAAAACGATAATCAGGCTGAAGAATGATATGGTGATGCTGTTCGATGCTGAAGGGGAGCAGATTGCGCGCTATCAGGGCCAGTATGAGGACGTGAAGGAGAGAATATTGCGGGATGCCCCGCACAATGCCGAGTTCACCCACTGGTTTGATTATGCGGCTTATCCCGGAGCTGTCCGCAAGGAAGGCTGGTAAACTGTTGACGCATTACAGGGGGGTAAGTACCATGCTAACCACGGGCGAGGTTGCCTCTTATCTCAATGTGCATCCCGGCACGGTGAGACGGTGGAGCGACGGGGGACTAATAAAGGCCTACCGCATTGGCCCGAGGGGAGGGAGGAGGTTCCGGCGGGAGGATGTTGCCGTTTTCTTTCTGGAAAGAGCCCTCCAGAGATATTTCAAGGGCGCGTAGACTTGCCGGCCGTCCTGCCGGGTGCGGCCTTAACTGAAAATGTGCCAGAAGTCCAAAATCTGTCGCCGCTCCATCAGCTCCCGGAAGATTCATCCTCGTTGCCAGCTTTTTCCTGTTCTTTCTGCACCTTAGCCAGGCACTCCTCGCAGATGCCGTGGGTGTTTCCCGATTTGCCTTTACCGTCTTTCTCTCCCATATCCTTCCCGCACCAGGCGCATGTAATCCTCATCATCTGCCCCCTTTTTGTCCGGGTTGTTTGCTGTTCCACTCCTAATCTTAAGGTGCAGGTGTAAATTCCCCATAAAGATACTGCTGGAATTACATAAAAAACCCACGCTGTGCGGACGGATATGACTATTGACAAAATTTGGCACATTATAATACAATAGGCAAAAGATGGAAAAGACAGCCATGGGAAATGCGGGCGTGGAGGCCGGGGCTACGGCGCTTGATTCGCTGCTGGACAGGGTGTACCGGGAGGCGGGTTATGATTTCCGCGGTTACAAGCATGGCACGGTGACACGCCGCCTGGAGAGGCGGCTCGGCACTGTCGGCGCGAGGAATTACCCGGAATATCTGCGCTTCTTGGAAAGTCACCCCGGGGAATACCGGAAGCTGGCCGAGTACCTCACCATCAAGGTAAGCGGTTTCTTCCGCAATCCTTACACTTTTAACCGGGTAGCCGGGCTGGTGTTCCCTGAGCTGATCTCTTATAAAAGGGCGCGAGGCGAGCGGAGCCTGAGATTCTGGAGCGCTGCCTGTGCCCGGGGCGAGGAGCCGTATTCCCTCGCCATCATGCTCGCCGACTTCTTGGGAGAGCGGTGCAAAGACTTTGATATCTCAATCTATGCCACTGATGTTAGCCTGGAGGCTCTGCGTGAAGTTGAGGCCGGTGTTTACTCTCTCAAGGATATAGAGGGCGTTCCCGGCGCTCTCCGGGAGAGTTATTTCGCCCCCTGTGAGGGTGGCTATGAGGTGAGAGACGATATCAGGCGAATGGTCAGCTTCTCTCCTTTTGACCTGACCCTAATCAGACAGCAGCCTCTGCTGAACCTGGACTGCATCTTTTGCTGCAACGTCCTGATATATTTTCAGAGGCATCTCCAGGAACGGGTGCTGGGTATGCTGTATGATTCTCTGGCGACGCCGGGTTACCTGGTGCTGGGGGAGGTGGAGACGGTGCCCGACAACCTGCGTGACAGGCTGGAATGCCTTGATGGCAGGGTAAAAATATATAAGAAGGCCAATGAAGGCTAACCTGAGGAGGACGGGGACATGGCAGGCAAATCACCTTTGTCCGAAGAGGAACTGGCAGGAAAAGCCGGAGCAATCAAGCTCCTTTCCCTGAGCGTACTGGCCGTAGCCGGAATCAGCACTATTATTACTGTAAGCGTCTGGCTGTTCAACTGGGAATACCCCATTATTCCTCTCGCCGTGGCTATTGTAGTCGGTTTGCTGATAAGTGCCGCCACCTACGGGCTGGTCCGGGCGGGTAAAGTCCGCTTCGCCGGCTATTTTTTCGTTATCTGCTTTTTGTTTGAGATTGCCATTATTACCACCCTGCTGGGCGGTTTCAGCGGCCCCATCGTAATAACCTATCTCTTCCCCATCGTCGCTGCTAGTGTCGCCATCGGCATAAATGCCAGCTTCTTTATCGCCACGGTGGCGGCCGTCCTGTTTCTGGCGATGATACCCGTGGAACGGGCCGGTCTGCTCCCGCAGTTAATTGCTCCGGGAACCCGGGATGCGGTAATCCCCTTCCTGGCTGTCGCTACCCGGCTGGTATTCTTTTATTTTATTGCCTTTCTGAGCTGGTTTGCTGGAAGCCGGCTAAACCAGGCATACCGGAATGTCCGCCGCTACGCGGTGGAGCTACAGGCAACAAATGAAAAATTGCGAGCAAGTGAGGAGGAACTCAGGGCTGCCAATGAAGAGCTCCAGGCAACCGAGGAAGAATTGAGGACCAGCAATGAGGAACTGGAGGCAACGAACGAGGAGTTGCGGGAGGCGCAGGAGCAGGTGGTCCGCTCCGAGAGGCTGGCGGCAATCGGGCAGCTGGCGGGGGGAGTGGGTCATGAACTCAGGAACCCTCTCGGGGCTATCAAGAACGCGGCTTACTATGTCAAGAAAAAGGTGGCGAAGAGCGAACTGGCGCAAAAAGAGCCGAGGGTTGCCGAGTTCCTCGATATCATGGATGACGAGATAAATTCTTCCAATAAAATTATCAGTGACCTGCTGGGGTTTTCGCGGGTGGGAAAGCCAGCCACCTCACCGGCAAAGATAAACAAGGTAATTGACGATGCCCTGACACGGGTCTCCATTCCCGAAAACATCGAGCTGTCCAGGAAGCTGGATGCCGGACCGGATGAAGTTGAGGTGGACCCCGAGCAGATTCAACAGGTGCTGGTTAACATGATTGCGAATGCGGTGCAGGCTATGCCTGAAGGAGGCAGACTGGTAATCGGTGCCGGGGAAGGGGACGGTTTCCTGGAGGTGCGGATAAGCGATACCGGCTGCGGGCTGCCCCGCGAAATCAGGGATAAGATTTTTGAGCCCCTGTTCACCACCAGGGCCAAGGGCATCGGACTCGGGCTATCCGTGAGCAAATCAATTGTTGACCGGCATGGAGGGCAGATTGAGGTGGAGAGCAGGGAGGGGGAGGGAAGCACATTCAAAATCAGGTTGCCCCGAGCGGCAGCCTGACCCGGAGGACGATATTGGAAAAGCGAAACGGTAAAACCAATGTCCTGGTGGTGGACGACCTCAGGAGTATTCGCCTCACCCTGGGAGGAATACTTGAGGACGAAGGGCACAACGTGGTTACCGTGGAAAACGGCTATCAGGCTATCGAGGCAGTGAAAAAGACGCACTTTGACGCTATCTTTATGGACATAAAGATGCCGGGAATAAACGGGGTGCAGACTTTCCGGGAGGTCAAGAGGCTGGACCCGCGGGCAGCGGTAATTATGATGACTGCTTATTCCGTGGAGGACCTGGTGAAAGAAGCGCTGGAAGAAGGGGCTTACACCATTATATATAAGCCGTTCGATATTGACAGGGTAATAGCCATTATCGATGAGCTGCTCGGTGAAAGGGTTCTCATACTGGTGGTTGACGACCAGTATACGGACAGGGAAAGGCTGAAGATAACCCTTGAAGAAAAGGGGTACCGGGTGGCTACTGCCAGTGACAGTGCCGAGGCGGTTGAGATGATGAAGAGCCGACATTATGACATTATCTTCCTGAATGTAGGGCTGCCCGATGCTACCGGAATCGGGGCTTTTGAGCAGGTCAAGGAGGTTGACCCGGAAGCGATGGTGATTATGGTGACCAGCCACGCTGAAGAGGAGCTGGTGAAAGGAGCGGTAACCGCCGGGGATTATGCCTGTTTACAAAAGCCCTTTGATATGGAGAGGGTCCTGACACTGGTCGAGACGGTAACAAAAGAAAAGAGGAAATGACCACAACGGCGGTTACTATTATACTGGTGGAGGATGAAGCTGGCATCAGAACCACCCTGACTGGAATACTGGAAGATGCCGGCTACGGAGTTATCGGGCTGAGGAAAGGGCTTGACGCCCTGGAAGTGATGAAAAAAGACCCCTTTGATGTGGTGCTTGCCGATATAAGGTTGCCCGATGTTGGTGGACTGCAGATACTGGAACTGGCCAAGGAAATAAATCCCGATGTGGCGGTTATCATGATGACCGGCTACGCCAGTGTCGAAACAGCCGTAGAAGCCGTGAACCAGGGTGCCTATGCCTATTTTGTGAAGCCGGTACACCCGGACGAGATAAAAACCTCTATCGCCAATGCGCTGAGGCAGCAGAGGTTATCGCTGGAAAACAAGAAGCTGGTCGAGAGCCTGCAGCGCTACAGCAAGTTATTGTTTCAAGCCAACCAGAAGCTGGAGGCTGACATTGCCAAACGCAGACGGATGGAGGAAGAGCTGCGGGACTCGGAAGAGAGACTGCGAATATTATTCGAGTTTGCTCCGGACGCTTATTACCTGGCTGACCTGGAGGGCAATATTGTTGATGGCAACAGAGCGGCGGAGGAGATGGCCGGTTATAAAAAGAACAAGCTGACCGGCAGGAATATGTTAAGGGCGGGCCTGCTTTCTCAAAAGGGGATGGCAAAAGCGGCGGCGCTTTTGAGCAAAAACGTTCTCGGTCAGCCTACCGGGCCGGACGAATTTGTTCTGAACCGCAGGGATGGGAGCCAGCTGCCGGTGGAAATAAGGACTGTCCCGATGAAAATCAAAGGCGAGACGCTGGTGCTGGGCATTGCCCGTGATATTACCGAGCGCAAACGGGCAGAGAGGGAACTCCAGGAAAAGAATGAAAAGCTGGATGCGCAGAACGAAGAGCTTCAGTCGGTGACCGAAGAGCTGCTGGCGCGGCAGCAGGAACTGCGGGCAAAAACGGAAGAGCTGGAGAAGGCGAGCCGGGCAAAGTCCGATTTTCTTGCCCACATGTCCCATGACCTGCGCACCCCGCTCAATGTCATCATCGGCTTTGCGGAATTAATGCGGGACGGGGTGACCGGGGAAGTTACTGAAGAGCAGTCCCAGTGCCTGGATGATATTTTGAGCAGCGGGCTGCGCCTGCTGAGCCTGATCAACGACATTCTTGACCTGTCCAAGATAGAGTCAGGCAAGATGAAGCTGCAGCTGAGGAATATTTCCCTGCGCGGTGTAATAGAGTCTCTCAAGGGTGAAATAATGCCTCTTATCGGCAAAAAGGAGCAAAGCCTTAAAGTGAATCTGGAAAAAAGGCTTCCTCTGCTTTCTGCCGATAAAGCCAGGACAAAACAGGTGCTCATCAATTTGCTGGGCAATTCGACCAAGTTTACCCCCGAGGGGGGCGAACTCAGGATTGAAGCGTTCCGGGAGGGCGGTTTGTGCCGGATCAGCGTGATTGATAATGGCATCGGCATCAAGAAGGAGAATCAGGAAAAGATTTTTGAGCCTTTTTACCAGGTGGATGAGGGGCCGGGTGAAGAAACGGGCGGCACCGGGCTGGGTCTGACAATCGCCCGGCAGATTGTAGAAAAGCATGGCGGACGAATCTGGGTGGAAAGCGAATACGGGAAAGGAAGCCGGTTTAATTTTACCCTGCCCCTGGCGCAGGCTTGATTAACCGCTGCAGCGCAGTCGCGGAACAATTGTAATCCATTCGGAGAGACGGGCATTGAGCAAGAAGATACTGATTGTGGAAGATAATTCCCGAAATATGAGAATGATTGAGCTGCTCCTTAAAGCCAGAGGGTTCGACTCCCTTCTCAAGGCGGCTGACGGTGAAGAGGCACTGGCCAGGGCTTTTGCGGAGAGCCCCGACCTCATCATCATGGATATGCAGTTGCCCAAGCTGGATGGAATTGAGGTAACAAGAAGGCTCCGGCGGACGCCGGCTTTCGCTCATACACCCATTATTGCGCTTACGGCGTATGCCATGAAGGGGGACAGGGAAAAGTTCATCGAGGCTGGCTGTGACGCCTATCTGTCAAAACCGGTAAACACTCGCGAACTGCCCGGGATTATTGCTGAAATGCTGCGGCGCCGGGGGAGGGACGCCTGATACGGCGGGGCAACAGTAACCCGGGCGCCTGTTCCGGCAAGCTCGCCCCTTCCTTCCTGAAAGGTGCGGCTGTGATTCATTTGTGATGTTCGGGTTACCTTTGTGAGGCTGGTTTGATACGGGCTGCTTAAACTTGGAAATGGGGGGATGATAATGGGCAAAAAGATTCTGGTTGTTGATGATGAGCCCGCTCTGGTCAGATTTATCGGGCTGACTCTAACCGGAAAAGGATATGAGGTGCTCAAGGCTGTTGACGGGCAGGAAGCTCTGCGTCTTCTGTTCGAGCACAAGCCGGACCTGGTGCTTCTGGACGTGGTTATGCCCACGCTGGACGGCTGGCAGACCTGCAGTCGGATCCGTGATGTCTCGGCTACCATACCGGTGATAATGCTCACCGGCAAACGGAAGACGGAGGACGACGTCGTGCGCGGACTTGACTATGGAGCGGACGAATATCTCCTCAAGCCGGTGGGGGGCAGGGAACTGGTGGCCAGGGTGCGGGCGGTATTGCGCCGTGCCGAGTTACCTCCCTATCTGGACAAGGGGAAAAACGTCACCTTCAGTGATGGCTATCTCACGGTGGACATCGCGGAGCGAAAGGTTGTGGTTGATGGGGAAAGGGTAAAGCTGACCCCGATAGAGTTCCGCCTGCTGGCTCTCCTGCTGGAGAATGCGGGCCGAATTCTTACCCACCAGCAGCTGCTGGAAAAGGTGTGGGGATGGGAATATGTTGATGACCTTGACTATGTCCGCATCTACATCTCGCACCTGCGCCGCAAGATTGAGCCGGACCCCGCTCTGCCCGGATATATTATGACCGAGCCCGGAGTTGGCTATTACTTCCGGAAATTGACCTGAGCGCCTGCCCGTCTGGTTCCTCCGTTAAAGCTGCCTGTGTGGGTCTTTTTTGCCGTGTCCTGAAGAAGCTGATATAATCCTGGGTAACATGGCGGTTCAGGTGGAATCACTGAAGAATATCAATTACTTTTCCGGGTTGAATGCTGCCGGGCTCGATTCAATTCAGAAGTTCGTCTTTGAGAGAGCGGTAGCCGGGGGAAAGACAATCCTTTTTGAAGGTGAACCAGCCGGGGCAATCTATTTTGTCGTTTCCGGGCTGGTGAGGGTCTTCAAGACTTCGGCTGACGGGAAGGAGCAGGTCCTCTACCTGGTGCACCCCGGCGAATCCTTTAATGATGTCCCTGTTCACGGGGGTGAATATAACCTGGCCAGTGCGAGGGCAATGGGGCCGGTAATTCTCTACGGAATAAGAAAAAGCCATTTGGCAGCGGTCTTCCGGGAGTACCCGCAGGTGGCGTTGAACGTTATCCAGGTGCTGTCCCGCAGGGTGGAGTATCTGGTTTCGCTGGTTGAGGACCTTTCCTTTCGCAGTGTTACCAACCGCGTGGCCAAGATACTTCTCGAGTATACCAGTGATGGTACCGGACAGAAACCGCGGCTTACCCAGCAGGATATGGCGGCGATGGCGGGTACCGTCCGGGAAATGGTGGGCCGGGCTCTCAAAACCCTGGAAGAGGAGGGGACCATCAGGCTGAACCGTCAGCGTATCATAATTACCAATAAGGAAGCACTGAAAGAAATGGCGGGAATAGCTTCTTGAGAGACAAAAGTCGCAGACAGTCAGACGGGCTTAATCTTAAGATTTTAATGGTTGGGAAAGAGCGAAATGATTGAAATGCCGGAGATAGACCAGACGAAGTGCGATGGGTGCGGGTTGTGTTTGACCGTGTGTCAGTGTGGTGCCCTGGTAATGATTGATAACGTCGTTATGGTTGTTGAGACCGAGGAGTGTGAGTGGTGCACCGAATGTGAGGCGGCATGCCCCAACAGTGCCATACGCTGTTACTTTGAAATAGTCTCGGAGGAAAGCTGAGGACGGCTCGAGGCCTTCCCGACTCTTCCCTTACCCCTTGTTTTGCCCCTGTTGCTGGTGCTTTATCTCCCTGTCCCGCCCAGAATGGGACATAAGTCACAGACAAAAGTCATCCCCTGACCTAAAATGTTTTTGATTAAATGATGGGGAGGTCCATATGAGGAGGTATAGAACTAGAGAAGAACCCAGAACCCCGGTAACGGAGAGAGAGTGTATCCATTACTGGGTTATCGAGAGTGCCGGGGGTCCTACCAGTTCGGGGGTCTGCAGGTTCTGCGGCGCCCAAAGAGAGTTTCATAATTCGTGGCCCGGCTTCAGCTACACGGAAAGAAAGCCCGACTTCTCGGGGTTAAGCGAGATGGAAAGCGAGCCGGATGATGAGGCGGAGGACTCAGAGCTGGAAAGGAGCGGTGCCAGTTTATCGGTGTGAGGGTGATGCTTTCAAGCCGGTTTGAACCGGGATGAGGTTTCGCTGGTGAATCTGAAGCTTTCCGAGCAGAGCCATATGCCCGGGCCAGGCTGCAAAGCCTGGCCCGGCTTCTTTTGGCGGTACTATTGAAGGTGACAGGGCTGATTGGGCAGAGAGCCTCGGTATGAGCTATAATACCTGGTATGGGCGATGTGATAAAACGACTGGCTGTCCTGGGCTCGACTGGTTCCATCGGCCGGCAGACCCTTGACGTAGTCCGTGCGCTGCCAAACCGGTTCCGCGTTGTCGGGCTGGCGGCGGGGAGAAATATTTCCTTACTGACAAAGCAGATAGACGAGTTCAAACCGGAGTTTGCCTGCTTTTCCCCGGTGGACGGCGAGGATAAAAAGGAACGGCCCCGCCCGGCTGATTTAAATTGCCAGTTATCTTCTCTGGAAGAGATTGCCTGCTGCCCGCAGGTGGACACGGTGGTCATCGCCACCTCCGGGAAGGCGGGACTGCCCCCGGCACTGGCAGCCATAAAGGCGGGCAAAAACGTGGCTCTGGCGAATAAGGAAGCACTGGTTATGGCCGGTGAGATTATTACCGGTGAAGCAAAAACAAGCGGTGCCCGCATACTGCCCGTTGATAGCGAGCACAGCGCAATATGGCAATGCCTCAATGGCGAAAACCAGAAGCCGGCACGGCTTATTCTGACCGCCTCCGGAGGCCCTTTCCACGGGTATCCGTTGCCGAAGCTGAGAGAAGTCACCGCCGCGCAGGCACTAAAGCACCCCTCATGGCGGATGGGTAAAAAGGTTACCATCGACTCGGCTACCCTGATGAACAAGGGGCTCGAAGTTATTGAGGCCCGCTGGCTGTTTGATATGTCACTGGATAGTATTCAGGTCATCATCCATCCCCAGAGCATCATCCACTCCATGGTGGAGTTTATAGATGGCTCGGTTAAAGCGCAGATGAGCTATCCTGATATGCGCCTGCCCATTCAGTACGCCCTTTCTTACCCGGAGCGTTTGGCCAATCCGGGACTTCTCCGGGTGGACTGGAGCACGGTTAGCAGCCTGACCTTTGAACCGCCCGATTTTAACTCATTTCCCTGCCTGAAGCTGGCGGTAGAGGCGGGGAAGAGGGGAGGGACTTATCCGGCGGTTCTGTGCGCTGCTGATGAGGTAGCTGTTGAGATGTTCCTTTCGCAGCGCCTCGGGTTTGCCGATATTGCTGAATTTATCGGGCGGACGCTGGAGCAGCACCGGGCTATCGGTCATCCCTGTATCGAGGAAATATTGGCCGCTGACGCCTGGGCCAGAGAAAAAATCCTGCAACTGGTTGGCGGAGACAGCTGATGATAATCGCGATACTAATAGGCCTGGTTGTCCTGTCGGTGATTCTCTTTGCCCATGAGCTGGGGCATTTTATCACGGCCAAGGTTTCCGGGGTAAGGGTTGAGGAGTTCGGGCTTGGTTTTCCCCCGAAGTTGTTATCGGTAAAGCGGGGCGAAACGCGTTATTCGCTGAATGCGATTCCTTTTGGCGGCTTTAACCGGCTGTCCGGCGAGGAAGACCCCACGGTGAGCCGGAGCCTGGCGGGCAAGGGCGCTGTCACCAGGCTGTTAATCCTCGGCGCGGGTTCGTTGATGAATTTCCTGCTGGCGCTGCTTCTGTTCTCCATCGTTTTTTTGGTGCCGCGGGATGTGATGGTGGGCGAGGTGATGGTGGAAGAAGTGGCTCCGAATTCTCCGGCTGCCGTGGCGGGTGTCAGGGCCGGAGATATCATCCTCAGCGTAAATGAGGAACCGGTGAACAACAATGCCGAGTTGAGCCAGTATGTCCAGTTCAATCTGGGCAAGGAGATTACCCTTCTTGTTCGGCACGCCGATGCAACCACGGAATATATTCCGGTCGTGCCCAGGTGGGAACCGCCCGAAGGGGAGGGGGCAATCGGCGTTGGCATCAGGACTATCAATGCCACCGTGATTACCACGAGTGAGCCTTTCTGGAGGGCAGTGCCTCTGGGGGCAACCAGAATGGTTGAGTATCTGGTTCTGTACGGGGAGGGGCTGGCTGGCATATTCTCCGGAGAAGTAACGGCGGAGGTCTTTGGCCCGGTGGGCATCGCCCAGCTGACGGGAGAGGTCGCCAGGCTGGGCATCAGACCGCTGCTGAACCTCGCCGCTTTGTTCAGCTTACTGGTCGGTATATTTAATTTGCTGCCGCTCCCCGCCATCGACGGCGGTCGAATTACGTTCGTCATTCTGGAGTGGGTTCGCCGTGGTAAGCGAATCCCGTCCAGGGTGGAAGGAGTGATACATATGGTTGGCCTGGCCATGTTCATGCTCCTGCTCCTGGCGCTTACCTACCAGGATATTATCCGGGCTGTGAGCGGGGAGAGCCTGATACCATGAACCAGAACCAGCGGCGAATATCCAGACCGGTTCAGATTGGCGGTATCACTGTGGGCGGTGGCGCGCCGGTGGTGGTGCAGTCGATGACCAGCACGGACACCCGTGACGTCAGAGCGACCGTCGCGCAGATTAAAGAACTTGAGGATTGCGGCTGTGAGCTGGTGCGGGTGGCTGTGCCCGATGCCGAGGCTGCCCGGGCGATATCAGCCATTAAAAAGGGCATTTCTATACCCCTGATTGCCGATATCCACTTTGACTACCGCCTGGCGCTGACGGCGCTGGAAGCAGGAGTGGACGGGCTCCGCCTCAATCCGGGCAACATCGGCGAGGCGGAGAAGGTCAAGGCGGTGGTGCTGGCCGCCAGGGAGAGGGAAGTCCCCATACGCATCGGCCTGAATGCTGGCAGTCTGCCCGCATCGGCCAACCCGCGGCTCAGCGTGGCCCGGCAGATGGTGGCGGCCGCCCTGCAGCAGATACGCCTGCTGGAAAGCCTGGACTTCGATTTGATCAAGGTTTCGCTGAAAGCCTTCGACGTGCCGACCACGATTAAAGCCTATCAGAACATCGCCGAAAGGATGCCCTACCCCCTGCACATCGGCATTACCGAGGCGGGCACGCCCCGGCGAGGAGTAATCCGCAGCGCCGTGGGCATCGGCACGCTGCTCTATATGGGCATCGGCGATACCATCCGGGTTTCCCTGACGGCGCACCCCAGGGAAGAGGTGATTGCCGGCTACGAGATACTGAAAAGCCTTGACCTGCGCCAGCACGGTCCGGTGCTGGTGAGCTGCCCGTCCTGTGGTCGGGCTGAGGTTGATATTGTAAAATTGGCTGAGGAAGTGGAGGAACGGCTTTTGAAGATTGACAGGCCGGTTAAGGTGGCGGTGATGGGCTGCGTGGTCAACGGCCCCGGCGAAGCGAAGGACGCTGACGTGGGCATCGCCTGCGGAAAGGGCAGGGGAGTTATCTTCAAGAAGGGGGAAAAGGTGGGAGTGGTGGAGGAAAAAGATTTTATCCCCGCGCTGATGAGAGAAGTGGAGGCTAGAATAGGAGGCATTGGTGAAAATACCTAAGCACATCGGACTATTTTATATAACTCATGTTGATAATGTCTCCTCAATATTGTGTAATGGTATACTATCACATGAACGTATCCAAAACGAACAAATACCTTTCACACCAATATACAATGAGTCAATTGTTACAAATCGAAAGGATATTCTTACCCCTGATGGCAGAAGTCTCTGGAATTTTGCGAATCTTTACTTCCAACCAAGAAATCCTATGCTCTACAGGGTTTTGCACGAGAAACAAGCAAGTGAAATCGTCATCATTTCAATACAACCGACCATCCTTGAAAGACCGGACATTTATGTGTCTAATGGTAATGCTGCTCACTCAGCGTCAGATATCTTGAATGCAATTGAACTGAAAAAAGAATTGCGGCAAATTATTCGTGGTACTGTAAATGTAGAATGGTGGAATGACCTTAATGGTGAGATACAATCAAAAGGTGTGGAAATAGTTAGCGGCAGCGAGTACTCTTTCTGTT
>CAZRBS010000042.1:0-13115 GCA_964598405.1 uncultured Dehalococcoidaceae bacterium
CAGCAAGGCCACCGGCTACCCCATCGCCCGCGTCGCCGCCAAGATAGCCGTGGGCAAACGGCTGGACGAAATCCCCAACGCCGTCACCGGCAGGACCATGGCTTCCTTCGAACCGGCGCTGGACTATCTGGTGATCAAGATTCCCCGCTGGCCCTTTGACAAGTTCGCCTCCGGTGACCGGGTTATCGGCACCCAGATGAAAGCCACCGGAGAGGTCATGGCTATAGACCGCACCTTTGAAGCCGCCCTCCAGAAGGCGATACGCTCCCTGGAATTCGGCAAGAGGTCGCTGCTCTGGGAAGACCCCAAGTGGGAGCGGGGGGCCAGCCTCAATACCTACCCTCTGGAGCCCAACGACCTCCGGCTGTGGGCAATCATGGCGGCGCTGAGAAGGGGCATAACCCCGGAACAGATATCCGGGCACACCCGCATTGACCTCTGGTTCACTGACAAACTCCAGAACATCATCGCCATGGAAAAGGAACTTTTGTCGGAAACGCTGACTCCCGAGCTGCTCTGGCGGGCGAAACGGCTCGGTTTCTCCGACGAGCAGATTGGCACCCTGGCGGACAGGCTCCCCGAGCAGGTAAGGCAGCTTCGCCGCGACTGGAATATCCGCCCCGTCTACAAGATGGTGGACACCTGCGCCGCCGAATTTGACGCCGCCACTCCCTACTTCTACAGCGCCTATGAAGAGGAAAACGAAGCCCTGCCCGTCAACAAAAGCAAGGCGGTGGTCATTGGCAGCGGGCCCATCCGCATCGGCCAGGGCATCGAGTTCGACTACTGCAGCGTGCACTCCGCCTGGGCGCTCCAGGAAGCCGGCTACCAGAGCATTATGGTGAACTCCAACCCGGAAACCGTCTCCACCGACTTTGATACCAGTGACCGCCTCTACTTCGAAGCCCTCGATGCCGAAAGCCTGCGCGACATACTGGAAAACGAAGCCGGAAACAACGATGCCCCCGCCTCCATCGTGCAGTTCGGCGGGCAGACGGCGATAAACCTGGCTGACCCCCTGTCCCGCAGCGGACTGCCGCTCCTCGGCTCCAGCGCCGAAGCCATTGACCTGGCCGAGGACAGGCGCCGCTTCGAGAATTTCCTCAACGGACTGGGTATTCCCCAGCCCCCCGGCGCCGGGGTAACATCGCTGGACGAAGCCCTCAATATTGCCCGCCTCATCGGCTATCCAGTCCTGATCCGTCCCAGCTACGTCCTCGGCGGACGGGCGATGGAAATAGTGCACAACGCCACCGAGCTTGCCCGCTACATGAGCCTGGCGATGGAGCTGGACACCGGGTACGCCGTCCTCATTGACAAATACCTGCAGGGGAAAGAGGTGGAGGTTGACGCCATCGGCGACGGAGAAACGGTCCTCATCCCCGGCATCATGGAACACATCGAACGCGCCGGGGTGCACAGCGGCGATTCCATGGCAGTCTACCCCGGGGTAAACCTGACCGGACGGGAAATAGAGACCATCGTTGATTATACCGTGCGCATAGGGCTCTCCCTCCAGATAAGAGGGCTGATGAACATCCAGTTCGTGATTATCCCCGGAAATGACAGCGAAAATCCGGTTTACGTTCTGGAAGTAAACCCGCGTGCCAGCCGCACCGTGCCCTTCCTCTCCAAGGTTACCGGCGTCCCCATGGTCAGGGTAGCCACCAAGGTCATGCTGGGTAAAAGCCTCGGGGAACAGGGCTATCAGAGCGGCCTGTGGCCAACGCAGAAACTAATCGGCATTAAAGCGCCCGTCTTCTCCATGTCAAAGCTGCTCGGCGTTGATACCTATCTCGGCCCGGAGATGAAGTCCACCGGCGAGGTCATGGGCATTGACTATACCTTTGATGCCGCCATGGCCAAAGCACTCATGGCTGTCGGGATGATGTTACCGCCACAGGGAAGCATCCTTTTCAGCATCGCTGACCGGGACAAGCCGGAAGCCCTGCCCATCATGAAAAAACTCTCCTCAATTGGCTACAAGCTCTACGCCACTGAAGGCACCGCCACCATGATTGAAGCGGCCGGCTTGCCGGTAAAGATAATCAGCAAGAAATTAAGCGAGGGGCATCCAAACGTCGTCGATATTATTAACGACGGCACCGTGGACGGAGTGGTCAATACCATCACCGGCGGACAAGCTCCGCTGAGAGACGGCTTCTTCATCCGGCGGGCGGCGGTGGAGAAGCGTATCCCCTGTTTTACCTCCCTTGATACCGTCCGGGCGGCGGTGGAAGCGCTCGCCAGCGGCAGCCAGATTTATACCGCCCAGCCCCTCCCCGACTACCGGGGGAAGGAGCCAGTTTGAGACAGGTACAGGCAAGGGTATTATCCAATAAGCAGCTCTGGGGAGAGTTTTTACGGCACGGAGGCAGGAAGTTCTCGGCAACCATGCTGATA
Organism: uncultured Dehalococcoidaceae bacterium; assembly: GCA_964598405.1. Lineage (GTDB taxonomy): Bacteria > Chloroflexota > Dehalococcoidia > Dehalococcoidales > RBG-16-60-22 > CAZRBS01. Next base: position 2,404 of record CAZRBS010000042.1, read on the forward strand.
TGGCTGGAGTGCCCTGAAGTGGCCGCCGAGGCAAAGGCGGGACAGTTCGTCATGGTCCAATGCGGTGGTGGAGAATGCACCCTGCCGCGTCCTTTCAGCGTCCACCGGGTAGATAATGACGGCATCGCCCTTTTCTATGCCGTGCTGGAAGGGGGCAAAGGCACAACTTGGCTGTCCCGGCGCGAAGCCGGTGACAGGTTAAACCTGTTCGGGCCGCTGGGCAAGGGCTTCTCGATTCAACCCGGCTCCAGAAACCTGCTGCTGGTTGCCGGGGGCAATGGCATTGCCCCCTTGTTTCTCCTGGCACACCAGGCGAAGGGGAAAAATTGCCCGGTAACCCTGCTTTACGGAACGGCGGACAGCAGAAGGCTTCCCGTACCTCCGGCAATTGAGACGGTTGCCGCCACAGAAGATGGCTCTGCCGGGTATCGGGGCAAGGTCACGGAACTGCTCCCGGAATATATCGACCGGGCAGACCAGGTCTTTGCCTGCGGGCCGGCACCGATGTACCGGGCGATGGCTCAAATGCAGGAGTTAAGAAACAAACCGGTCCAGGTTTCCCTGGAAGCAAGGATGGGGTGCGGGCTCGGCGCCTGCTACGGCTGCGCCGTGAAGACAAAAGGCGGCTTGAGGCAGGCCTGTAAAGACGGCCCGGTATTTGAACTGGGGGACGTCTGCTGGGATGAATTCGTCCCGGCCTGAAACGCCACCGGCAATCACCCTCTGCCCCTTTGCTCGCCCGGCGGCCATATTTCTTCAGGCCTTCCTGGGCGCTCTCACCATAACTACCGGGATGTTTGCCTCCATCCGCAGCACTCTGTCAGTAACACTGCCGAAAGCCCAGCGGCTGAACCCCGAGCGTCCGTGGGTTGACATGGCAATCATGTTGGCCTTGGCTTCCTCGGCAACCCTGACAATCTCCTCGGGAGCCGACCCTATTCTCGCTTCGGCCGTAACGCTGGCCCCCTTGCTTTTCAAGCGCTCACCAATCTTATTAAGGTAGTCCAGGGACTTCTGCTTGTACTGCCCGGTCTCTTCGTCGGTATAGGCAACTTCGACATGCGCCGAGCCGGCGACAACGGTGTGGGGTGCCGGCGGCAATACCTGTAACAGAATAACTTCTACCTTTACCTCCGGAGACATCTTGGACAACAGGTCTTCAACATATGGCAGAGCAGCTTCGCCTATCCTGGAACCATCCAGCGGCACAACTATCCTTTCGTCCATTTTCTACCTCCTCGTATCAGTTATTTTGTTCCCTTTCCCGGCACTCCTGATAGAAATTTAAAGGGCACCGTCCGGTATCTCCTGGCTGAGCGGTTGCGGTGCCCTCATTATCCACGTCATTTTCCCCGTTCACATTTTCATTCTGTCAGGGTCGTGCTCCTTATTGAGTGTCATAATTATATTCCTTTTTATCGAATTGTCAATACCCAAAGCAGGTTTTTTCTTATTTATGTGTTAGATATAATGTATTCAGGAGGTGCAGCATGATAGTTACCAAACAAATCAGCCTGCAAAGCAAAGGGGAGTGTGATATCGTCGACATCACGCCTCAGGTAGAAAAACTGGTTGCTGAGGCAGAGATAAACGACGGCACGGCTACTCTGTTCGTCGCCGGCTCAACCGCCGGAATCACCACCATTGAATTTGAACCCGGACTGCTCTCTGATTTCAAGGACATGTGGGAGCGTAACGTTCCCAGAAACGTGAATTATGACCATGACCGCCGCTGGGGCGATGGCAACGGGTATTCTCATGTCCGGGCTTCGCTCCTGGGCGCCTCGCTGGTCGTCCCTTTCAACAACAAAAAACTGACCACGGGCACCTGGCAGCAAATAGTGGTGGTGGACTTTGACAACCGCCCGAGGTCAAGGCAAATCATACTGCAGATTGCAGGAGATTAAGGGCCGTTTATTTCTCCGTCTCTTCCGGCGCGGGCTCCGGCAGGGGCGAGGCTTGCGCCTCATTTAGTTTTTTCATCAACCGCGATTTGCGCCGGGCGGCATTATTGGGATGAACAACCTTCTTCTCCGCCGCCTTATCCAGAGAACTGATCGCCGCTACCGCCGCTCCCCGGGCTGCTTCCACCTCGCCCGCGAAGATAAGCTTTTCCACTTTGGTTATCCTGGTTTTAGTCGCACTGCGAATGGCCTTATTATGCGCCTGCCTCTTCGCGGCCTGACGTGCTTGCTTCTGCGCTGACTTACTCCTTGGCACTACCTACCCCCTTATACTCGTTATGATTATTAGCTTTTACCGTCCTTTTTTACGGACGCTTCATCCCCGACGCGGGTAATATTTATCACTCCCCTGATGGCATCAACTTTCCGCAGGAGCCTGCTCAACTGGGTCAGACCTCCTATCTCCAGAGTCATGAAGACCGATATAGTCCGGTCTTCATGATTGGCCAGGTTCAGAGAAGCGATGTTAACCTTCTCCTCAGCCACGATTGCGGTAAGGTCACGCATCAAACCGAGCCTGTCCCAGGCTTCAATCTGAATGCTGACCGGATACAGCGAATCGCTGCGCCCCCACTCTGCCGGGACCAGGCGGTGCTTCTCATCCTCATGAGCCACATTGTAACAATCATCGCGGTGGATTGTCACCCCCCGGCTACGGGTGACGTAGCCAACAATCCTGTCGCCGGGGACCGGACGGCAGCACTGAGCTAAATTCGTGGCTAGATTTCCAACTCCGAGTATCTGAACCGCCGATGACACCGGCCTGGGCGGGGCGATTTCCGGCAGCGCTCTGGGTGCCTCCTCCTGCTGGGCAGCCAGTTTCAAGACAATCTGGTGAGTGGTAATGCCGCCATAACCAATTGCCGCCAGGAACTCGTCCAGATTGCTGTAATTGAACAGGCTGGCCAGTTCGGCACGCTCAATGGTTATTCCCAGATGTCTCAGTTCCTTCTCCAGAAGCTGCCGGCCCCGCTCAATATTCTCCGCCCGCCTCTGCCTTTTAAACCACTGCCTTATCTTTTCCCGGGCATGAGACGTCCTGATATACCCTGCATGAGGGTTCAGCCAGTCCCGGCTCGGGCCTTTCTCCCCCTTGGTGGACATAATCTCAACAACGTCGCCGTTGTTAAGCGCATAATCAAGCGAGACCAGCCTGCCATTCACCTTGGCCCCGATGCAGCGATGGCCCAGTTCGGTATGAACCCGGTAGGCGAAATCAAGCGGGGTGGACCCCCTGGGTAAATCTTTGAGTTCGCCCTTGGGGGTGTAAACGAAGACCTGGTCAATAAAGATATCGGTCTTAACCGATTCCAGAAACTCTTCTGCCCCGCTGAGTTCGCGGTGCCAGTCAATCAGCTGGCGCAGCCAGCCGACCCTCTCTTCAAAGCGCAAGTCAGCGGTCTTGCCCTGCTTGTACCGCCAGTGGGCAGCCACTCCATATTCATCCACATAATGCATATCACGGGTACGGATTTGAAGCTCCAGGGGAGTCGTCCCGAAGCACATGACGGCGGTATGCAGCGATTGATACTCGTTTGGTTTGGGGTTGGCAATATAGTCGTCAAATTCTTCGGGTAAGGGATGCCACAGGCTGTGGATGATGCCGACGGCGCTGTAACAATCAGGCACCGTCCCGACCAGCACGCGAAGGGCAAGCAGGTCATGTATGTCCGCGAAATGCCGGCCCCGCTCCATCTTCTGATGGATACTGTAAATATGCTTGGGCCTGCCTGACATCTCGGCCCTCAAGCCAACTTTGCCGAACTCCCTCTTCAAAATCTCAATTACCTGGGCGATAAAGTTCTCCCTCTGGACACGCCTGGCAGCCAGCAAGTTAACAATCCGGCGGTACTTGTCCGGCTCCAGATACTGAAAAGACAGGTCCTCCAGCTGCCACTTCAATTCCCATATCCCCAGGCGATGGGCCAGAGGCGCGTAAATATCCAGAGTCTCCTGAGCAATACTTTGCTGTTTCTCCGGTGAAAGGGCATCCAGTGTGCGCATGTTGTGCAGGCGGTCGGCGAGCTTGATAAACACCACACGGAGGTCTTCAGCCATTGCCACCAGCATTTTCCTCAGGTTTTCCGCCTGGGCTTCCCGGGTGGCTATCTCCGGGGTCTGCAGGGACACCTTGCCCAATTTGGTAACCCCGTCAACCAGCCTGCCTATCTCCGCACCAAACCTGGCTTCAATCTCGGAAACGGGCAGCCCGCAATTTTCCAGAATATCATGAAGCAGCGCCGCGGCCAGAGAACTGGCATCAAGCTGAAGTTCCGCCAGTATCAGGGCCGTCTGCAAAGGATGCTCCAGATAAGGGTCACCTGACTTACGCATCTGCCCCTGGTGTGCCTCAGCGGCAAAATGGTAAGCCTCCTCAACCACAGCTATCTTCTCCAGCGGAAGATATGTCTGTGCTTTTTCTTTCAGTTTGCTGAAGCTTTTCCCTAAAACCGTGACCAAGGTTCTGCCGCGCCTCCCTTTCCCTGAAAGCCTGGCTCACCTTAAGTATAACTTAATTGAGCTATTCGTGTAAACGTATCCTTGAAGAAAGCAGCGTATAGCTTTTGAGGCAACCCCCATCCTGTTGACACCGCCCCAGATTACCCGCTATACTTCAATTGCCATTCTTTAGGCAGGAGGTTTATAAATATGAGCAAGATTTTACGCGTTAATATGAGCGACCTGACGACCAAGTTCGAAGATGTTCCGGAGAAGTACCGCTTGCTGGGCGGACGCGGGCTGACCTCAGCTATTACCTGCAACGAGGTGCCTCCCACCTGCCACCCCCTGGGGCCCAATAACAAGGTCACCTTCGCCACCGGTATTGTCACCGGCACCAGCGCCCCTACTTCGGGACGTATCTCCGTCGGCGGTAAGTCCCCCCTGACCGGCACCATCAAGGAGACCAACTCCGGCGGTATGGCGGGGCAGAAGCTGGCCCGACTTGGCATCAAGGCTCTCATCGTTGAGGGACAACCCGAGGAAAAGGGCAAGTTCTGGGTGCTCAAAGTGGACAAGGACGGGGTACAGCTCATGCCGGCGGCGCAGGAGTGGCTGGGCAAAGGGCTGTATGAGACCTATCCCAGGCTCTTCAAGAAATTCGGTGAGAAATCGGCTGTCATCGGCATCGGCGTTGCCGGAGAGAAGATGATGGCAATGGCCGGCATCTGCGTCAATGACCCGGAAAATCGCCCCAGCCGCTACGCCGGTCGCGGTGGAATGGGAGCAGTGATGGGCAGCAAGGGGCTCAAAGCCATCATACTCGATGACGCCGGCGGCCCCGGAGTCCCCATCGCCAACAAAGAGGTCTTCGATACCGGGCGCAAAAAGCTCGTTGCTGCGCTGCAAAAGCATGACATTACCAAGCCCGGCGGAGCGCTCAATACCACCGGCACCGCCACCCTGGTCAACGTTATCAACGAGGCCGGTGCTTTCCCCACCCGCAACTTCAGTTCGGGCCGCTTCGAGGGCGCCAACAAGATTTCCGGCGAGACCATCAAAGAGACCTGCGAGAAACGGGGCGGGGCGGGGATGGTAGGCCATAACTGTTCTCCGGGCTGCATCATCAAGTGCTCCAACGTCTACCCCAAGCCCGATGGCACTGAACTGGTGTCCGTGCAGGAGTATGAATCGGTCTGGTCCCTCGGCGCCAACTGCGGGATAGACAGCCTGGACACCACCGGAGAGCTGATTCGCCTGTGCAACGATTACGGCGTGGACACCATTGAAGCCGGTGTAGCCCTCGGTGTGGCTATGGAAGCAGGGCTGGCGAAGTTCGGTGATGGCAAGAAGGCCATCGAACTGATGCATGAAATCGGCAAGGGCACCCCACTGGGCCATATTCTCGGCAGCGGTGCTACCATTACCGCCAGCACCTTCGGCATCACACGCTGCCCCACCGTCAAAGGGCAGGGAATGCCTGCCTATGAGCCCAGACCCATCAAGGGCATCGGCATTACCTACGCCACTTCAACCATGGGCGCCGACCATACCGCAGGCTATACCATCTCCCCCGAAATACTGGGGGTCAGCGGCGATATCGACAAGTTCACCCTGGAGAAGGGCGAGCTGGTGCGCAATTTCCTGCATACCACCGCCTACTTCCTTGACAGCAGCGGCCACTGCCTGTTTATCTCCTTTGCCATCCTGGATGACCGCTCCGGCCTCGAAGGAGTGGTGGAGGAGTGCAACGGCGTGCTGGGCACAAACTGGACCATAGATGATGTGCAGCGGATGGGCGGCGAAGTTGTCAAAATGGAACGGGCCTTCAATGAAGCGGCCGGCTTTACCAGGGTCGACGACCGCCTGCCCGAGTTTATGACATATGAAAAGCTCCCGCCCCACAACGTGGCCTTTGACGTGCCTGACGCCGAGCTGGACAAGGTACATAAAACCTAGCTTCAAACAATCCGTTCAAGGGCAAGCCCCTTTCGTCGTTACGGTGGAAGGGGCTTGTCTTATGTGAGCGGGTAAGATATACTGAAAACTGCTTGCTCTGTCTAGTTGTCGAGGAGGATAGAGAGATGGCTACCGTAGAGGTCAGGCTATATGCCAGCCTGCGGAAATACCACCCGGATAAGGGTAGCGGCGAAGCCCTGAGCATCGCACTGGACGATAAAACCAGCCTGGAAGGCCTGTTAGCCAGGCTGAAAATCCCCAAAGAGGAGATAGCCGTGCTCATGGTGAACGGCAACCGGGCGGAGAAGAGTTATCTTCCCAGGGATGGGGACAGGATAGGTATTTTCCCGCTCATCGGCGGGGGATAAGGATGATTGAGGTACACCTCTACGGAAAACTGCGCCGCTTTACCGATAACCAGGACCCTTCCCGGGACTCCATCGCCCGCGTCCCGGTGAAAAAAGGAGACACCATCGAGGACATCATCGGGCGCATCGGCATCCCGCTTGAGGAAGTGGGCAGCAACATCTTCCTCAACGGGCGTATCTTCCCTCTCGAGAAAAGGGTGAAAGACGGCGACCGGCTGGGCATATTCCCGGATAACATGGCCATGGTAATAGTGTAATTATCTTCAGAATGGGAACAGAAAGGATATATTTACCCTCACGGGTATGAGAAAAAGATGATAGAGGTACATCTCTACGGAAAACTGCGCCGCTTTACCGATAACCAGGATCCCGCCCAAGATTCCATCGCCCGCGTCCCGGTGGAAAAAGGAGACACCATCGAGGACATCATCGGGCGCATCGGCATCCCGCTTGAGGAGGTAGGCAGCAATATCTTCCTCAACGGAGAGTACTCCGCCCTGGAGAGAGAGGTAAAGGACGGCGACCGGCTGGGCATATTCCCGGATAATATGCAGCTGCTCTACAAGTGGTATTTCAGCAAGAGGAAATAGCTTCACCGCATATTGTATTTCTGTTCTAAAGTTAGAATTTGCGGGGGTAAGTTAAATTGTATCGAGCGCCAAGAGGGACAACAGATATTCTGCCGGAGGAGCAGGCTTACTGGCGCCACGTAGAACAAAAGGCGGCGCACGTTTGCCAGCTCTACGGGTACAGGCGCATTGACCCGCCAACCTTCGAGGATACCGGACTTTTTACCCGCGGCATCGGTGAAGGAACGGACATCGTCGAAAAGGAGATGTATACCTTTACCGATAAAGGGGGCAACAGGCTAACCCTCAGGCCGGAGGGTACCGCCTCGGTGTGCCGGGCCTATCTGGAACACGGCCTGCATAACCTGCCGCAGCCGGTAAAGCTTTATTACCTCATCTCCACTTTCCGCTATGAAAGGCCCCAGGCCGGCAGGTTCCGGCAGCACTACCAGTTCGGCTGTGAAGCCATCGGAGACGATGACCCCGCCCTCGATGCCGAAGTGATTGACATCGCCTGGCAGTTCTTCCTGTCTCTGGAACTGCGCAACCTGTCGCTTCAGCTCAACAGCATCGGCTGCCGGCGGTGCCGCCCCGGCTATATCCGCGCCCTGAAAGATTACTACGCCACCCGCACCGGAGAAATATGTGCCGACTGCCAAATCAGGCTGGAGCGGAACCCCCTCCGCCTGCTCGATTGCAAAAGGTCGTCATGCCAGCCGGTAATCAATTCCGCCCCCAGGAGCGCCGACCACCTCTGCCCCTCATGCAGCGCCCACTTCGAGCAGCTGAAGGAGTACCTGAAGCTCTTTGAAATCCCCCTCGATATCAACCACCGCCTGGTGCGGGGACTGGACTACTACACCAGGACCGTCTTTGAAATTCAGCCCCGCGGCGCCGGTGCCCAGGGTGCTCTCTGCGGCGGGGGACGCTATGATGACCTGATTGAGGAACTGGGCGGCAAGCCCACCCCGGGGATAGGCTTCGCCATCGGCATAGAGCGGATAATTCTCAACCTGAAGAAACAGAATATTTCCATCCCCCCCATACCCGGCCCGGGGGTATTCATCGCCCACACGGGCGGTGAGGCCAAGGAGGCGGCGGTCAGGCTGGCCTGCCGGTTAAGGAGGTCAGGCACCGGCATCATCATAGCCACCGGCAACAAGAGCCTGAAAGCCCAGCTGAGGCAGGCGAACAACCTCGGCGCAGGACAGGCGGTAATCATCGGGGAAGAGGAAGTAAGGGGCGGTACCGCCGCCCTCCGTGACATGACCACCGCCCGGCAGAGGACCGTCTCCCTCGGTGAACTACCGGATTTACTAAGGTAGGCACTACTTTTTCCTGATTGTCCGGTTAAAGGCTAACCTGCCGCCCCTTTTTGCGTTAATAGTATCCGGGGAGTAAATGCTGCCCTTTTCCATAAAAACCGGGGCAACTTCAATATTTTTGTGAGAATTTATGTAAATTTTTCATTCGGGGTCTTGACAAATAAAGTTTTTACCTTTATATTGGGTTTAGACTATAGAGCGAAGGAGGTGATGCTATGGCAAGAGCCCGCAAGGGGAGAGAGTTATCAAACTCAAAACCGGTTCTAAGTAATCTTAAGTCTCCATAAAAGAAAGGGATTTATGGATATTGTCCTTGTTTATGGAGATACGACCATATCAACTAAGGAGGAAAATTAAAGGTCGATGAAAAAGAAATTTTCTAGAATACTGGGTGTAGGCCTGGTCGTCGCTGTGGTTACCAGCCTGCTGGTGGCAGCGGTACCGGTCTCGGCGGGCACGCTCTCCTGGTCATCGGAGACTATTCCCAGCACCACCAACAAGGTCATTGAGACAGACACCATCAATGACATCGCCGTTGGGCCCGATGGCACCACCGTCTATGCCGCCCTGACCACCAACAAGCTGTACAAGTCAACCGACGCCGGCAAGACCTGGTCAGCACTGACCTCACCCGCAGCTGGTACCGCTGACCTGGTGGCAGTTGCCCCGGACGATGTTGACCTGCTCGGCGTGGTGGACGTCACCAACGATACGGTTTACATCTCCACCGACGGCGGCTCCACCTTCAGCTCCCTGGGCGTACCGGAAGATGGCAGCGGCAATGCCGTATCCGTCATCTATGACATCGCCATCTCCAGGCAGCTCAGCGGGGTGAACTACGTCGCAGTCGGCGGTGCAGATGCAGGTGGCGCCTCCCTGCACTACTTCAACTACGGCGCGGCAGCCCCGTCCTGGCTGGACGCCGCTGACGGCACCGACTGGACCGGTGGTCTTGACGCTACCGATGATGAAATCAGAGCGGTAGCCTTCTCACCCAACTTCCCGTCTGACCGCATCGTTATGGTTGTCAGCGTTGATACCACGGACGCCGACGTCGAATTTCAGGTCGGCAGCTTCGCCGCCAAGGACTGGAACAGCAATGTCGGCGGTTACAGCACCAGCTATCCGGTTGACATTGAGGCGGCCGGTATTACCGGTGTTACCCAAGCCGACATCTCCGTGGACGCCAACTACCTGGGCTCCGATGAGGCTACCCGTGTCGTCTTCGTCGGCACGACCGTCACCGGCACGAGCACGGATACCCCCGGCGGTCTCTACCGCCTGGACGACGCCACGGTTACCGACATGAAGACCGGGACTGCCATGCAGAGCGTGGCCTACAACACGGCAGCCACCAAGCTGGTGGCAGGTGCCAGCGCCAACAACAACGTCTACCGCTCGGCTGACCCGACGGCTTCGTCACCGACGGTCAGCTCGGCCAGCACCTACAAGAGGCCCGGAGACAACGTTGACACCACCAATGTCATCGTCGCCTGGTCCGGCAGCAACGTGGTCGCCGGCAGCGGCGGCTCCGATGGCGCCTTCTCCGTCTCCGCGGACGACGGCAAGACCTTCAACGACATCAGCCTGGTCAACACCGCGATGACCAACATCGGCGATGTTGCCGTCTCACCGGATGGCAGCATGGTCTACCTGGTCGCCGACGACACCGATGACGTCAGCCTGTGGCGCAAAGCCTCGGACTGGGAGAGGGTCTTCACCATTGACGCGGCTTCCGTAACCTTCATTGTCCGCCCGTCCCCGGATGACTGGGATGTGGTCTACCTGGCAAGGACCGGCTCCAACAACATCTACTACACCAATGACGCCGGCGAGAACAGGTGGACGCTGCGCTACTGCGGCGTTACCGTTCAGGACCTGGCAGTGGAGAGCTCCGATGTCCTCTACGCCGCAACCCAGACGGCTTCCACGGTAGCCAAGTCAACCAACGGCGGCTTCATCTGGGATTCCGCCAAGTCAACCGGCAACGGCAGCAACAACCACATGCTGAAGAGCCTGGGCGAGGACCTGCTGGTTCTCGGTGGCGTTAACGGCCACATCGCCTACTCCGACGACGGCAACAGCAGC
>CAZRBS010000043.1:0-12989 GCA_964598405.1 uncultured Dehalococcoidaceae bacterium
AGCCATTCTTCATGAGTTATGCCAGCGCGTTTAAGAATTTCCTTAAGCAAGGGAACGCCTATGTCCTGACGGTGAGGATTGGGAATGGTAAGCCTGAACTCGCCTTTTGCCATAAAATAGTGTTTACCGCTCCGGTAGGGGCCGTCGAATCCCAGAGTACCTAATCTTCCCACCAGGTTATTCCAGGATACAGGCGTGAGCCGCTGTGTCATTTCGAACCAACCGTCTGGACTTCAGCGTTCAGGTCAATATCTCCCAGCGACGGGATTTTGTGGCCCAGTCTCAGTCCCAATAGAAGCCAGTCCTCGATAACCGACCCCAGTTCCTCCCGGCATTCTTCGAGGCTGCCGGCGCCAGCCCATACACCGGGAAGCTCTTCAATCCAACCATAGTAGGTCCCGTCTTCCAGTATCTTATATCTGGCTCGGTTCATAGCTTCACGCAAGTATTTCGTAATCATTGTCACCTCCTCCATCTACTGGTAAAGCCTCCTGTATCGGAGTTGCTTACCCTTACTAAAAATCATAATGACGCTGGACCTGTCTTAATCCTCAGAAACCCAAAGGCATCCCTTAACCGCAAAATTATTATAACCCTGCCAACCCAAATACGCAAAAACAAAAGTGGCAAAATGGTCGTTTCGGGGAAAAAATGTTAGCCCGGTTTTGCAGGGGAAAAGGTTGTGAAGTGGCAACACTATTGCCGTCCTTCCCGGCGCGTACCAAGTTGGGTACCGGGGGTGACCCAGGAAGATATACACATCACTTCGCTGAAATTCTGCCAGCATAGCTGAAGGAGGCAGAAAACCGCACAGGTGGTCAGCATAGCTGGAATATGCAGTCTTGACTGGCCGACCGCATAGTTAGAGTGCGGCTATGACCAGTCTCAGCACAAGTAGCTGCATTCTAAAGAGGGTGTCATCAGGAAAACCAGGATAATTCCCAATGACCGGGAAAAGCGGGCTGGTAACTGGCACAAGAGGTCTAGTGGGCTATCCGCTGGGGGCTAGCTACTGCGGCTATCTGCTCAGTAGGCGTAACCAGCAAGCACTGCTGAGATGGTACCGGCTTTCCACTGAGCGGGCACAAAGACCCCGCGGAAGTCCTTTGCCGACTGGTATTTATCCAAAATCGAAGGCCTTACAGCACCAATTACGCTCAAACTAAAGCCGAAAATCTGGCGTTATTTTGGCGTTAAATTAAAAGGGAGGGGCAGGGACATACAGGTATTTTAGCTTCAAAACGGGTTTTTGGCCAGTGAAACATAAGTTCTAATCTGAACGTAAACCCATGTATCGGCAGCCCTAACCCAGAATTAGGAAACCGCTGCTCTATCCTCTGAGCTACAGGGGCACACTCCAAAGCTAATTATAACTGAATCAAACGGTAAAGAGCAACGATACCACCAGATAACCTCCGTATATACTCGTTCCCGGGCGTATAGAGGTCTTTACCGGGCAGAACCATGAGTTGACATGGTGAGGACAGTTCTATACTATATACGGGATTAAAAATTTAAGGAGGTGCTCTATAGCCGTGCAGTTTTGATGGTTAAAGTTTCCTAGCGGAACATAAACCGAGAAAGACGAGGAGGTTTTTTAAAAAACCGTGAAACATAAACTGATATTTTCACTACTGTCAGCGGTGCTCATCCTGTCGCTGGCACTTATACCGGCATGCACCGAAGAGCAAGCAGAGAAGCAGGCTACTCTCAGCTTCGGCCAGTGGAGCGGCGACTGGCTGACAATCTACGTCCCCAAGATACTCCTTGAGGAGCAGCTTGGCTATACCACCGATATAGTGGAGCTTTCCGTTCCGGCTATTTGGACAGCTCTGGGCGCCGGCGAAACTGACCTCTGGACCGATTCCTGGTTTCCGAACCAGATTGACTTCGAGAAAAAACAGCGCGCAGCCACCGAGTGGCTGGGAGTGGTCTACGGCACAGCCCACTCCCCGGATGATGTCTGTCTGCAGTTCTGGGCGGTACCCACCTGGGTATCCGAGGAGTATGGTCTTACCAGCGTGGAGCAGTTGAAAGACCCGGAACTCGCCGAGCTGTTTGATGTCGACGGTAACGGCGTCGGCGATATTATGGGATGTGATGCCGCCTGGAAGTGTGCCGAGATGATAGACAACGAGATAGCCGAATACGGGCTGGGAGACCTCTACGAGCAGCAGTACGGGGCAGAGGCGATGATGATGGCAGCCGTTGAAGGGCGCATGAAGAAGAACGAGCCGGTGCTTTTCTATCTTTACACGCCGCACCCGTTCTTCGTTAAATTCCCCATCGGCGAAGACGTTGTCATACTGGAGGACCCGCTGAATTTCTGGGGCGGCAAGGCCACGGTATACAAGTTCGGTCAGACTGACTGGGTTGAGGCAAACACCACGGCGGCAAACCTCGTCCGCCAGGTACAGTTCAAGATGGTCGATATTAACTGGGCGATGGCGGAGATAGAGGAAAGAGGTGACGACGCAGCAACACTGGAAGCGATTGCCCGCGAGTGGATGGCCCAAAACCAGGACAAGGTAAACACCTGGCTGAAAGAAGCGCTCAATCAGGAGGCGGAGAAATAAACCACGCCCTTTAGCCGTATTCCCCCCGTAAAACAAAAGGAGCCCCGGGCGAAATGTCCGGGGCTTTTCATTTGAACCGCATTTGAGCCGGGCGGGCGGCTTCTATTTTCCTTTTCTTTTGCCCAGGCTCTGGGTAATCCTGTCCAGAATCATCGCCACCAGGACGATGGCAACTCCGGCTACGAACCCGCGGCCGATATCCACCTGCCCCAGCGCCATAATTACTTCTCTCCCCAGCCCGCCGGCGGCAATCATCGCTGCCAGCACCACCATGGATAGAGAGAGCATAATGGTCTGGTTTATTCCCGCCATGATAGAGGGCATCGCTATCGGCAGTTGCACCTTGAACAAAAGCTGGTTCTGGGTAGAGCCAAAGGTATGGGCCGCCTCCACGAGGTCCTGGGGCACCTGCCTGATGCCCAGATTGGTCAGCCGCACCGCTGGAGGCACGGCAAAGATTACCGTTGCCAGAACGCCGGGCACCTTGCCGATGCCGAAGAACATCAGTGCCGGAATGAGGTAAACAAAGGCGGGCATGGTCTGCATAACATCCAGCACCGGCCGCACTATGTTATCCACCCGGTCGCTGCGGGCGGCAAGTATGCCCACGGGAACGCCCAGCACCACCGAGATAATCACGGCCGTGGCGATAAGCGCCAGCGTCGACATGCAGAGTTCCCACAAACCGAGCATGCCGATGAAGTACATGGCGGCCACCGTAAATATGGCCACACGAATACTGGCCAGCCGCCAGGCTACCAGTGTAATCAACGTCAGCACCGACCACCATGGCAGCCAGAGCAGAAACTTCTCCAGGTTGTTCAGCACCGCAGCCGTGATGGTTTTGATGCCATCAAATACCACCGCAAGGTTGATTATCAGCCAGTCCACCCCGATATTCACACCCTCGGCCACGGGTATCTCATAGAAGCCTCCCCGCAAGTCATTGAAGTACCAGCCGAGCAATACAACAAGCCCGCCTATCCCCAGCCAGAACAGCCACCGCACACTCCGCCGCTGATTAAGCCACTGAGCAAACCGGTTTGCAGAGGTGCTATTTGCCGCCATTACTGCCATTCTCCTCTCCGGCCATACCTATCAGCAGCTCGGTGCGCGGTACTTCACCGATGAGCCTTTCATCTTCATCAATTACCGCCACCGGAAGGTCGCTGCTGGCAGCCAGTGGTATCACATCTTCAATTGGCTGGTCAGGCCCTATCTGAAGAGCATTGCCTTTCACCACTTTGCTCAGCCGGGCGATACCGTCCTTAGCCGCCTGCCTGGCCTCGTCCAGCGTAATAACGCCCCTCAGCCTCTTTCCCGGGTCCATCACGAAAGCATAGGTACTGTCTTTCTCTCTCATCTCGTGCATGGCCACCTTGGGCCCCTGCCAGCTATACAACATGACATCGGGCTCCTTCATTATGTTTCTCACCGAAACAACTTTGCTGCGCGGCACGTCACGGACAAATTCCGTCACATACTCGTCAGCCGGACCGACCACTATTTCCTCGGGACTGCCTACCTGGACTATCTGGCCATCCTTCATGATGGCAACCCGCTCGCCCATCTTGAGGGCTTCGCCGAGGTCATGGGTGATGAAGAGGATGGTCTTATGGACTTCGGTTATCAGGTTGAGGAACTCGTCCTGCATCTGGCGGCGAATAAGCGGGTCAAGGGCGCTGAACGGCTCGTCCATAAGCAATATCTCAGGGTCAACGGCAAGCGCCCGCGCCAGGCCCACCCGCTGCTGCATACCGCCACTGAGTTCATAGGGATAGCTCTTCTCCCACCCCTTCAGTCCCACCATATTGAGTATCTCCAGCGCCTTTTCACGCCGCTGCTTCTTATGCACTCCCTGTATTTCCAGGCCATAGGCCACATTGTCAATCACCTTCCGGTGGGGCAGCAGGGCAAACTGCTGGAACACCATGGATATCTTGTGGCGCCGGGCTTCCCTGAGCTCTGCTTCGTTCATCGCCGCAAGGTCAACTCCGTCAACGAAGATTTCCCCGCTGGTCGGCTCGATAAGCCGGTTAAGACAGCGCACAAGGGTGGACTTGCCACTCCCGGACAACCCCATGATGACAAATACCTCGCCCGCGCCTACGTCAAAGGAGACATCCCGCACCGCGATGACATGACCGGTCTGCTCCAGAATCTCCTCTTTGGTCATGCCGTCTTTGATGAGGCTGATGGCGTTTTGGGGGTCCGGGCCAAAAATCTTCCACACGTTCTTGCAGGAAATTTTTACCTCGGGCTTTTCTGTTTCATTCATCGATTTTCGCCTTTTGATTTTAATGGAGATTTTTGAAAAGATGGGGGATAATATTCAGCCCGTCACAGGCCAAGGGAGTGAAAGGAGGAAATAAGATGGGAAGCCGAAAGTTTAACACCAGTTCCCTCGTAACAGGTCAACTAACAGACCCCCTCAAATCTCGTACCGAACTGCTAGATAAAAACGAGATAAATGGTAACAGAGTTCACACGTTTAGTCAACTCAAATAAGGGATAACCAGCCCGGTAAACATCCGCTGTGGAGTGAGGAAAGGTGTTTACCTCCACCACATGACTAAGTTATAATGTGCCGAACAAGCTCCGAGGAGGTCCCATGGAAAAATATCTCTTCTTCGCCGTTATCGCACTGCTTGGCTTCGGTTTTCACGACTTCTTTGTCAAGCTCCTGTCCGCCCATATGCCCGGTGCCCTGATTGCCGGGATAGCTGGCATTGTCGGCGGAATCTGCGTTCTGGTTTTCGCCCTTGCCCAGGGCATGCTGCCGCAGGCAGACAGGTTCACTCTGTACGCCGGCCTGATTGGTCTCCTGTTCGGCGTCGCCTACGCTGCTTACGTGCTGGCAATCGCCAGAGGACCGTTATCGGTAGCCATGCCCGTCGTGGCGATGTGGTTCCTCGTCCCGGCGGTGCTGGGCATCATTTTCCTCCACGAAGGGGTAACGGTCAGCAAAATAGCCGGCATAGCCATGGCAGGTGGGGCAGTATTCCTGCTGACACATTAGCCGCCCCGGGATGCCGCCAGTAATGCCATCTCCCGCTTAAAATAGTCCGGCAAACCGTGTCACAACGCGGAAGAAAAGCCGGACACGTGACCGGAGAGTAAAGAAGGGTTATAATGAAGACATCAGCCAGCATAGCTTTAGATTTCGTTGAAGGTGATTGAGATGAAACGTACGATATTATACGAAGAGCACCTCAAGCTGGGAGCCAGGATGGTGGAATTCGGCGGCTGGGAGATGCCTCTGCAATACCCCGGGGGGATATTCGCCGAACATCTGGCAACCAGAAAATCGGGCGGACTCTTCGATATTTCCCACATGGGCAGGTTTCTGGTAAGCGGAAAGGGTGCTTTACCTTTCCTGCAATACGTTCTGACCAGCAATGTTGCCGCACTGGCCCCGGGACGGTCCCAGTACACGATAATACCAGACGAAAACGGGGGGGCAGTTGACGACGCTTACCTCTACCGGATGAATGAAAAGGACTACCTCCTCGTGGTCAACGCAGCTAACCTGGAAAAAGACCGGGCATGGCTCCAGAAGTACCAGTCGAAATTTCCGGGGGTAACCCTTGAGGACCATACTGACCGCATTGCCATGCTGTCATTGCAGGGGCCGGGAACCAAAACTGTCCTCGCAACAACTGCCGGAAATAGCGGGAAGCTCCCCGAGCCGGGAAGAAACAATCTGGCAACCGTGGAGATGCTGGGTGC
The DNA here is from genome assembly GCA_964598405.1 of uncultured Dehalococcoidaceae bacterium. Lineage (GTDB taxonomy): Bacteria > Chloroflexota > Dehalococcoidia > Dehalococcoidales > RBG-16-60-22 > CAZRBS01. The sequence continues at coordinate 6,306 of CAZRBS010000043.1, forward strand.
CCCGGTCTCAATAGCGAGGACAGGCTATACCGGCGAGCCGGTGGGCTTCGAGCTGTTTCCTCCCGCCAGAATAGCCGTGGAGCTGTGGCGCAGGTTGCTGGAAAGGGGGGAGAAAAAAGGAATTGTACCTGTCGGGCTGGGGGCAAGGGACACGCTCAGACTTGAGGCGGGGCTCCCCCTGTACGGCCACGAACTGGGCAGTGACGCCGAAGGGAAGGAGATTCCCATTTTCGCCTTGCCTGTGGCCAGAATCGCCGTTAGCTTTGCCAGAATAAAGGGAGATTTTATCGGTCGGGAAGCCCTGCTGGAGCAGTCCCGGGAGATTAAACTGAGACAGGAAGGCCAGCTTGATACGCCGGAAGAGAGACTCTCAGTCCCCAGAATCATATTTCCGGTGGCAGTATATAACGGGGTCGCCAGGGCAGGCTGCCAGGTCTACCGGGACGGAAAACCCGCCGGCAGCGTGACCAGCGGCACCGTGGTCCCCTACTGGAAAACGGAAGGTGCCGGGCTCGGGTCCAGGCCCGGTACCGAGTCCGGCAGGAGGGCGATATGCCTGGCATACCTTGATGCCAAGCTGAAAGAAGGAAAGAGAGTGCGAATCGCCATCAGGGACAGGACCGCGGAAGGAATAATTGTCGAGAGGCATATCGGGAGCGAAGCAGCCCCGTATACGTACCCCATCTTAACCGAGGAGCAGGCAAATGTCCAAGCAGGCAGAGCTTAAACAATCGCTGGCAAGTCTAGCCCGGAGTCTGGTGACAAAGACCCGTGAAAATACCGTCTGGAGGCAGGAAAAAACCTTCAACCTGATACCATCCGAGCAAACGATGTCCCCGCTGGTCAGGCTGCTCACCATAGCTGACCCTTCGGGAAGGTATGCGGAACACCGAAAGGTCAAAGCTCTGGGAGACTCTGAAGTATATTACTATCAGGGGACCGGGTTCATCGCCGGGGTTGAAGCTGAGTTAATCGAAGGTCTGCAGGCATATCTGGGCTGCTCCCGGGTTGAGACCAGGCTAATCAGCGGGCAAATGGCTAACACCACGGTTTTCAGCGGGCTTATGGATTACCTCAACAGGGTGGACAGGCGGACAGAGCCCAGAAGGCTTAGAAGCGTGCTGAACCACCACATCGGCAAGGGGGGACACCTGAGCGCCCAGCCAATGGGTGGACTGAGGGATTACGTTGTCCTTGACCCGGTTACGGAGAAAAGGGCGGTGGTCAATTTTCCCCTTTCGGCGGACAATCCATACACCGCAGACCTTCACCAGACCGCGAAACTAATCGAACAGCACCGGCCGGAACTTATCATTCTGGGCAAGAGCATGATACTGAACCGTGAGCCCGTCAGCGAGATAGCCGAAATGACAGCCAGCCTGAAGCCAAAGCCGGTAGTAATGTATGACGGAGCCCACGTGCTGGGGCTTTTCGGCCCTTACTTCCAGCAGCCTTTGCAGGAAGGAGCCGATATCATAACCGCTTCCACACATAAAACCTTTTTCGGCACTCAGAGAGGTATCGTCGCCAGCAACATGGACGAAGAGTCGGACTACTCCGAGCTGTGGGAGAGTATTACCAGGAGAGCTTTCCCCGGGAGCGTAAGCAACCACCACCTCGGCACGCTGCTGGGGCTGCTGATGGCTTCTTACGAAATGAACACGTACGGGCATGATTATCAGAAACAGGTTATTGCCAACGCCAAAGCCTTTGCCTCGGCGCTGAAAGGGCAGGGAATACAGATGGAAGGCGACTCCAGAATTGATTACACCGAAACGCACCAGGTAATTCTACGAGTGGGCTACGCCATGGGAGTGGAAACCGCCAGGCGTCTGGAACAAAATAACATCGTCGTCAACTACCAGGGTTTATACGACGACGAAGCCTTTACCTCGAGCAGCGGCTTGAGAACGGGCGTTCAGGAGATGACCCGGTTTGGCATGAAGGAAGCGGACTTCGGAGAACTGGCTGAATATATTGCCGCCGTAATTCTCGACGGCGAAGATGTCTCCCGGAAAGTCTCCCGCTTCAGAGAGAAGTTCACCAGAATGCAGTACTGCCTGCCGGAAGAACAGGCCAGACCCCTGATTGAGGAGCTCATCGAAAGCCTGGTATAGACCCGGGAACCACGCTTCCAGAACTGCCATCACAACCTGAATGCACCGGACAGGCTTGCATTGCTTCACATTAAAGCTTACCTGGACAGGCATTGAAAGCCCTGGCAGGTAACAAAATTGCAGAACGCCTGGCATTCTGAAGCCAGATTCCCATAACCGCCAGAAGCCGCTAAACCTTTTATCGCCATATTAAATCGGCCGCCTTGCGCCACCTGACTTCCGGTATGTTAGAATACTGTTGTCGGGGTGGTGGAGCACCGGCCCAAGTACCAGGCTAGAGATTGAAAAAGCCCGGGGCGTCAGGGCACAGCCTTAGAGGCTATATAATCTCGTTTTCGAGAGCGCCTATCTCCCTGTGCCATATCCACCCCGGCACCAGTTTTTGTGGTGTAACCCAGATGCAAGACAAAACATTCACGAAAGCCGGGCTACAGGATTTACTTCAGCAACTTGATGCAGATGTCCCGGATTATCTCACCATTTACAGTTCAGAGGATTCGTTCCCTGGCTACGCATTACAGGTGGCATTAAATCGGGACCTGGCTGGCCTGGCAGAAGCTCTGTCGAGCGAGGCAATCTTGCGAGCCGCCGGGAGCTACGGAACCGGGGCGGTCATATTCTGGAGCGAGACTCAGAGCAGAAACCTGGTAATTCCCCCGTTTCCTGTTCCGAACGATTCGGTCTCCCGGGGTAAGCCTGAGACTCCGCAGCTCCGTTCACTGCTTGAAAGGGAACGGCTTGTCGGTCTTGTTCTGGTAACCTGGGGTTCATATGGAGTAGCCATTTTGAAGGGCGGCGACGTCATCGATTACAAGGTGGGAACAGGCTATATTCAGAAGCAGCACCGGAAGGGCGGCAGGAGCCAAAAAAGGTTTGCCCGGCGAACGGAAGAGCAGAAAAAGGACTTCCTGAGAAAGGTAGCCAACCGTATTGATGAGAGGTTCGAAGGACACCGGCTGGAACAAATCTTCTTCGGCGGAAACCGGCTGATCGTGAAGCCTCTCAGTGTGGAATGCAAATACCTGCACTCAGAAGGCCACCGTATCTCCGGGAGGTTTCTGAATGCAAGACATGCCGACACGAAGACGCTCATGGGAAGCGCTGAGGAGATATACTCGTCTCTGGTATTTGACTTCTAGAGGCTGCCCGGAGTTTCCCGTTTTGCCTCCAGCGTGAATGCATAGTACGGGTAGCCTTTACTCATGTTTTGCATATTATCTGCCTTGATACAGGTGTGAAGCCTGAAAATAGTCTCTTTAAGGCTAACCAGTTCTGCCGACGACAGCACAACACACCTGTACAGGCTACCATATTATGCTTGACAAACAATATACCTTTGTATAAACTATAATTGCATATGTGCATATAAGCATTTAGGGGTGGCCGGTGATGCGCGACCTGGTTAAAGCAACCAAAGCCCTATCCGATGAGTCAAGGCTCAGGGTACTGAACCTCCTTCTGGAGAGGGAATGCTGTGTCTGCGAGGTGATGCAGGCTCTGGATATATCCCAGTCAAAGGCATCCCGCATTTTGAGCGTTCTCTACGACGCTGGCTTTCTCAAATTACGCAAGGATGGCCTCTGGTCACTTTATTCAATCGACCGGGATGGGATGAACGTGCATCTGAAAGATATTCTGGAAGCAACCAGGAAGGCTTTTGAGGGCACCAAGCAGATGCAGATTGACCGCGAGCGGCTTAAAATGGCCGAGCGCGTGGGCCCCGGTTGCGTCAACAAAGTGCGTCACACCCGGTTATCCCCCGAAGCTTCAAGTCCTGAATAGTCTGTCAACAGGGTTCACCGTTTATGGATATAATCACACAACTATTGCAAGGTGGCTGGAATGCCCTGCTGGAGTATCTGTCAGCACATGTACTGACCTGTCTTATACCGGCATTTTTCATCGCCGGGGCAATTGCTGTTTTCGTGTCACAGGGAGCCGTTCTAAAATACTTCGGGCCGAAGGCGAAGAAACTGCTCTCTTACAGCGTCGCCTCGGTATCCGGCACTATCCTGGCCGTCTGCTCCTGCACCGTTTTGCCCCTCTTTGGCGGTATCTATAAAAGAGGCGCCGGCATCGGCCCCGCGATTGCATTTCTCTACTCGGGCCCGGCTATTAATGTGCTGGCCATTGTCTACACCGCCCGCATCCTCGGCTTCGACCTGGGTCTGGCCAGGGCTATCGGCGCTGTCATCTTCGCTGGCAGCATCGGTTTCATCATGGCACTAATCTACCGCAGGGAAGATTCTCTGAAGGATGCAGCCGCTTTTGAGGCATTGCTGGCTGACCCCGACGGCAAGAAATGGTGGCAGCAGATTACCTTCTTTGCCGTCCTGGTGGGCATATTAGTCTTTGCCGCTTCGAAGAACTGGATTGTAACCGGCATCCTGCTGGTGGTTCTCGGGTTTATTCTCTGGCGCTGGTTTAGCAAGAACGAGCTCGGCATGTGGATGAGGGAGACACTGCGCTTTGTCCGCCTCATCGTTCCCTGGCTGCTGGTGGGAGTATTTGCTGCCGGTATCATCACCACCTTTGTTCCTCAGGAAGCGGTCACCGGCTGGGTCGGGAGCAACAGCCTCTTGGCCAACTTCATCGCTTCCTTCCTGGGGGCATTGATGTACTTCGCCACGCTCACCGAAGTCCCTATCGTCAGCGCCTTCATGAACCTGGGCATGGGTAAGGGGCCGACGCTGGCTCTCCTGCTGGCGGGTCCGGCGCTCTCATTGCCCAATATGCTCGTCATCCGCAGCATCATGGGGACAAAGAAAACTCTTACTTACATAGCCCTGGTGGTAGTCTTTGCCACCATCACCGGCTATACCTTCGGTTTAATTGCTTAATAAACTCAAAGGAGGCAGGAAAGAATGAAAATCAAAGTACTCGGGCCCGGCTGCGCCAAATGCCACCAGCTGGAGCAAACGACCAGGGAAGCTGTAAAAGAACTCGGTGTTGATGCTGAGATTGAGGAAGTAAAAGACGTCAAGAAGATAATGGAATATCCTATCCTGACCACTCCCGGCCTGGTCATAGACGAAAAGCTGGTCTGCTCCGGCAGGGTGCCATCAAAAGCGGAGGTCAGCACCTTTATTGCTGCCGCTCTGGCTAAAGAATGAAGAAAAAAACAGGAGACAAAGTATGACTGGCAAAGATTGTTGTGATAATACTGAGGTTACATGCGAGTGTAAGACTGAGGATATTATCTTACTTCCCTGCTCTGGGGGCTCCAACTGCGGTCAGATAGCCAACCAGGTGGCGGTAAGCTTGGATACCCTGGGTGCGGGAAGGATTTACTGCCTGGCTGGTATCGGCGCGCATATCGATGGCATGGTGGAGTCGGCCAGAGGCGCTAAAAGGCTGGTAGCTCTTGACGGCTGCCAGGTAGCCTGTGCCAAAAAGACCAGCGAGCGCGCCGGACTGACAGTGACCGACTGGATTTGCGTCACTGACGAAGGTATCAACAAAAGCCATAATCTTCTCTTGGAACAGGCGGATATCGAGTTCATTACACAAAGAGCGAAGGAATTATTATCCAAGCCGCTGGGAGGTACGGGATGAACGACAGGATAAAGACAGTCCTCTTCGTCTGTGTGCATAACTCCGGCCGCAGCCAGATGGCCGAAGCGTTTTTTAATAAACTGGCTGGGGGCAAGGCACAGGCGCTCTCGGCGGGGACCCAGCCGGCCGGTGAGGTCAACCCGGTAGCCGTCGAAGCGATGAAGGAAGCTGGCATAAACATCGCTGGCAGTAAACCGAAACTACTCACCTTCGACATGGTGGAGAAAGCAGACAGGATGATTACCATGGGCTGCGGCGCCGAAGCGGAAGCCGTCTGCCCGGCCAGCTTCGTCAAGACCGAGGACTGGGCACTCGAAGACCCGAAAGGCAAATCGCTTGAGCAGGTCAGGAAAATACGGGACGAGATAAAGGAGCGAATGACGAGGCTCATTCAGGAAATAATCCCTGAACAGGAGGGGCAAGATGCTTGAAATCAGAAAAACCGCAATCTCATTTGACGAAAGAGACCTGATGGAACTGGAGAGAATCGTTACGGATAGTGAGGAGAAAGAGGCGCTACAGTTTCTTAAGAAATCGATATACAACAGGATTTTACATGGTCAGCAGGGCAGGCTTAAGTCCCACCTTGATGCTGCTAATCCCGTGGACGGGTTCATCCAGCATAACAAGTAATACTTTTCTATCCGAAAGGAAACTGAGAAAATGAGCAAACAAACGGAAACGGTGGCCGGCAGACTATCATTCCTGGACAGGTTCCTCACGCTGTGGATTTTCCTGGCGATGGGCTTCGGAGTGGGGCTGGGTTATTTTATTCCCGCTGTTGCTGATGTCCTTGACCGCTTCCAAGTGGATTCCGTATCTATTCCCATCGCGATAGGGCTAATCCTGATGATGTACCCGCCGCTGGCCAAGGTCAGGTACGAGGAAATGGGGCGGGTGTTCCGGGACTGGCGGGTGCTCGGACTGTCACTGACGCAGAATTACATTATCGGGCCGTTTCTCATGTTCTTCATCGCCATCCTCTTCCTCGGTTACATCTGGCCAAATCCCG
>CAZRBS010000044.1:0-12850 GCA_964598405.1 uncultured Dehalococcoidaceae bacterium
TCCTCGGTCAGCTCGTGGAAAACGATAATCTCGTCCAGCCGGTTGAGAAACTCGGGGCGGAAGGTCTTCTTGACCTCCCCCATTACTTTCCCCTTCATCGCTTCATAACCCTGCTTCTGAGACCCTGCTTTATCGGGCGGTTTGGCAAAACCGAGAGATGACTCACGCCTGATAAGTTCCACGCCGGCATTACTGGTCATGATGACGACGCTGTTTCTGAAATCCACCGTCCGCCCGTGACCATCGGTGAGGCGTCCGTCATCCAGAAGCTGGAGCAGGGTATTGAATACCTCGGGGTGTGCTTTCTCAATCTCGTCCAGCAGGATAACCCGATAGGGACGCCGCCTGACCGCCTCGGTGAGCTGTCCGCCCTCCTCAAAGCCAACATAGCCTGGAGGGGCGCCGATGAGGCGGGACACGGTATGCCTTTCCTGATATTCTGACATGTCAAGACGTACCATGGCGTTCTCATCGTCAAACATGAACCAGGCCAGAGTGCGGGCCAGTTCGGTCTTGCCGACGCCGGTAGGCCCCAGAAACATAAAGCTGCCGATAGGGCGCTTCGGGTCCTTCAATCCGGCCCTGCTTCTCCGTATGGCCTCGGAGATGGCAAAAACGGCTTCCTCCTGGTCTATCAGGCGTTCGTGGATTCTCTCCTCCATATGAAGGAGCTTTTCCGCCTCGCCTTCCAGCATCTGTGAGACCGGAATACCAGTCCAGTTAGAAATCAGCTGGGCAATGTTTTCTTCGCCCACCGTCTCGCTAATCCTCTCCTGTTTAAGCCAGTTGCTTTTCGCTTGTTTATATTCCTCTTCCAAATGTAGTCTCTCTGTCTTAAGTTGGGCAGACTGCTTATAATCCTGCCGCTGGGAAGCTGCTTCCTCCTCATTGGTCAGCTGCTTCAGGCGCTGGTCCATAGCCTGTATTTCGGGCGGTGTGCTCTCCGTGTCAATGCGTACCTTGCTGGCTGCCTCGTCAACGAGGTCAATAGCTTTATCCGGCAGGTGGCGGTCTGAGATGTAGCGCTGACTGAGCCGGGCTGCCGCCTCCAGAGCTTCATCGCTGATTTTAATCTTGTGATGGGCCTCGTACCTCGGCCGGAGACCGCGGAGCATCTCTATGGTTGCTTCAACACTGGGCTCGCCGATGAACACCGGCTGGAGGCGTCTTTCCAGCGCCTTGTCTTTCTCAATGAACTTCCGGTACTCATCAAGGGTCGTCGCGCCCACGCATTGCAGCTCACCGTGAGCCAGGGCCGGTTTGAGCATATTGCTGGCGTCAATAGCTCCTTCAGCAGCTCCCGCCCCTACCACGGTATGTATTTCGTCAATAAACAATATAACCTCGCCCCGGGCCTGGCGAATTTCATCCATCACCGCCTTGAGCCGCTCCTCAAACTCACCGCGGAACTTGCTCCCGGCAACCAGCGCTCCCATATCCAGAGCGACCACCCTGCGCCCCTTGAGGGAATCAGGGACATCACCGGCGGCAATCTTCTGCGCCAGCCCCTCCGCAATGGCGGTCTTGCCGACGCCGGCATCGCCGACGACCACCGGGTTATTTTTGGTGCGGCGGGTGAGTATCTGCATCACCCTTTTGATTTCATTGTCCCGTCCGATGACCGGGTCTATTTTACCCTGCCGGGCAAATTCGGTCAGGTCACGCCCGTACTTCTGCAGAGAGCGGTACCGGCTCTCCGCCCTGGCGTCAGTAACCCGGTGCCCGCCGCGGAGTTCCTGGAGGGCCTGATACACCTTCTCCTGGTCTATGCCGAACTTACGGGTAAGGATATTAGCTATCCCACCTTTCTCCTGCCCAACGATGGCAATGAGTAAATGTTCGGTACTGATAAGCTCATCCTTAAGCCTGTCGGCTTCTTCACCGGCCCTGGTCAGGAGCTGTACAACCTCCGGAGTAGCATAAATTTGCCCCGTCTCATACTCAACTTTGGGAACCCTATTCAGACCCGCTTCTACCTCTTGTTTTACCGCCTCCACATCTATTTTGAGATGTCTCAGAATGTCACCAACCAGCCCTCTCTCCTGTTGGAGCAGTGCCAGTATGATATGCGGAACCGCCCACTGGGCGTGCTTATACTGTTGAACCAGCTGCTGGGAAGCTGCCAGTGCCTCCTGCGCTAGCTCGGTAAATCTTTCCTGTCTCATTACTGTATACCTACCTCCTCAATCTCTTTATCTCTGTCTCTAACTGTTTCACCTCGTTCTGTAGCTCATTCATGCGCTCCATCATACGCAGAATGACTTCCACACCGGCCAGGTTAACCCCCATATCCTCTACCAGCGTTTTCACCCTCCGGAGAAGGGCGATGTCCCTCTCTGAATAGAGGCGGGTATTTCCCCGGGAACGGCGCGGTTCTATTACGCCAATCTTCTCATAGTAGCGCAGGGTATGCGTCTGAATGCCCAGTATTCTGGCAGCTACACTTATCACGTAACGTGGTTCACTGGTATCTTCATTCATCTCAACGTCACCCTTTCTGCTGCTAATTCGGGCGGAGCTCGCTCAGCCGCTGGAACAACTCTTTCTCCTGAGGAGAAAGTTTTTCCGGCAGCCTAACGGTTGCCTTAACCAGCAGGTCGCCTCTAGATGAATTGCCGAGGTGAGGCATTCCCTGTCCGGTCAGGCGAAAGGTGCGCTCGTTCTGGGTCTCGGGCGGGATTTTCAATGCCAGCTTGCCTTTGGGTGTAGGGACCTGCACCTCACCGCCCAGCATGGCTACCGTCAGCGGGACGGGCACCTCCACACGCAAATCGTCGCCCCTGCGCTCGAACAGCCTGTGCGGCCTGACCGAGACTACCAGATAAAGGTCGCCACTGGCACCATTAACGCCGGGCTGTCCCTTGCCTGCGATACGCACCCGCGACCGATTATTAACTCCGGGCGGTATCCTGACCTCAAGGCGTTTCACACGGGGCACCGCCCCGAAGCCCCGGCATGTCGAGCACGGGACGTTCCTGATATAGCCGCTGCCCTGGCAGGCAGAGCACGGCTCCTCAGTCTGAAGGTTGAGGACACGGATCGTGCCGTGGAAAGCTTCCTCCAGGGTGACCTCAACGGCGGCTTCCATATCCCGGCCCCGCCCCGGTCCCGTGTGGCGGGTGTAACCACGAGTCTTCCCTAACAGCTCGTCAAACAGGCTGCCCAGGTCATCCCCGCCGAAATCAAAGCCCGCGGCACCACCAGCCCGGCTGAAATCACGGAAGGGGGTCTGCTGCCGGTCCGCCTGGGCAAACTGTTCCGCGTACTGCCACTGGTCACCATAGCGGTCATACTTCTTCCGCTTCTCTTTATCCGCCAGGACCTCGTAAGCCTGGTTAATCTCTTTAAATTTTGTCTCAGCAGATTTGTCGCCGGGATTAACGTCAGGATGGTGCTTGCGCGCCAGCCGGCGGTAAGCCTGCTTTATTTCCTGCTCGCTGGCATCCCGCTTGACGCCCAGTATCTCGTAATAGTCCTTTGTTTTCACCATTTCATCCTGCCTCTACCGAGAAGTATAGACCATTTTAAGAACAAAGTCAACATAAATTTATACATTTTCTTAAAAAAATTATTTATATATCTTGACAAATTTTTATTAGATATGCTAAATTTTATATGGATGGATGGGAAGTAACGGCCAAGTCAGCAAAAATCTATCAGTAAAGGAGGTGATTATATGAGCCTGATAAGATGGGAACCGCTCAACGAACTGATGAGCCTCAGGCAGGCAATGGATAGGCTGATGGAAGGGAGTTTTGTTACTCCTTCGCGCGCCTTTGGTGCCGGTGTTGCCATGCCCATTGACATGTACCAGACCGAGAACGAGGTGGTGGTAAAGACCGCCCTCCCCGGCGTAAAATCCGATGACCTTGACATTGCCATATCGGGTGACACTCTGAGCATCAGGGGCGAAAACAAGGCAGATGAGAAGGTAAAGCGGGAAAACTATATTTACCAGGAACACCGTTATGGCGCCTTCAGCCGAACCGTCAACCTTCCCGGCGGGCTGGACACCAGCAAGGCAGAGGCAAAATTCGAGGATGGTATCCTCACCCTGACCATTCCCAAGTCTGAAGAGGTCAAGCCCAAGGTAATAAAGGTAAAAGCCAAAGGCGCCATCGAGGGCAAAAAGAGCTAGGAGAAACAGCCCTGCTGCCTTGGCCGCCTCTCCCATCTCCATCTCACATTACCCGGCTATCCCCCGCCCTCTTTAACCTGAACGAATATGTCCAGAAACTTTTTCAGTATCCTCGCCGTAGTCCCCCAGATTATTTTGTCCCGGTACTGGTAGGAATACGAGGTGACCAGCTCGCCGCCGGAAACCTTCTCCTCTGAGGAAGCCGTATCCAGCAAAGCCGCCAGAGGGACTTCGATTATCTCCTCGGTCTCTTCCCCGTCCACCTTGAATTGATAGGGACACGGAATAAGAGCCACAAAAGTGGCAATAACGTAGTGCGTCGTCATACTGACCTCGTCATCCAGCTCTCCCAGTATCTCAATGTCCTCGGACTTCAATCCTATCTCTTCCGCACTTTCGCGCCGGGCGGTATCAAGCAGGGTCTTATCCTTCTCCTCACGGGCGCCCCCGGGAAAGGATATCTCTCCCCGGTGCACTTTTACTTTGTCGGTTCGCCTGATAAACAGAATGTAGTACTGTCCCCGTTTATAATATATCGGCAGCAGCACTGCCGCCGGTATTCTCTTCGGTTCAACAATGCGCCGTTTCTGCCTCCTGGCGAGGGCTTCCCGCAGTTTCTGCTCCATACTCCAATATTAATATTTTCCCCGCCGGCAAACAAATCCCGCTTTACGGCTTGACTTTGGGAGCCAAAAACGATAGATATAGAAAAGAGTTTTTTCAGGAGAGGTTCAGCCATCGGCAGCGTGAAAAATTACCTTGAGGTACTGAAGCCCCTGCCAAGTATCCTGCTGGCTTTCATTGGGCTCTGTGCCGCCATCGTCGCCGGTGAAGGGCAGCTCTCACCAAAACTAGCCCTTGTTCTGGCGGCAATTTTCTTAACCGCCGCCGGCGTCAATGGTTTGACCAACTACTTGGACCGGCATGTCGATGCCCGTATGCAGCGCACCAGAAGCAGAGCGCTGCCGGCAGGGCGCATCTATCCTCCGCAGAAGGTCCTGCCGCTGACGGTGGGTCTGGTTATTGCCGGACTGGTTCTGGCCTGGCGGCTGCACCCCTTTGCTTTTGCCGCCGGTCTGGCGGGCGCTCTGGCGGCAACCACCTGGCGCAAGAAAGTCACCTGCGTCTATCCTCAGGGCATGATTGCCAGCTGTGCCCCAATTCTGATAGGATGGTTCGCCATTAAACCTCTGGTGAGCTGGGAACTGCTGCTTTTATGCCTCCTGGTTGCTGCCTGGCTGCCACTGCATGTCTGGAGCGTCATGATTGCCAACCGGCAGGACTATTTACAGGCCGGGCTGGGTTACTTCCCCATCAGTTACGACCCCAAAAATGCGGTGAAAGCACTGCTGGTCTTTTCTTTGCTGCTTTATGCCGCCGCCATCGCCCTTTACTTTGCCGGCGGTTTCACCTGGTTCTACCTGGTGCTGGCCAACCTGCTCGGCATTATGATGGTCTACGCCAGCGCCCGGCTGGTTGTTTCCGGCGCCGCCGAGAATTGCTGGCGACTATACAAGCTGTCCACTTTTCCTTACCTGGGCTTGATTTTCCTTGCCATGTGGCTGGATATCTGGCTTCTGGGCTGAGGAGCTTGAATTTGAGCGATTTCCGTTTAATACAGAGGGGCCACAGCGGCAGCGGGCGAGCCGGGGAACTGGTGACTCCGCACGGTCCGGTGCCGACGCCGGTCTTTCTGCCGGTAGGCAGCCAGGGGACGGTGAAAACGCTGACCCCCGGGGAAGTTAAAGACATCGGAATAAGAATGGTGCTGGCTAACACCTATCACCTTTACCTCAGACCGGGTATCGAGGCGGTAGCCAGGATGGGCGGGCTGCATAAATTTATGGGCTGGGACGGCGCCATCCTGACCGATAGCGGTGGCTATCAGATATTCAGCCTGGCTCCGCTCTGCCGGGTCAGCGACGGGGGCGTTACGTTCCGCTCACACCTGGACGGCAGCGAGCATTTTCTGACTCCCGAGCTGGCCGTTCAATACCAGGAAGCCCTGGGCGCCGATATTATCATGGTCCTGGACGAATGTTCGGCTTACGGCGCCAGCCGGGAGAAGGTGCGGCAGGCAATGGTGAGAACACATAAGTGGGCGGAGAGGTGCCAGAAAGCCAGAAAACGCCGTGACCAGTCTCTATACGCCATTACTCAGGGAGGTATTTTCCCCGAACTTCGCCGCCAGTCGGCCGGGTATCTCGCCTCGCTGGACTTCGCCGGCTATGCCATCGGCGGTCTGAGCGTCGGCGAACCCAAGAAGGAGACCCTGGCCATGGTTGAGGAGACGGTGGCTTTGTTGCCGGAGAGCAAGCCCCGATACCTCATGGGGGTCGGCTCTCCCGAGGACATTGTGGAAGGCGTCGCCAGAGGCATCGATATCTTCGACAGCGCCCTGCCAACGCGCGTTGCCCGCAACGGCGCCCTGTTTACCTGGCACGGGCGGCGCAACATCAGGAATGCCGCCTTCAGCCTGATGGACCAGCCCGTTGCTCCTGACTGCAACTGCTACACCTGCGGCACCTTCTCCGCAGCCTACCTGCACCACCTGTTCAGGAGCGAGGAACTGCTGGCACTCAGGCTGGCCACCATCCACAACCTGAACTTTATCCACGCCCTGATGGGCAAAATAAGAAGCGCCATTCTGGACGGCAATTTTGACGCTTTTAAGGCTGATTTCCTGGCAAGCTACCAGCCCACCGACGAGGAGACGCGGCTCAACCAGAAGCAGAAGTGGCTGAAGAGGAGAAACCGGCAGCAATAAACCTCAGCCCACGTTTTCCCCTATCCAGTCCAGATAGTCCCGGTTGCCGCCGACAACGGGCAAAGCGATTATTTCCGGGACCTCGGAGCTGTGCATTTCTTTGACCAGCCGGACGATTTCGGGCAGCAGTGAGGCCTTGCTTTTGACGATGAGGAGCTTTTCCCGGGCCGAATCAAGTTCGCCTTCCCACCAGAAGCTCGACTCGACACTCGCCACGATGTTCACGCAGGCCGCTTTGCGGTGCTCAAGTAATCTGCTGGCTATCAGCTGTGCTTCTTCCTCGCTACCGGCAGTAATAAAGACGACTATGTAAGCGGACTCTTTCATACCTCGTGACTTCGCTCAGGCGATGGCTAACATCTTGTCCACGGCTGCCTTTGCCTTGAGGCGGGTCGCCTCCGGAACCTTCACCTGCGGTGCCATCTGCTCCAGCGACCACAAGACCTTCTCCAGGGTAATCAACTTCATATTGGGGCAGACTGCCTGTTCGGAGATATGGATGAATTTCTTCCCCGGGTTCTCTTTTCTCAGGCGGTGTATTATGCCCAGTTCCGTCCCCACGATAAGCTCATTGACGTCTTCTCTGCGGGCGTACCTGATTATGCCGCCCGTGCTCAAGGCTTCATCAGCCAGGGCAATAACCTCGGGGCGGCACTCGGGATGGACGACCACTCTTGCCCGGGGATACTCCCGCTTCAGCCTGGCGACGTCATCGGGGCGTATCCGGACGTGGGTGGGGCAGTAGCCGGGCCAGAAATGGATTTTCTTGTCCGTCCGGGTGGAGACATAATGCCCCAGATACTGGTCGGGAACAAACAGTATCTCTTCACTCTCCACGCTTTCGATGACCTTAACCGCGTTAGACGAGGTGCAGCAGACGTCCGATTCCGCCTTAACTTTAGCGGTGGAGTTTATGTAGCAAACCACACTGGCGCCAGAGAGTTCCTTTTTCTTCTGCCGCAGCTTTTCCGCGGTAATCATGTTGGCCATCGGGCAGCCCGCGTGCCGGTCCGGCAGCAGAACCGTCATCTCAGGGCAGAGGATGGCTGCCGTCTCCGCCATGAAGTGCACTCCGCAAAAGACAATCACCCCGGCGGTGGTCCCGGCGGCTTTCTGGCTGAGTTCCAGAGAATCGCCAACAAAGTCAGCTATATCCTGAACTTCACCCAGCTGGTAGTTATGGACCAGTATGACGGCATTCCGCTTCTTCTTTAACTCCAAAATCTTTTCCGCTAAAGGCGATTCATAGCTGCTGGTCATTTCACTTCTCCGATTGTCATTTCATCGCCCGGCCTGACCGGGCCTCCCCTGATGACGCGGGCAAACACCCCTTCTTCCGGCATAATACATTCCCCCACCTGGCGGCGGATAGCGCATGCAGTGTGACATTCCTTGCCTATCTGACTGATTTCCAGGACCACTTCACCGCCGACGGATATTCTGGTGCCGACGGGCAGGGAAACCAGGTCTACCCCTTCAGTAGTAATATTTTCGGCAAAATCTCCGGGAGTCAAATTCAAGCCCCGGCCCTGCATCTTGTCAATACTCTCAACGGCGAGCAGGCTTACCTGACGGTTGGTCTGGCAGTCGGCGTGGGCATCTTCGATAAGCCCGAAGTCTTTCTTGAAGAGACCTTCGGCTACAGGCTCTTTCCTCATCCCCTTTTTCTGGCTGCGGCAAACAGCTACCACCGATGCCATCAGGCGAGCTCCTTTTCTTTCTTCATCTTTCCCCGGGCGGCAACCGTCCGGGCCATACTTTGCTTCCCCGTCGACTCTATTGTCCCGCCGCCGATGACGGTATCACTGTCATAAAAGACTGCTGCCTGCCCCGGCGTGATTGCCAGCTGCGGTTCTTTGAACTTGACCCGGGCCACGTCTTCAGCCAGGGGCAGCACGGTGGCTTCAGCCTCTCGGTGGCGGTACCTTATCCTGGCTTTAAAGGCCATGGCTTGCGTCAGCCTGTCCATGGCTATCCAGTTCAGCCCGGAAACGGTGAACTCATCCCCGAAAGCCCTGTTCCTGGGGCCCGCTATAATGACATTCCTTTCCGGCTCAATGGCGATGACATAGAGCGGCTCCCCGGCGGCTATCCCCAGCCCTTTCCTCTGTCCGATGGTATAGAACGGGATTCCCCGGTGCTCGCCCAGGATGTTCCCCTGCTCGCTGAGGACTGCCCCCGGCCTGGCTGCCTCCGGGATATAATCTTCCAGAAACTCAGGGTAACAATCATCAGGAATAAAGCAGATTTCCTGGCTCTCCGGTTTAGCGGCTACTGGAAGCGCCATTCCTGCGGCTATTTCCCTCACCTTCTCTTTGGTAAGGTAACCCACGGGCATAAGGGTATGGCGGAGCTGCTCCTGGGTAAGCGGGTAAAGGAAGTATGACTGGTCCTTTCGCCGGTCAGATCCTTTCTTGAGGAGATATCTTTCCTCAGTCCTCCTTTTCTCTATTCTAGCATGGTGCCCCGTTGCCACAAAATCCGCCCCCAGCCCCCTGGCTTTCTCCAGCAGTGCCCCGAACTTGATATACTGATTGCAGCGGATACAGGGGTTGGGGGTCCTTCCCAGGCTGTACTCGCGACAGAAATCGGCAATGACCTTCCGGGAGAAGATATCCCTGAAATTCATCACGTAGTGAGGTATGTCCAGCCGGCGGGCCACCCTTCTGGCGTCTTCCGCAGCGTCAATCCCGCAGCAGCCTCCAAATTTAGCCACACCGTCCTTCTTATCCGGGGGCCAGATTTGCAGGGTAACGCCGATTGCCTCATATCCTTCCTGTTTGAGCAGCGCCGCCGTCACCGATGAGTCCACGCCACCGCTCATGGCAACCACTACCTTCACCGTCTCTCCTTTTTGTGTTAAATAAGTTGCTCTGAAGCTAAAGCTGGAATGGAGAAATCCGCGGTCAATAAGCCGGTTTAACCCAGCCTCTGCCGGTAGCGCCGCGCAATTTCTACGGCGATTCCGGCTACTTCAACCGCATCACTGCCGAGGGCGACAAACAGCGGCTCTTTCCCCCAGCCCTCTCCCTCATAGAATAACCTGGGTATACCGCCGTAGTTCGTCACCAGTTGCTTCATTTTCCAGGGCATTGAACTCCTGTCCTGCCGGGACACCTCAGGCGGTTCACCGGTGCGGTCAATCCAGCCGAAGGGCAAGTCATGTTCGGAGCAGTATTTCTTGACGACTTCAATTATTTCCGCATCGCACTTGAAGTTTACGCCGGCGTTAACCGCGGGGTCGTACTTACGCGCCTCGATAATCAGCCTTGCCATGTGGTCTGACACACCCCACCCGGGCAGGCCCGGGGCGTACGGCAGCCCGTTTACCACGGTTATCCTGCCGTCCACAGCCGCCACCTCAGCGGCGGTCTTTGCTCCCGGCAAGGCATACACCAGATTGACCCTGACTTCAGGCACCAGAAGAGAGAATTCAGGGCAATTTTGCAGCATTTCAACGGCGTGTACCAGGTTACCGAGCACCATTTCCACCTGTCTGGCGTCACTCAATTCCTATCCCTCCAGCGTGCTAAAGTAAGCGGCCCAGAACGGGTCTACCTTGACCGGTGCCAGCTCCTCTTTCTTACCGTTCTTGCGTATAAAAACCCTGTCCTTTGGGGTAACTTCACCTATTTCCCAGGCAGCAACACCGCTCTTCTTCAGGTCGTTCAATATCCGGGAAATATTTTCCGGTGCCGCGGTTATCACCAGCGTTCCTTCGCTTATTGAGATGAGGGGGTCAATGCCGAAATGGTTGCAGACCGCGGAAATCTCTTCCGGAATAACTATCTTTTCCTCGAACAGGGTTACCCCGGCGTCAGAAGCGGCAGCTATCTCGTAGACGCCGTTGAGCAGTCCCCCCTCGGTGGCATCATGCATGGCATGGGCGCAAGGCGCAGCAGTCAGCGCCTCCTGAACCACGCTCATCGCCAGGAAATGGCCCTTGGCCTTCTCAACAAGGTCGTCGCCGTACTTCTCCTTCAGGGCCTTCTCAGCCTGAAAGGCCAGGATACCGGCCGCTTCCACCGCCGGGCCTTTGGTCATAATAATACGGTCACCCGCACGGGCATTGGACGGAGGCGTAATCTGCTCCTTTGTCCCCAGCCCGATGATGGTGCAACCTCCGTTCAGAGGGTAGGCTATTCCGGGATAAATGCCGGTATGTCCCCCGACAATGGCAATCCCCAGCTTCTCACACTCCTGGTGGATTTCCTTCCAGATATTTTCCAGCACGCTTTCCTCCGTCCCGGGCGGCAGCATGAGGCAGATAGTCATGTATCTTGGCTTAACGCCAAGCACGGCGACATCGCTGGCACAGATATGGACGATAGCCCAGCCGAAGTGCGGCATCAGCACCGGCAGGCCAAAGGTGGGGTCTTCGGCGACAACCATGACCTGACCACCCGTGAGTTCGATCACGGCGGCGTCCACTCCATGCCTGGGACCAACCAGAACCGAACTGTCCTGTTTACCCAGCCGGGCAAAAATAATCCGGTCAAAGGTCTCTTTATCTACTTTTCCTATCTCCGGCAGCATCTTCTCTCCTTAATTTCCCACCAGCCTGAACTGGCTGTTTTCAACATCTAGCCATGGCTTTTCAGCAATGGCGACATCGACCTTAGCCTGGCGACAATACGGGGCAGGACTTCCAGGACCCGGTCTATCTCCTCCCCGGTAGTCCACTTCCCCAGGCTGAGCCTCAGGGAAGCATGTGCCTGCTCATGGGGAAGCCCCAGCGCAAGGAGAACGTGAGACGGCTCGAGGCTTCCCGTGCTACAGGCGGAACCGGTAGAGACACAGATGCCCTCCAGGTCAAGTCCCAGGCACATGGACTCCCCCTCAACAAAGGGAATGCTTATATTGACGTTATTGGGCAGCCTCCTGCGGGGATGCCCGTTCAAGCGAGTGTGTTCTATCCCCTCCAGCAGACCGCTAATGAGTTTATCCCGGAGGCAAGTCAACCGCTTCGCCTCCTCATCCATCTCCTGCCGGGCGATTTCGGCAGCCCTGCCAAAGCCAACGATGCCGGGGGTATTCTCGGTGCTGGCGCGCCGTCCCCTCTCATGCTCACCCCCGTGCATAAAGGAAACGAGTTTGGTCCCTTTTCTAATATATAACGCGCCGGCCCCTTTAGGGCCATAAAGCTTGTGACCGGATATCGAGAGCAAGTCCACCCCCAGTTCATCCACACTCATCGGGATATGGCCGGTGGTCTGCACCGCATCCGTGTGCAGATAGACTCCGGCTTCCCGGGTAACTCTGCCTATTTCCGCTATCGGCTCTATGGTGCCCACTTCGTTATTGGCGTGCATCACCGAGACCAGAACCGTCCGGCTGGTTATCGCCCGCCGAACATCATCCGGAGAGACCAGCCCGTATTCATCCACCGGGAGATAGGTCACACTGAACCCCTTCTTCTCCAGAAAGTGGCATGTCTCTAGCACGGCGTGGTGTTCGATGGCAGTGGTTATGATGTGGTTTCCCTTATCTTCGTTGGCGCAGGCGACGCCCTTCAGGGCGAAATTGTCGGCCTCGGTCCCGCCGCTGGTGAAGACAATCTCCTCATCACGAGCGCCAATAAGACCGGCCACTTTGGTTCTTGCCTCCTCGACGGCCGCTTTTGCCTCCTGCCCGTATCCATGAATGCTGGAAGGGTTACCGAAGGCTTCCGTAAAATACGGCAGCATTGCTTTTACCACTTCAGGGTGCGCTGGCGTGGTAGCGGCATAATCAAGATATATTCTTCCCATAGCTAATCCTCCATAATATCCTCATTGGCCGGTTCCACCCTCACTCCCCGGCTGGTCATCCAGGCAATTCCCTGATCGATGCCCTCTTCCGCCCCCTCCATCTCAACCACCATCCACCCCTCGTCCTCGGAAAGAGAAGCCCGAACAATATTGGTGATGAGGTTAAACTGCTGCCCGAGGTTATAGACCACGGGT
>CAZRBS010000045.1:0-12788 GCA_964598405.1 uncultured Dehalococcoidaceae bacterium
GGGCCCCCGTCAATTCCTTTGAGTTTTAGCCTTGCGGCCGTAGTCCCCAGGCGGGACACTTAAAGCGTTAGCTTCGGCACGGAGAGGGTCGATACTCCCCATACCTAGTGTCCATCGTTTACGGCGTGGACTACCAGGGTATCTAATCCTGTTCGCTCCCCACGCTTTAGGACCTCAGCGTCAGTAACAGCCCAGGAAGCCGCCTTCGCCACTGGTGTTCCTCCCGATATCTACGCATTTCACCACTACACCGGGAATTCCGCTTCCCTCTGCTGCACTCTAGCCCCGCAGTATCAAATGATCCCTCCCAGTTAAGCCGGGAGATTTTACATCTGACTTGCAGAACCGCCTACGCCCGCTCTACGCCCAATGATTCCGGATAACGCTTGCCTCCTACGTATTACCGCGGCTGCTGGCACGTAGTTAGCCAAGGCTTATTCCCCGGGTACCGTCATTATTCTTCCCCGGGAAAAGAGGTTTACAACCCTAAGGCCTTCTTCCCTCACGCGGCGTCGCTGTGTCAGGCTTTCGCCCATTGCACAATATTCCTTGCTGCTGCCTCCCGTAGGAGTCTGGGCCGTGTCTCAGTCCCAGTGTGGCTGACCGTCCTCTCAAACCAGCTACCGATCATAGCCTTGGTAGGCCGTTACCTTACCAACTAGCTAATCGGGCGCAAGCCTCTCCCTAAGCGCCCGGAGGCTTTAGTAGTGGGGCATTACCCCCGCTACCACATACGGTATTAGCTCCGATTTCTCAGAGTTATCCCCTACTTAGGGGTAAGTTACTTACGTGTTACTCACCCTTTCGCCACTGTCCTTTTCCGAAGAGAAGGACCGTACGACTTGCATGCATAAAGCACGCCGCCAGCGTTTATCCTGAGCCGGGATCAAACTCTCCGAACAAACTTCTGGTTACTTTAGAAACCTTCCTTCCGCTATCCAGTTGTTAAGGTGCGAAATGCTTCAGACGAAGCATTTAAGATAATATCACAGTCACTTTTGTTTGTCAATATCCCGGACGGCGGTAAAACCATCAATATGGGCTGACCGGGCAAAATTTGCTGATGAAAAACGGGCTGAATTCATGGTATAGTATCTGGCTGTAGGCGGCTTGCTTCAGGAAAGCCACGGCTCATGAAAGAAGAACTATCGTCAGCTTCCGTTACCGCTGGTTTAAAAACCCTTTTCATCGGGCAGAGGGTTATTTATTATCCCCGGCTGACCTCTACCATGGACGTAGCAGGTGAGGAGGCCCGGCGCGGTGCAGCCGGGGGGACCGTTATCCTTGCCGGTGAACAGACAGCGGGGAGAGGCAGAATAAGCCGCACCTGGCTCTCGCCCACGGGGAGCGTTGCCCTGTCCATCATCCTTTACCCTGACGTGGCTCATCTCCCGCACCTCATTATGCTGGCTTCCCTCGCCGCAGCCCGTGCTATCGAAAAGGTGACTGGCTTGAAGTCCCGGATAAAGTGGCCCAACGATGTCCTCATCAACGGGAAAAAGGTCTGCGGGATTTTAATTGAAAGCAACGTGCAGAGAGACAGAACAGCCTGTGTCATTGTTGGCATTGGCATCAACGTTAACTTCCGTCTTTCCGCTTTTCCGGAAATCCTTCCGGTTGCCACCAGCCTTGTTGATGAACTGGGCATAGAAGTCTCGCGCCCGGACCTGGTCAGACGCTTGCTGGAGGAAGCAGAACGACTGTATGATACCTTGCCGGATGGCGATACGGTTTTCCAGGAGTGGCGGGACAGGCTGGTAACCCTCGGCAGGAGAGTTCGGGTAACCTCAGGGGAAACCATACTCGAGGGGATAGCCGAATCGATAGCGAGAGATGGCAGCCTCTTACTCCGCCACTCTGATGGAAGCTCAAGCAAAATCTTGGCCGGTGATGTTAGCTTGCGTGACTCTGTCTAGCTTACGCGTGATTAGAAAGGCAAGCCGAACTTCTCATAAAGGTCCTCCTCCGGTTAGATGGCCTTAAAATTTACCGGCTGACTATTTATCGGTCTTTTCAGTTTTGATGCCCAGGCGCTCAAAAGCTCGAATAAATTCTATGGGTAGAGGGAAGACAATGGTATTGGTTTTCTCGGTGGCAATCTCAGTAATTGTGGAGAGAAAGCGGAGCTGTATCGCCGTTGGCTCTCTGCCAAGGACATGTGCCGCCTGAGACAGCTTTTCGGAGGCCTGGAGCTCGCCCTCGGCATGGATAATTTTGGCTCGCCTCTCTCTTTCTGCCTCGGCTTGAGCCGCCATAGAGCGCTTCATTTCCTCGGCCAGCTCAACTTCCTTGATTTCCACCGTGCTGACCTTTACTCCCCACGGGTCAGTATGTTCGTCAATTATTTTTTGCAGCATCTGGTTGAGTTTCTCTCTCTGCGCCAGAAGCTCGTCGAGCTCGGATTGCCCCAGCACGTTTCGTAGCGTGGTCTGAGATATCTGCGAGGTGGCTCTGATGTGGTCCAGAACCTTGACCACCGAAGCTTCAGGGTCAACCACCCTGAAGTAGATTACCGCATTGACCCGGACGGTGACGTTATCCTTGGTGATTACCTCTTGTGAGGGGACGTCCATGGTTATTACGCGCAGGTCTACTTTCTGCATCCGGTCAACAAAGGGAATGATGAGAAACAGCCCGGGCCCTTTGGCCCCTATCAGTCGCCCCAGGCGAAAGATGACTCCTCGCTCATACTCGGCAACTATTTTGATTGCCATCAGCAGAATCATGATGCCAGCCAGAACGATGATGCCAATAACAACTGGATTCATTTATTTACCTCCTTTTTATTCTTTCCTGGCCACCCGTAGTTTTAAACCTTCGACCCTGGTTATAATCACCTCCTCTCCTGGTTCTATCCGACCTCCGTTCGATATCGCTGTCCAGTGTTCGCCCTGAATGGAGACGGTTCCTTTGGGGTCCAGGACGGTGTGGACTTCGGCAATTTTTCCGATCAATTCCTCCTTGCCCGCAGATACCTGCTGGCGGTGAGCTCTGACCCCGAAAACGATTACCAGAGCGAGGAAAGCAACGCTACCAATGATAATTATGATAATCAGCCACGGATCTATCTGGAACAACGATAACCTCCTGAGAGGCGAAATTGCGCGGCGGGCAGATGCCGGGCCGGGTTAGCCACGCTGCCGGCAATTAGGTTCATTTGCTTTCCTCCTTTCTTTTTTTGACTACCTGCAGGGTTAAACCGTCCATCCCGGTTATAATTACTTCCTCCCCGGCTTCTATCAAACCCTCATCGGATTTAGCCGCCCAGTGTTCACCCTTGAAGAAAACGGTCCCTTCCGGGTTCAGGGCGACTTTAACCACGGCCTTTTTCCCGGTTAGCTCTTCCCTTCCCGTAGTTGCCTGTTTTCGGTGAGCGTGTATGGCCCGGTTGACCACAAAGGCAAACAGGGACGCAATGATAATGGTCATGGTGGCAATCAGCCAGGGGTCTACTCTGAACAAGGGTGAGCCTCCCTGAAATAAGATTAGGGAACCGATTACTAACGCAGTCACGCCTCCTATGGTAAACAAACCAAAGGAAGTGGTCAATGCTTCACCAACGAACAGGCCGAAGGACAGAATTATGAGCAGAACTCCCGCAATGTTCACCGGCAGCTGGCCGAGGGAGTAGAAAGCCAGGATGCCGCAGATGGCGCCGACAATTCCCGGGAAGAAGAGTCCGGGATTGAAGATTTCCACCATGATGCCGAGGGTGGCTATGCTCAGCAGCAGGAAGGCAATATTGGGGTCGGCAATGGTATACAGGAGCCTCTCTATTATCTGCATATCGGCTTTGTTGACGGTGGCGCCCTGCGTCTCCAGGGTGATTGTCTGTCCACCGAGCATGGTCACCTGCCTGCCGTCCAGCTGCGCGATGAGCGTATTGACGTCGGGGGCAACCATATCAACCACGTTAAGCTCCAGTGCCTCCTGAGATGTGGCGGACACGCCTTCCCTTACCGCCTTTTCTGCCCAGTCGGCATTGCGCCCGTGCGACTCGGCGAGGTCTCTGATATAAGCGGCGGCGTCATTGATAACCTTTGCCTTCATTTCCTTGGACATTTGCGCTTCGCCATCGCCGCCTAAGGCTACCGGGGTAGCGGCGCCGATGGCAGTGTTTGGTGCCATCACGGCGACATGGGCCGACAGGGTAATATAGGCACCTGCCGAAGCTGCCCGGGCTCCTGAGGGAGCGACATACACGACTACGGGTACCCGTGCACTGACGATTTTCTGGATAATGTCACGCATGGCTGTGTCAAGACCGCCAGGCGTGTCCAGCTGTATGATGACGGCCGAAGTTCCCCCCTCTTCTGCTTCTCTAATTCCGCGGTCTATGTAGTCGACCAGAACGGGATTGATGGTGCCCTTGACCGTGATGACATCAATCCTGGGGTTTGTTGTCTGGGCCTCGGCGGCGATGGAAGCGACCAGCAGTATGCCAATCAGCAGAAAGAGTATGCGTATCGTTCGTAACATAAAAAGCCTTTTTAAAAATTCGCCATCCAGCGGCATATTTATATTATTATACTTCTATACTATACTGGAAACAACATAAAGACCTCAACTATTTTCCGTTTTCCTGAAAAACGCTCGAAGTTGAACGCCCCGGCGGATTTAAGGTAAAATTTATCAGTTATTCGTAAATGGTGTAATATGAGAGTGCAAAGATGCAAGGGTACACGGGACCTGTCTCCCGCCGAGATGACCAGGTTTCGTCTGATTGAAAGCGGTTTTCGAAACTCCTGCCTGAGGTGGGGCTACCATGAGGTCAAAACACCGACCATTGAATATCTCCATCTGTTTACCTCGGCCGGGACGCTTACGCCCGGCATGCTGGGCAGGGTCTACTCCTTTCTGGACTGGGATGGCTGGAGCGGTGAGAGAGTGGTCTTGAGGCCCGATGGTACTATTCCCATCGCCAGGCTTTACATCGATACGATGGGAGAAAGCCTGGCCAGGCTCTTTTATGTGACCAATACTTTTATTTTTGAAGAGACCGGCAAAAAGACAAGGGAAAGGTGGCAGTGCGGGACCGAACTTATCGGGGCTGGTTCTCCCCTGGCCGATGCCGAATTAATCCTGCTGGCCCTGGAAGTCCTGAAAAAGTCGGGGGTTGGAGGTATAAAGCTGAGGCTTTCACATGCCGGTTTGTTAAGGGAACTGCTGGGAAAGCTCGGCCTCAGTCCTGAAGAACAGGCCAGGGTCTTTGACCAGATTCTGGACGGGAACGGGAAAG
The DNA here is from genome assembly GCA_964598405.1 of uncultured Dehalococcoidaceae bacterium. Classification (GTDB taxonomy): domain Bacteria; phylum Chloroflexota; class Dehalococcoidia; order Dehalococcoidales; family RBG-16-60-22; genus CAZRBS01. The sequence continues at coordinate 5,240 of CAZRBS010000045.1, forward strand.
CACTGGCCGGAATAAAATCAATAGAGCCGGATTTGGAGAACATCCTGTTTCCGCTCTTGAACCTGAAAGGGCAATCATCCGGTTTTCTGAAGAACCTGGAGGCAATTTCAGCCCGGAGCTTTCCTGAAATCAAGCCCTGTCTCAACAATTTTATCGAAGTCGTTGACATCCTCGAAAGCCTGGGCTGCAAGTACCAGATTGACATCGCCTCAGGGGCGGGTTTTGAGTATTACACCGGTCTGATTTTTCAGTTCTTTGCCGGCAGGGAAAAGATAGGCGGGGGAGGGAGATATGATGCCCTCATCCCGGCAATGGGGGGGGGAAACGTGCCGGCGTCCGGTTTTGCCCTTTACATTGACAGCTTGATGAGCCTTATGGCACCTGAATCTCTGTTAGAACCCGTAGCGCAGAGGATTCTGGTCAAACCCGGGGAAAGGGCTGTCGCCGCGGAGGCTTTTAAAGCGGCTGGCCGGCTTCGGCAAGCTGGATGTGTAACTGAACTCAGCCTCGATGGCCGGGAGTCGCCGGGCTTGAGATGGGTCCTTGATGTCCGGGATAAAGAACCGGCATTTATTTTGCGGGATAAAGCCAAGTCAAGCAGGGTTGAAGCACAGACCATAGAAGAGGTCCTGGCATTACTGGAGGGGGAAAGTGCCGATAAAGATAGCCTTGCCTAAAGGACGTCTTCTGGATAAAACGGCCGCTTTGCTCAGGGACGCTGGCTGGGAGCTTGACGAATACCACAGCAAATCACGCCTTTACCGCGTCAGGTCGCAGAAGTTCCGTGCTCTCTCCGCCAAGATGTTCCACGAAAGGAATATCCCGGTTCAGGTGGCGATTGGCAATTACGATTTGGGGGTCTGCGGGCTGGACTGGATTGAAGAGCTTCTGGCCAAGTACCCCAGCAGCGCCCTGGTCAAGATAAAGGGGTTGGGATACGGGAACGGGGGCTTATATATGGCGGCCAGCCAGTCGGGGGAAATCTCAGCGCTGTCACAGGTGAAGTCTTGGCCTGGATTTATCCGCATTGTCAGCGAATATCCCAACCTGGCCGAGTCTTTTGCGCTGAGAAACCGGCTGGGTAAATTCAGCATCTTCCCGGTGTGGGGGGGAGCCGAGGTATACCCGCCGGAAAATGCTGAGCTGGCATTAGTTCGTACTAGGGCAGAAACAGAGCTTTACCATCATGGCATGACGGCAATCAGCAAGGTCCTTGACTGCGGTGCTTTCCTGATTGCCAACCGGAATAGCTGGGAGTCGAAGAACCTGGGCAAAGTGGTGGCTTCGGTCTGTGACAGCTGTGGCAGGATTCCTGAGAACGAGGAAAGCTATCCCGATGAGCCGACGGCGGCGAAAGCACCGGCCTGGCAGGTAGCCAACGACGGGATGGTTCGGCTGGCCCTGCCTGACGGACACCAGCAGGTGCCGGTGCTCCAGCTCCTGAACAAAGCCGGGATTCAGATTGATGATTATCCTTCGACCACGGGCAACCGGCGCCCGACCATCAAGCTGGAAGGCGTCGCCGGCAAAGTGATAAGGCCGCAGGATATGCCTTTACAGGTGGCTAACGGTAATTTTGACCTGGCTATCACCGGGCGTGACTGGCTTCTGGAGCACCTCTACCAGTTTCCGGCCAGCCCGGTGAAGGAACTTCTGGACCTCAAGCTGGGCAAAGTAAGGATAGTGGCTGTGGTCAGCCAGAATCTGCCGGTAAATGATACCTATAGCCTGCGGCGGTTCCTTGCGGCACAATCGGTGCCATTCAGGGTAGCTTCAGAGTATGTCAATATAGCGGACAAATATGCCAGGGACAATCATCTGGGGCATTACCGGATAGTGCCCACCTGGGGAGCTACCGAAGCCTTTTTGCCCGAGGATGCCGATTTACTGGTTGAGAATACCCAGACCGGACAAACCATAGCCAGACACAACCTCAAGATTATTGATACCCTCTTTGAGTCGACCGCTTGCCTGATTGGCAACGCCAGCATCAAGTTTGATTCCCGCCGGGGCAGGCGCATGAAGCCTGTCATTGAAGCTCTACACACGGCAGTGAAGGACATCCGGGTTGAAAGTTATTGAAGGTTTTTCGGCAGCAAAATCCGCATTGACCAGAGAGGTTTCCCTCCAGCCTTACCCGGTTTCACCGGTGCTCAGGTCAAGGTTAAAGAAAATGTTTGGCACTGAAGACCCGGAGGAGGCGGTCAGGCACATCATCAGCGATGTGCAGGGGAGAGGGGACGCTGCCCTTTACGACCTGACCCTGAAGATTGACGGGGTAAGCCTGGGCTCGCTCGAAATAGACAAAAAGCAGATGAAGAGCGCTCACCGGAGGGTAGATAAAAAGCTTGTCCCGGCCCTCAAGCTGGCGGCGGAAAGGATAAACAGCTTCCACACCGCGCAGAAAAATAACATCTGGCGGGAGCTGGTCAGGGACGACTCAGGCCAGTTGATACGGCCGCTGGAGCGCGTGGGACTCTATGTCCCGGGCGGGACCGCTTCTTACCCGTCGACAGTTTTGATGACGGCCATACCGGCCAGGGTTGCCGGGGTGAAGGAGATTATCCTGGTGTCCCCGCCGGACAGGGAAGGGACCATACCCCCGGCCACGCTGGTGGCGGCGGATATCAGCGGAGTGGAACGTATTTTCTGCATTGGCGGTGCGCAGGCAATCGCTGCCCTTGCCTTTGGTACCCGCTCTGTTCCGGGAGTGGATAAAATCTGCGGACCGGGTAATATCTTTGTGGTTCTGGCGAAAAAGCTGGTCTACGGCGCGGTGGCCATTGACGGCCTTCCAGGCCCGAGTGAGGTGCTGCTCATCGCTGATGAGTCCGCCAGCCCCGACTACTGTGCCGCTGACCTTCTGGCCCAGGCAGAGCATGACCCTCTGGCTTCGGTTGTTCTGATAACCACCTCGGCCCGGTTTGCCGGTGAGGTCGGTCAGGAGATAAAGCGCCAGCTCAAAGGATTACCACGTGAAGCGATTGCTGCTGAGTCCCTGGGGAGGGGGGTTGCGGCGGTGGTGCCGACAGTCGATGAGGCGGTGGAGCTGGCTAATCTTTACGCTCCGGAGCACCTCTGCCTGATGGTGGAGAACGCCGCTTCTTACCTGGGCAGAGTTTTGAATGCTGGGTGCGTCGTGGTGGGGAGAAACTCGACGGCGGTGCTGGGCGATTATGTTGCCGGGCCAAGCCATGTTCTGCCCACCGGCGGGACCGCCAGGTTCGGCTCACCGCTCGGTGTGACCGACTTTATCAAGTTTATCAACACGATTACGATTGACGAAACTGGTCTGGAGCGGCTGGGGCAGGCTGCCTCGGTGATAGCCAGGGCGGAGGGACTCGATGCCCACGCGCGGGCGGTGGAAAAGCGATTGAAAAGAGGTTAAAATAAAACTGCAACCGGTTTATGGAATAAGGCGTTCCACGTTATTCCGTGCGATAGTAGAAGTTCAGACAAACAAAATCAGGAGGCTAAAGTGAGTGTCAAGCAGGAATTAGAAAGCGCGGTCATACAGGACTTGATTTCCCGGCGGGAAGTGGATGCTGTGGGCATCGCCAACCTGGCGGAATGGAAGGGAACAAAACTTGAGGAAATGGCAAGAAACCTGCTGCCCCGGGCCTCCTCACTGGTGGTCTTTGCCATGGAAGTTTATCCGGAAATCCTGGACCTTAACTCACCGGGCAGAACGACGGGCGCGGCTTCCTTGAACGATATGCTGGGTCGTCATACGGAATTCCTCGCCGGGCGGTTGACCAGAGCGGCCTATGATGTCGCCAGGGCTTCCCGCAACACCGGGCGGAAAGCACTGCCGTTACCAACTGCCGGCTGCCCTCTGGATTCGAGATTTCTGGAAGCAGTATTCTCGTATAAACACGCCGGTCAGGCAGTCGGGCTGGGCGAGTTCGGCTGGAGCAGCCTGCTGCTCACCCCCGCTTTCGGGCCAAGGGTAAGGCTTTCCTCCTGTTTGACTGAGGCGTTGCTGGAGCCGACGAATGCCGACAGGGACTATGCCGTCGATTGTGCCAGCTGCGGCATCTGCATTGATAGCTGCCCTGCCGGAGCCATAGCCAGACCGGAAGAGGGGGAGCAGTACTCCATAAATAAATTTGCCTGCTGTTCCTTTGTCAACGCTTCCGGCGGCTGCGCCGAGTGCCTGCGGGTCTGTCCTGCCGGCAGGTAACGCTTGCGTCTCTCCCCTTGAAAATTTCCGCATTGACAACGAATTCGGGAGGTATTGATTGGTGGCTTCTGCAGGAATAGAAAAGCTGATACGCCCTGACCTGGTTAATTTTGGCGGGTACGCCGCCAGTAAAGCACCGGAAACTCTGGCCGGGAAGATTGAGGTCCCGGTGGAAGAGGTTATCAAACTGGACGCCAACGAAAACCTCTACGGCTGTTCCCCCAGGGTTAATGCCGCTCTGGCGGAGTATCCCGGCATAAATATCTACCCTGATTCGGGACAGGCTGAGCTTAGAAAATTGCTTCAGGGATATACCGGGGTTGGCGCGGAGCACATCGTTGCCGGCGCCGGGAGCGACCAGCTTATAGACCTTATTTTGCGCCTCTTTATCGAGCCGGGTGATGAGGTGATAAATTGCGTCCCCACCTTTGCCATGTTCCGTTTTTTCATGGACCTGTCTGGCGGCACCCTGATTAATGTCCCCCGGAATGAGGACTACACCATCAGCGTCGGGGCGATAAAAAAGGCGATAACGAAGAAGACAAAGCTGATTTTGCTGGCTACACCCAACAATCCCACCGGGACGCTTATCCCCGGAGGGGAAATCCTGGAGATACTGGATACCGGCATTCCGGTGGTGGTTGATGAAGCATACTATGAGTTCAGCGGGGAGACGGTAGCCCCTCTGGTGGGGCAGTACAAGAACCTGATGGTGTTGCGCACATTCAGTAAATGGGCGGGACTGGCCGGACTGAGAATCGGCTACGGCATGTTTCCCCCGCAGATAGCCAATTATCTGCTGAGCATAAAAGAGCCGTACTGTGTCAACGTGGCGGCTATCGTTGCCGTGCGTGAATCATTAAAAGACGTTGATTACCTGATGGATAAAGTGAAGATTATAACGGCGGAAAGGGAAAGGCTGTTTGCCGGGTTGCAGAAACTGGGCTGGCTTGAACCTTTTCCGTCTCGGGCCAACTTTATTTTTTGCTCTGTTCTGAGGGGCAGGGCGAATGAAGTGCAGCAGAAGCTGCAGAATAAAGGAATACTGGTTAGGTATTTTGATTTGCCGCTCCTGCAGAACAGCCTCCGCATCGGCGTGGGCAAACCGGAACACACCGACGCTTTGGTTAAAAGGCTCAAGGAGCTGGGGGAGGAAGCAAATGAGTGAACGGGTATCCCTCGTTAAGCGGGAAACCAGGGAAACAAACATCAGCCTGCGGCTTGACCTTGATGGTGGAGGCAGGTGGGAAATAAATACCGGAATCAAGATGCTGGACCACCTGTTATCTCAACTGGCGCAGCACGGCGTATTTGACATAAACATTAGAGCCACCGGAAGCGACCAGCACCATCTCGCCGAGGACATTGCCATCTGTCTGGGCAGGGCTCTGGGGGAGGCTCTGGGGGAGAAACGCGGGATTGTCCGCATCGCCGATGCCGCCGTGCCGATGGATGATTCTCTGGCTACGGTGGTGGTGGACATCGGTGGCAGAGGATATACCGTGCTGGAACTGCCTTTTGCCAGGAATGATATGCTCGGCTTCCCCACCGACCTCATCCGGCACTTTCTGGAGTCCTTCGCCGCAGAGGGCAGGCTTAACCTCCATGCCAGGATTGCTTACGGAACCAATGACCACCATAAAGCAGAGGCGTTATTCAAAGCCCTGGGCAGAGCCCTGGACAGGGCTACCAGGATTGACGCACGGCTCGGTGGTGAACTGCCCAGCACCAAAGACTTGCTGGAAAGGTAGCGGCACCGATTCGGCAAGTGAGGCGGCGACAGCCGCCGGGTTCAGGAGTCCGCTTTCAGCTCTCTGCCGGTAAGCCTTTCATAAGCCTGTACGTACCTCTTGCTTGTAGCTTCAATGACATCCTGGGGCAGCATCGGCGCCGGCGGTTCTTTATTCCACCCCGCCTCAACCAGCCAGTCCCGCACCGGCTGCTTGTCGTAGCTTGGCTGGGACTGCCCGACTTTATAGTGGTCGGCGTCCCACAGGCGTGAAGAGTCCGGAGTGAGCAGCTCATCAATCAGGATGAGTTTACCCTCGTCCAGACCGAACTCCATCTTGGTATCAGCAATGATGATGCCTCTCTCGCGGGCATATTCGCAGGCGTAGTTGTAGATAGCCAGCCCCTTCTCCTTTATCGTCTCGGCGATTTCCTTGCCGGTCATTTTGCGCATCTGGTCCATGGTAAGCGGCAAATCGTGCCCGGACTCCGCTTTGGTGGTCGGGGTGAACAGCGGCTCCGGCAGTTCCTGACTTTCCTTCAAGCCTCTGGGAAGGGAAAACCCGGAGACGGTGCCGGACTTTTGATATTCCGCCCACGCCGAGCCGGAGAGATAGCCACGCACCACGCATTCAATCGGGAGGCGTTTTACCTTCTTTACCACCATGCTCCGCCCGCTAAGGTAGGGAGGGCAGGGAAAACGTTCGTCCTCTGGAATATAGGTATCGAGACAGTGAGTGCCGTCAACCGCCTCTACCAGATGATTGGGCATTAACTCTGATGTCTGCCTGAACCAGAATACGGACAGCTGATTGAGGACCAGGCCTTTCTTGGGTATGCCGCAGGGCAGGACCGAATCAAAGGCGGAAATCCGGTCAGTAGCTATAATCAGCAGGTGGTTGCCCAGATCATAGCTGTCCCGAACCTTGCCGCGGATAAACAGCGGTAATGGCAGGTCAGCTTCCATTAAAACTGATGGCGTCATGTTCATAAGCTCTTTTTGCTCCTTTTGCGGATAAGTTTTACTGTGGTTGAATTGCTCTTTCCCAGAGTTCCCTCGTCAAGTTGAGTCATAGTTTTCTGGTGCTCAATTTGGCTGGCCTGACCACGGAGTTCTTCCACTGCGCCCGGGTCAGGCCCAGGCGCGCAAAAACGTCATCGACGTGCCGCAGATAATACTGATAATCAAAAAGCGATTCGAGTTCTCCCTGCGGCAGGGCATCTGTAACCTCGGAGTCGCTTTGAAGCAACTTAAGAAAACTTTTGCTTTTCTTCCAGGCCTTCATGGCATTGCGCTGTACTAGATGATATGCCTTCTGGCGGCTGAGCCCCTTGTCGATGAGGGCCAGCATTACCCGCTGCGAGAAGACCAGCCCTCTGGTGAGCTCGATGTTCTTTTCCATTCTCTGGGGATAAACTTCCAGTCCTCTGATTACGGAAGCAAAGACGGCCAGGCAATAGTCCAGGACCAGACAGGAATCGGGCAGGATGACGCGTTCGGTAGAAGAATGGCTGATATCACGTTCGTGCCACAGGGCAATGTTCTCCAGCGAAGTCAGGGCATAACCCCTTATCAAGCGTGCCAGCCCGCAGATGCGCTCGCATAGTTCCGGGTTGCGTTTATGGGGCATAGCCGAG
>CAZRBS010000046.1:0-3224 GCA_964598405.1 uncultured Dehalococcoidaceae bacterium
TCCACGGACACCCAGAACAAGATAATCAACGCCGTAAAGGAAAAAGAATTGAACCGGGTGGTGGTCGCATCCTGCAGCCCGCGCACCCACGAACCGCTTTTCCAGGATACCATCCGGGAAGGATGCCTGAACAAATACCTCTTCGAGATGGCCAACATCAGGGACCAGTGCTCCTGGGTCCATGCCACGCACCTGCCGGAAGCCACGGAAAAAGCCAAAGACCTGGTGAGAATGGCGGTGGCCCGTGCTGTTACCCTTGAGCCGCTGCACCAGTCGCCGTCCGAGATAAAACGCCGCGGGCTGATTATCGGCGGCGGACTGTCCGGAATGACGGCGGCTCTGGGACTGGCCGAGCAAGGCTACGAGACGGTACTGGTGGAAAGGGAGAAGGAGCTGGGTGGCAACCTGCGGCATATTTACTACGCCGGGGACGGCTCCGACCCGCAGGCGCTGCTTTCCTCGCTGATAGAGCGGGTGGAGCGAGAACCAAAGATAACCGTTTATAAAGGTGCCGGGGTTAAAAAGTTCTCCGGTTATCTGGGCAATTATGTTACCGAAATTGCCACCCGGAGCGGGAAAGACGTGGAAATCGAACACGGTGTGGTGATTATGGCTACCGGCGGAACGGAGTACAGACCAACCGAGTACCTGTACGGTCAGAGGGACAAAGTGTTGACCCAGCTCGAGCTGGAAAAGAGGATTGCCGAAGATAGCGAAGAAGCCAGGAAGCTGGACTCGGTGGTGATGATACAGTGCGTCGGCTCAAGGGAAGAAGAGCACATGTACTGCAGCCGGGTATGCTGCACGCAGGCGGTGAATAATGCCCTCAAGCTGAAAGAGCGGAATCCGGAAACGGAGGTCTACGTTCTCTACCGGGATATCCGTACTTATGGCATGCATGAACTTCTCTATCAAAAGGCGAGGGACGCGGGGGTGACCTTCGTCCGCTACGAACCGGAAAAGAAGCCCGAGGTCGGTGAAGAAAATGGCAAACTGCGGGTAAAGGTCTTCGATTCCGTTCTGGGAGTGGAAATTTCGCTTGAGCCAGACCTGCTTGTCCTGAGCAGTGGCATACGCCCTCAGCCCGATGCGACGGAATTAGCCAGCAAGTTGAAACTGCCGCTGACCCAGGATAAGTTCTACATGGAAGCCCATATGAAGCTGCGCCCTCTGGACTTCGTCAATGAGGGCATGTACCTCTGCGGGCTGGCTCACTCGCCGAAATTCATTTCGGAATCGATAGTACAGGCGAGGGGGGCGGTCTCTCGGGCGGCTACCGTTTTATCTCAACCCTATCTGATGGTAGGCGGCGTCGTCTCGGTGGTGGACCCAGACAGGTGTGTGGCCTGTCTTACCTGCGTCCGGTCCTGCCCGTTTGATGTCCCCGCAATAAATGAAGACGGCGTGGCCTATATCGAAGCGGCTGCCTGTCAGGGCTGCGGGATTTGTGCCAGTCTGTGCCCGCGCAAGGCGATCAAGCTGCAGAATTATGCCGATGAACAGGTGATGGCCAAGAGTGCTGTCCTGTGTTCAGCTTAAATACGGAAAGGGAGCAAACATGGTCGATGGTTACGAACCAAAGGTAATAGCCTTTTGCTGCCACTACTGTGCTTATTCGGCGGCGGACCTGGCCGGTTCCATGCGTCTGGAATACTCTCCCGACGTGCGGATAGTGAAGCTGATGTGCACCGGCAAGGTGGACACCATCCATCTGCTCAAAGCCTTTGAAGACGGGGCCGATGCCGTCTTCGTTGCCGGCTGAGAGGAAGGCGATTGCCATTTCCTGGAAGGAAATCTGCGAGCGAAAAAACGGGTTGCCCAGGCCAAGAGACTGCTGGAAGAAATGGGTATGGAGCCGGAGCGGGTGGAGATGTTCAATGTGGGCGCTTCGGATGCACCGCGGTTTGCCGCTGCCTGTGATGAGATGACGGAAAGAGCCAGGAACCTGGGCCCCAATCCTTTGAAAAAGGAGAAGGTGAAGAAATGATAGTCGCGGAGAGGAAACCGTTTGGAGAGATAAAGGAAAGGGTCAGGGACTACAAAAAGATATTTGTCCTGGGCTGCGGGACATGCGTGAGCGTCTGTCATGCCGGAGGCGAAAAAGAAGTTGAGTTGCTGGCAACCGAACTCAGGATGGCGAGCAGGAAAGAAGGGAAGGAAATTGAGGCCGGGGAAGCAACCATCCAGCGCCAGTGCGATAAGGAATACATTGAGCCGATAATGGAGACCGCGCGGGATTACGATGTTGTCCTCTCCATGGCGTGCGGCGCCGGGGTGCAGCTGGTGGCGGAGATGCTCGAACCCATGACGGTGCTGCCCGCCCTGAACACGCGCTTCATCGGCATAACGGCGGCGGAAGGCACTTGGCTGGAAAACTGCCGCGCCTGCGGCAACTGCCTGCTGGCTGATTACGGCGGCATCTGTCCCATGACCATGTGTGCCAAGAGCCTGGTAAACGGCCCCTGCGGCGGCTATAAGGACGGAAAATGCGAGACCAGCAGCGAGCGAAACTGCGCCTGGATAATGATATATGAACGCCTGAACAAACAGAAGAAGCTCGACCGGATGAGGAAGATTTATGCCGTCAAGGACTACAGCTCCGAGAGCCACCCGGCTCGCCAAGTGAACGAGGCTTACGTGAAAGCGGAAAAGGCGGAAGTCAAAGAGTGACGAGCTGCGCCAGCAGAGCCCGGAACGATTGTAATCGCCGCTTATTCGTGATATATTGAGATATTCTTGATTGTATTCCGGTAGAATACTGCCAACGGAGGAGCCTATGCTGCTGTTGACCAGAGACGATGTAATGAAAGTGCTTGAGATGAGTGATTGTATGGAGGTGGTCGAGAAAGCATTTGCTGAGCTGGCTGCGGGCACGGCGGTCCTGCCGCTGCGCATAAATATCACTCCTCCCGGTGGCGTGGCACTTTACATGCCGGCATACCTGAGAGAAATGGGGGCCCTCGCCTGCAAAGTGGTAACCGTTTACAAGGACAATCCGACGAAGTACAACCTGCCCACCACCATCGGGAAGGTGCTTCTTCAGGACCCGGAGAACGGCAACGTGATTTGCACCATGGATGGCGGCTATCTTACCGCGATTCGCACGGGGGCTGTTGCGGGGGTGGCTACCAGGTATCTTGCCCGCCCTGATAAAAGGCAGACGGCGGGAATCTTTGGCGCCGGGGTGCAGGCGAAGGCACAGCTGTGGGCGATGACGGCAGCCC
>CAZRBS010000046.1:3234-12449 GCA_964598405.1 uncultured Dehalococcoidaceae bacterium
GAAGCGGTCAGCCAGTTTGTAAAGGAGATGAGTGCCAGGTTGAACCTGGAAGTGGTAAGCGCCGATTCGCCGGATGCTGTTCTGAAAGAAGCGGATATCATCTGCACGGCGACGACATCTCCCACACCCGTATTTGACGGGAAGAAAGTCAGGGAAGGGACGCATATCAACGGCATCGGCAGCCATACGCCAAATGCCCGTGAACTGGATACCGACATCATCAAGAGGTCCAGGGTTATCGCCGATTCTTACGAGGCGTGCCTGAATGAAGCGGGTGACATCATGATACCCCTCGGCGCCGGTGAGATAGATAAATCCCATTTACAAGCGGAACTGGGCGAGATTATCACCGGCAGGAAACCGTCACGAACCAGTGATAAGGAAATCACCGTGTTTAAATCCAACGGGCTGGCCATCCAGGATGTCGCCACTGCCAGGCTGGTCTATGACAAAGCAGTTCAGGCAGGGATAGGCACCGAGGTCGAGCTCTGACCAGAGACACCTCTACTCAGAGTAGAAAGCCATCGCCACTACCGGTCCAGTCTGAGATGCCATCACCGGAGTATAAGGGGTCAGGTGCACTTCCGAGCAGTTTAGCTGAGAAGTGACGATGTCCTTGAGCTCTTCCCCGGCGGCAATGCCGTCAGTATAGTGGAACATGACGTGTACCGGCTTGCTGGCATCAATATAACTCCTGGCCATCTCGGCTATTTTTGCCAAGGCTTTTTTCCTGCCCCGCGTTCGCCCCAGATTTTCCACCAGTCCGGTCCCGCTGACCATGCCGATAATCGGTTTCACCTGTAGCATATTTCCAATCACGGCTGCTTTGGGAGCCCGGCCGCTTTTAATCAGGTACTTGAGGGTATCCATGGCGACCAGGAACTTCACCTTCGGAATCATCTCCACGGCTGCTTTGACAACTTCTTCCAGGCTCTTCCCGGCTTTAGTAGCGCGGGCTGCTTCCAGGACAATAAAGCCCTGGGCGCCGGTGGCGGTCTTGCTGTCGATGATTTCGATTTTGAGGTTGGGGTGTTCTTTCCTGACCGTTTTGCTGGCCTGGACTGCGGCTTCATGGGTGGCGCTGAGCGCCTTGGAGACGACGATGCAGACAATGCTATCGGTGGACTTGGACAGTTCGGTAAATACGCTGGCGAAATCTGCCGGGGTGACGGCGCTGGTGGTGGGTTGTTCTTTGGCTGCGTAAAACAACTTCCAGAACTCTTCGTTGGTTATATCCGTATCCCGATAACCCTTGCCGTCAACCACCAGACCTGCCGGAACGATACGGATGCCGTATTCCTTGACCAGCTCTTTGGGTATACAGCTTATGCTGTCGGTGACGATGCCTACTTTAGACATGGTGCGCCTCCCTGTTAAATATTTAGATTACCCCGCCGTCAACGCAGATAACCTGCGCCGTAATGTAACTGGCTCTATCGCTGGAGAGAAAGGCTACCAGTTCGGCGATATCATCGGGAGTGCCAAAGCGCTGCAGCGGAATGCGGGATAAAATAGCGTCCCTGGTCTCCTGCGGCAGTTTTTCCGTCATATCGGTAGTGATGAAACCGGGGGCGATGGTATTGGCGGTGATGTTTCGAGAGCCTGCCTCGCGAGCTACGCTTTTGGTGAAGGAGATGAGACCTCCTTTGGCGGCGGAATAGTTCGTCTGTCCCGTGTTACCCACCAGCCCTGCCAGTGATGAGATGCTGATGATTCTGCCCCAGTACTGCTCCATCATGGACCGCAGGACGAACTTGGTGCACAGATAAGCGCCGCGCAGGTGAGTATTGATGACAGCGTCCCAGGCTTCATCCGACATTCTGAGCAGCAGGTTATCCTTCACGATGCCGGCGTTGTTTACCAGAATGTCGATTTTTCCCCACCTGTTGACAATCTCCCGTGTCATGGTTTTGACGGCAGCAGCATCAGCCACGTCCGCCTTTAACAGCAGGGCGGCGCTGCCGCTATCTTTAATCTCTTCAGCGAGGCGGCTGGCTTCCTCCCCACTGGTCAGGTAATTGATGGCTATCTTTGCCCCGAGGCTAGCCAGTTTGAGGGCAATGGCTCTCCCCAGACCTCTTGAGGCTCCGGTGACCAGTGACACTTTCCCTTCAAGCTCTTTAGGCTCCATCGGTCTCCTCTAGGGGAAACGCTTGATTACCAGGCTGCAATTCTGTCCGCCCATGCCGAAAGAATTGGAAAGGCAGGCATTTACCGGCTGTTGCCGTGCTTTATTCGGCACGTAATCCAGGTCACAATCCGGGTCGGGGGTCTCATAGTTGATGGTGGGCGGTATAATTCCGTTCCTGATGGTCATGACCGCCGCTACCGCTTCGGCAGCCCCGGCAGCACAGGCAAGGTGCCCGATCATGGACTTATTCGAGCTAATCGGTATTTGATAAGCTCTTTTGCCGAAGACCAGCTTGATTGCCCTGGTTTCGGCGGCGTCGTTAAGACGGGTGCTTGTTCCGTGAGCGTTAATGTAGTCGATGTCCTCCGCAGCGATGCCGGCACTTCGCAGCGCCGCTTTCATTGCTATCGCCTGAGTCTCGGCATCGGGAGCAGTTTCGTTGTAGGCATCAAACGACCATCCCGCTCCGGCCAGTTCTGCCAGCACCGGGGCGTTGCGTTTCCGGGCATGTTCAAGCGTTTCCAGCACCATTATGCCGGCGCCTTCTCCAAAAACGAACCCGTCCCGGTTGAGGTCGAAGGGGCGGCTGGCTTTTCGGGGGTCTGTCTGTCTGGACAGGGCCCTCACACGCCCGACGCTGGCTATGCCGATGGGGCTGATGTTTGCTTCGGCGCCGCCCGCTATCATCATATCGGCGTGTCCCAGGAGCAGGTGGCTCAGGGCAACGCCAAGGGCATCGCTGCCGCTGGCGCAGGCGCTGTTGAGGCTGGTATTCGGTCCTCTGGCACCGATTTCCAGTCCCACCTGGGCGGTTACCATGCTGGGGGGAGTCTTGGTGATGAAAAGGGGGTCGATTCGCCCCGGACCTCTGCGCTTGATGTATTCGCCCTGGTCGGCAATCATCCACACCATGCCGCTGGTGGCGATGACCACTCCCGTTCTTTCCGGCTGCTCATGGTCTACCTCCAGCCGGGCCGATTCCATTGCCATTCTGGCGGCGGCGATGGCAAACTGGGTGCACCGGGCAGTCCGGTCAACTCGCTTGACGGGCATATAGTTCCCGGGCTCAAAACCCTTGACCTCGGCGGCTAATTTTATGGAGTATGAATCGGTATCGAACAGGGTAATCGGCCCGATACCGGATTTGCCTGCGGCCAACCCCTGCCAGTAACCTTCAGCAGTCAGTCCCAGCGGTGTGATAGCGCCGACTCCGGTGATTACTGCTCTGCGTTCAACCAAGATTACCTCCCCGTTCCGTTTCTGCCTCGGCAGGGCTGAGCGGTGTCAGCGATACGCCGCCGTCGATAACGATAACCTGTCCCCTGATCATCTTTGACTGGTCGCTGCAGAGGAAAGAGACCACGTTGGCGATGTCTTCCGGCTGAACCATTCTCCCCGCGGGCGTGGTCTGCCATGACATTTCGGGCAGGTCCCTGCCCGCGGTATACAGTTTTAGGGCTTCGGTCTCCACCGCGCCCGCTGCTATGCCGTTTACACATATTCCCTGCGGCGCCAGCTCGATGGCTAAATAACGTGTCAGCGCCTCGAGGGCGGCTTTTGATACGCCCACGGCGGTATAGATGGGCAGGACAAGGCGGGAGCCGAGGCTGGATATGCTGACCATTTTGCCCCCGTTTTTCATCAACCTGGCTGCTCTCTGGGCACAGAGGAGGAAGGCCCTGGCGTTGATATTCATTGTCCAGTCCCAGCCTCTGCTGTCCAGGTCTAAAGCAGAACGGGCAACACCCGAGGCAGCATTATTGACCAGTATGTCCAGTTCCCCGAAACCGGACTCAATTTCGTCAAACATCCGCCCGACTTGCTCAGGCTCGCCCACGTTGGCTTTTATGATACGGGCGGCGACGCCTTTCTTGCGTGCCTCCTGTGCGGTAAGCTCGGCGGCGCTTGTTTTGCGAAAGTAGTTTATGATGACGTCCGCGCCTTCGGAGGCCAGCTTCAGGGTTATGGCCTTGCCGATACCGCGAGAACCACCGGTAATCAGGGCCAGTTTGCCCTTGAGCACTTTCTCGCTCCCCATTTTTTCTCGCTCAACCTCTATTTTTCTCCGCTATCTTGCTCTCGACGTAGGCGACAAAATCTCCCATATTGGTAATCTTTTGCAGTTCTTCTTCCTGCAACTCGATATCATAGGCATCCTCTATTGCCACCAGTATCTGCACGATGTCTAAAGAATCAGCGCTGAAATCCCCGAAAGTGGCGGACGGAGAAAAATCAGCCTCCGATTTACGGGTAACCCTGGTCACAATCTTCCTTACCGTTTCTTCAACTGACATGTTCTACTCCTTTGCCTGATTCCAGGCACCGATTTCTTTTAACCTTTCCCGGGCAGAGGCAAGCTCGGTTTTCAGCGTGCTTACCAGGTCATTTTCCACGGCCAGCTTTGCCTGAGCGATTGTCTTGGCAATTTCTTCATGCCGGCTGCGGCCGTGGGAGACGCAGGCCACGCCGTTGACCGCCCACAGCGGCCCGCCACCCCGGGCGTCGGCGGCGTTGGTTGCCAGCACCAGTTCGTCAACCAGCGTCTTGACCTCGTTCCCGGCTAATTTGCCTTCAACTTTTCCGGCAAGCCAGCGGGCGATGGTCTTCCCCAGGGACTCACAGAATTTCACCAGGATATTGCCCACAAACCCGTCACAGATAATCACGTTTGCCCGCCCGCTCGGGATGTCATAGCCTTCCGCATTGCCGATGAAGTTCAGTCCGCACTTCTGGAAGAGGGGATAGCTCTCTTTGACCAGCTCGTTGCCTTTTCCTTCTTCCGCCCCGATGCTGAGCAGGGCTACCGACGGGTTCTGGATATTCATCATTTTCCGGGCATAGACCGTTCCGATGATGGCAAAGTCGAGGAACTGGTAGGGCTGGCAGTCAACATTGCTGCCGAGGTCCATCATGATGGTATCCGGGGCAAAACCCAGGAAAGGACCGCCGACCACCGGGCGGGACATCTCTTCCAGGGTGCCCAGGATGTAAAGCGCCGCCGCGGCGACCCCGCCGGTAGGCCCGGCGCTGACCACGGCATCCGCTTTGCCTTCCCTGGCCAGTTTGGTGGCGACCACGATGGAAGCATCCCTCTTCTGGCGCAGCGCATAGGCCGGGGGCTCCCCTTCGACGAGGTACTGGCTGGCAGGAACGATTTCAATATCAAGACCTGAGTAATCGTGCCTGGACAACTCTTTTTCCATGGTCTCTTGCGGTCCCACCAGGGCAATCCCCACCCCGAGTTCTCTGGCAGCAATGACGGCTCCTTTAACGATTTCTCCGGGGGCATAGTCCCCGCCCATACCATCGACAGCGATTCTCATTTTTCTCCCACCTTAACTGAAGTTTCCCCCGTGATTACGGGTTCATTATTCTGGTTCTGGCAGAGTACCTCGCAGGTAACCAGGTTATAGTCTTCGCCTTTTTCCACCTGACGTATTTTCCCTCCCACGGTCAGGATATCTCCGGGGCGGGCGGGATTCTTAAACCTGACATTGAGGCTGCCGCCGGTAAGCCAGCCCCGCCCGAAGGCAGCGGTCATCATTTCCGAAATATAGGCCAGGACCAGCATACCGTGAGCTATCGTGCCGCCGAGCGGTGTTTTCCGGGCGTAGTCCGAATCGATGTGTATGGGGTTAAAGTCTTTGCTGGTCTCGGCGTAGAGATTGATGTTCTCCTGCCGGATGGTTTTTTTCAGTCCGGGGAGGTCACTTCCTTCTTTTAGTTCGGGTGGCGTCATCATTGTTTCTTCCTTAAAATTCGGCTTAATCGGGCACGATAAAGCTTGTCTTTCCGCGCAGCACCTCTTTCTTTTTCTGGTCGTAAATATTGAGGTCGATGGTAATAATATGCAGTTTGCCGCGGTCCTGTTTCCGGCTTACCCGGGCGCAGCTTAACAGCCTGTCCTTCGTGCTGACGGTGCCCGTGAACTCCAGTTCCTGGGAGACATGGATGGTACCTGCGGGAAATGATATGCTCCCGGATAGCGCTGCCATGGCCAGGGCGGCTACCGTCATGGGGGGAACGGTTTCCGTTTCCTGATACAGAGGGTTGCTTTCCTCAACTGCCTTGAGGTAGGCCTCAGCCGTGGCGGCATCTATCTGATAACCTGCCGGGGGAAATTCGTGGCCTGAGTTTACTTCGCGGTAATCCAGCTTTTTGGGTTCGCTCATGGCTTCAGTTGGCATCTCCTATGCATAGACTATCTATGTATATTTAAACGCAATTCTATCCTGCCGGCAGGAGTTTGTCAAGATGCCAGGGTTGCGGGAGCTGTGCCTGTCCGGCGGTGTGTTTTCCCGCCGGCAGGTATGATATAATTTCTCCGATTAATTCTTAGATGCGGAAAGGGGAGCGCCATGTCTGATTGGCAGATTAAAGCTGACCGACTCTGGAATACGATTATGGAAACGGCGAAGTTTGGCGGTACGGCCAGGGGTGGCATCAACCGGCTAACATTGTCCGGCAGTGACCGCCAGGTGCGTGACTGGTTTGTAGAGGCGTGCCGGGAGGTTGGCTGCGCTGTTACCATTGACGAGCTGGGCAACATCTTCGCCCGCCGGCCGGGCAGGGATAATTCGCTGCCGCCCGTTGCCATGGGCAGCCACCTGGATACGCAACCTGCCGGCGGTAAGTTCGACGGCATTGTCGGCGTGCTTGCGGGGCTGGAAGTGCTGCGCACCCTGAAGGAAACCGGCCATATGACCGATGCGCCGCTGGAAGTGATTAACTGGACCAATGAGGAGGGTTCCCGGTTCGCGCCGTCCATGCTGGCATCCGGCGTCTTTGCCGGCGTCTATACGCTGGACTTTGCCCGCAGCCGTGAAGACCGTGAGGGCAAGAAGTTTGGTGAGGAAGTGGAGCGCATCGGATACCGGGGGGAGGCAAAATGCGGCGACCGTAAGCTCGGCGCCTATTTCGAGCTGCATATTGAACAGGGGCCGGTCCTGGAAAACGAGGATAGATTAATCGGGGTTGTCACCGGAGTGCAGGGCATGCGCTGGTACGAAGTAACCGTGACCGGGTTTGAAGGTCATGCCGGAAGCATACCGGTGCCCATGCGCAAGGATGCCATGCTGGGCTGCGCCCGGATGGTTGAGGCGGTCAGGAAAATCGCTCTGAACCACCCACCGCTCGCCCTCTCCACAGTTGGGCTGGTCGAGGTTAGCCCGAATTCACGCAATGTTATCCCCGGCTCGGTATTCTTTACCGTCGATATGCGCCACCCGGAAGATGCCGTGCTCGGCCAGATGGAAGACGAGCTTGGGTTGATGCTGAACGAAATCGCCGCTGACCTTGGTTTGGAGGTGAGGCTGGAAAATATCAGCCGGGCACGACCCGTCGATTTTGATGAGACGTGCATCGGTGTGGTACGCGCCGCGGCTGAAAAATTGCGCTACGGCTACCGGGAGATGATTTCCGGTCCCGGTCATGACGCCGTCTATGTGGCTAAAGTGGCTCCCGCCGCGATGATTTTTATCCCGTGTCAGAATGGCATCAGCCATAATGAGATGGAAAAGGTCGAGCCGGAGCAGGTAGCCGCCGGGGCAAATGTGCTGTTGAACGCGGTGCTGGCATATGACGGGACTTTATCCGGCAGAAAAGCACGGTGACAACGTTCCAGGAAACTCGGGTGCAGTGTGTTTCAGCTTCCTCCGGTGCCCGTTACGTGCCCGTACTGTTTTTCCACGATGTTCTGCAGATAAAGAAGTGGGCCACTGTGGACTCGAACCACAGACCCCAGTCTTATCAGGACTGTGCTCTAACCATCTGAGCTAGTGGCCCTCCAAATTCGCTTCTCATTCTAGACGAAAAGACGATAAAAATCAAGCGGGTGTTTCTCAGGCTTTATTTTTCCATGCCGAAATGGGCGAAGGCCAAATTTACCAGACCGACGAAGTTGCCCTTTCCCCTCCGCTGCCTGGTTTCCCCCTTGGGGGAATGGGTTTTGAATCCCTCTCGGTCTCCCTTTAGGAAAGAGAGACAACCGTTTGGTACATTTGCTGTCTCCCCCTTTGAAAAAGGGGGAATAAGGGGGATTTAAAGCAGAGAGGGGGATAAAGGGGGTGTTAAGAGAGGTGAAAAGTTGATGTTGAGGTATAATTAATATAGATGTTAACAATCTATGATGGTACTCCAGCCTAATAAAGTGGGGGTGTCTTGTAATGGATACTGCTGATGTTGCAGAATTTGAGGAATGGTGCAAAAAGTCTTGGGGAAAATCTCTGAGGGACAAAAAACTGTTCTTTACACGTAATACGCCACAAATAAGGCAATATAAGGATTTTGAAGGTATGGGAAATCCTTTGAAAATGCATATAGCAGAAAAGTTAATACTAGAATCATGTGGCAGAGTGGGAGCTTATACGGATACAGGTGACGTAAGGTGGTATATTCATAATTTTGCGAAAAATTTACAGGGAAATAGAAATATTGCTGGTTTCGGCGGTCGGATAACTCAACCTCTAATTGCGGCTTTATTACTAATAGCCCACGGACAATTTAGTTCCGCATTGCCATCTGACAGGAGTGATTTTGACCATATACGCGCTGGCGGTGCAGCGCTTTCAGCGATGTACCTTATGGCAAGGTTGGAAAATCTCCTTCGTATAAGGGGTAGGTATCTGAATGAGGATGGGACTGTAAAGAAATTAATACCTAATCAACTAAGGCAAATATTATTAAGAGAAGGGGGCGTCAGGAGAAGAAGCAACAATTGGCGGTGTAACAGAATAAATCAGTCATTTTATGTCTTTTTATATCGTAATAAGACTTTATTGGGAAGGCGGCTGAAGAAAATGAATAAGAAGTTAAAAATAGCTGATAGGTTAAAATACATACGTCATCCAGCGATGCACGGAGAATTAAAAGACCCTAGTCCAGAGGCGAGATTTTTAAGCTTACTAATTGCAATGTTTTACTATGATGGTTAGCCTCTACAAAAACAAAAACACCTTAACCCCTGGATAGCGGAAGGAAGGAAAAACACCGACTTTTCAGTCCGGTGACCGACCTAGGAGACTTGAGTGTTTCCACTCGGGTAATCTCCCTAGAAAGGAGGTGATCCAGCCGCAGCTTCCGCTAC
>CAZRBS010000047.1:0-11589 GCA_964598405.1 uncultured Dehalococcoidaceae bacterium
GGTCAAGCGAAGCTTGAGTTATAAAGTGCCACGGGCTTGCCCGTGGGTATCTACACATCAGCGGTGAAGACGCCCTGCTGGATGCCTGCCGCCGCTGCTACGCCTCCCTGTTCACTGACCGTGCCATCAGCTACCGCGAAGAACGTGGCTTTGACCACATGAAGGTAGCTTTATCCGTGGGGGTGCAGAAGATGGTGCGGTCTGACAGAGCCTGCGCTGGAGTCATGTTCTCCCTCGACCCCGAGACCGGGTTCAGAGAGGTGGCCGTCATTGATGCTGCCTGGGGCCTGGGAGAAAGCGTGGTGCAGGGCTCGGTAAACCCTGATGAATACGCGGTCTTCAAGCCCTTGCTGGGCAAGAAAGGTATCAAGCCCATAATCGGCAAAACGGTGGGAGAAAAGGAGAAGAAGATTGTGTACTCCAGGGGCGGTCCCGGGACCACAAGGACCGTTGATACCTCCCGCAACGAGCGGCGTTCCTTTGCCCTCAGCGACGAGGAGATTATCCAGCTGGCGCAATGGGCATGTGACATAGAAGAGCATTACGGTAAGCCCATGGACATGGAATGGGCCAAAGACGGTGAGCTTAACCAGATGTTTATCGTTCAGGCACGTCCGGAAACCGTGGAATCACAAAAGGAAGCAGCTTCACTGAAAACCTATAAGTTAAAAGAGCGCGGGGACAGGCTTTTGACCGGACTGAGCATCGGCCAGGCTATCGCCAGCGGTAAAGCGCTGGTAATAAAGAGCGCTGAGGATATAGGTCGGTTCGAAGACGGAGCTGTCCTGGTTACTACCATGACCGACCCGGACTGGGTACCGGTGATGAAGCGTGCTGCCGGAATAGTAACTGACCTGGGCGGTCGCACCTCTCATGCCGCCATCGTCAGCCGGGAACTCGGCATTGCGGCTGTTGTCGGCACCGGGGAAGCAACGGAGACATTGAGAAACGGGCAGGAGATTACCATTTCCTGTGCCGGGGGAGACGAGGGGTATGTATACAAGGGGATACTCAAATATGAAGAGTCAGCGATAAACCTGGAGGATATCCCGAAGACCAGAACCCGCATCATGATGAACATCGCCAGTCCGGCTGCCGCCTTCCGCTGGTGGCGTCTACCCTGCGAGGGTATCGGGCTGGCGCGCATGGAATTCATCATCAACAATGTGATTAAGATACACCCCATGGCCCTGGTTCGTTTTGAAGAGCTTGAAGACAGAGAAGCGCAGCATCAAATTGGGGAGCTAACCCGGGGCTACGATGACAAAACGGAGTACTTCGTTGACCACTTGTCTCAGGGAATTGCTCGGATAGCTGCTTCGCAACATCCGTATCCGGTCATCGTGCGCATGAGTGACTTCAAGACCAACGAGTACGCCAACCTGATTGGCGGCGGTGAATTCGAGCCCCAGGAAGAGAACCCCATGCTTGGATTCCGCGGTGCCTCCCGCTACTACAGCGACCGCTACCGGGAGGGGTTTGCCCTGGAGTGCCGGGCAATCAAGAAGGTCCGGGAAGAGATGGGCCTCTCCAATGTCATCGCTATGATTCCTTTCTGCCGCACCCCGGAAGAGGCCGGGAAAGTCCTGAAAGTGATGGCGGAAAACGGGCTCAAGCGTGGCGAGAACGGCCTTGAGGTCTACGTCATGGCAGAAGTGCCGTCCAACATAGTGCTGGCTGAGGAATTCGCCAGTCACTTTGATGGTTTCTCCATTGGTTCAAACGACCTCACCCAGCTTTTGCTGGGCGTGGGCAGAGACTCTGCCGAGCTTTCCTATCTCTTTGATGAGCAGCACGAAGTCGTTAAGAGGGCAATCGCCGACCTGATTGCTTCGGCACATAAGAAAAACCGCAAAGTTGGCCTGTGCGGGCAGGCGCCGAGCGATTATCCTGAATTTGCCGCTTTCCTGGTAAAGGCAGGCATAGATTCCATTTCGGTTAACCCGGATAGCGTACTGCCCGTGATTCATCAAGTTGCAAAGACAGAGCGGGATAATAAGTAAACTCGCCCGGGATGCTATTACCACGCGGTAAAAAGAAAGCTATTGCAAAAAGAGGCTCTTGCGAAAGGCAGACCGCTGGCTGGAACGCTTTCTCATCTCATTTCGATTAATTCATCGAGATGTTTTCTCGCTTGCTCCAGTGAATGAGCATTGTGCCACATCGTGGCCCACGGATCATTTTTCTGAGAAAGCCGGCGGAATATATTTTTCAGATTATAAGTTTGCGGACTCAAATCCCGGTTCTTCAACTCTTCCCAATCGAGCGGCGCGGCAACCGGCGCTCCCCTTCTGGCTCTGACGGCATAAGGCGCTACCATGGTCTGGGCATAGCTGTTGCGAAGATAATCCACAAGTATGCGGCCCCGCCGCTTCTCCTTGCGCTGCTCATCAGTAAGATGCTTCGGGTTGCGCCCGGCCAGTACCTTTGCAACGTCCCGGGCGAAAGCATGCGCTCGCTCAAAGCCTGACTTGCGGTCCAGCGGTACCACTACATGAAAGCCCCGTGAGCCGGTTGCCTTGACATAGCTTCCAAGCCGCAGTTCGTCAAGCAGCGCCCGCAATGACCGGGCAGCATCGCACACCGGCTCAAAATCGTCTCCGGGCGGGTCAAGGTCAAAGACCAACATATCCGGATTATCGGGCCGGTCAACCCGGCTCAGCCATACATGGGGAGTAATACAAGCCTGGTCAGCAAGGTAAACCAGCGTGGCAGCATCCTCACAGATAAGATGATTTACACTGCCGCCCCCTTTCTTCATCGCTGCTCTTTTTGTCCAGTCGGGGAAGTAATCAGAAATCTCTTTCTGATAAAACCCTTCGCCGTCAAGCCCGTCGGGGAGGCGGTACATGGTTACCGGGCGTCCCCGCATATGGGGCAACATGGTATCAGCAATGTGGTGGTAATATTCAATCAAATCCCCTTTTGTGATGCCATCGGAAGGGAAGAGCACTTTATCCCTGTTGCTAACTTCTATAATCCGTCCGTCTATCTTTAGCTTCTCTGTCATGGGGCCTCTTCATCCTTTGTGTGTGGTGCTAAATTAAAGGCCAGAACTTATGTTTCCATTTCCTGTGGCTTTATGAGCAGAATGGGCAGACCCGATTCCCTCAATACGTGGTCGGCAACACTGCCGAATATGACGCGCCCCAGACCACTGTGGCCGTGAGTTGCCAGGGCAATAAGGTCAACCGATTCTTTCTGTGCATAGCTGACAATTACCTCTCCGGCTGCACCCTGCAGAGCAACGCAAGTCACATCCAGCCCCTTTTCCCGTAACGGTGTCGCCACCTCCTCCAGATAAGTCTTTGCCTCTGCTCCCAGCCTCTGGACTTCCTCCTGCATCAAATCGGGGGTTACCGTCGGTGCTGCCTGTGCCTCAGCGGCAGCAACGGTGCCGGGAATGGTAAACACTTGCAGGAGCACAACCTTGCTGTTGAAGCGCAAAGACTGCTCAATAGCGTAAGGCAGGATTTGCTCGGCGAGCCTGGAACCATCCAGGCAGACCAACACCTTTTCAAACATTCTGGCATCCTCCTTTAATCTGATAATTGACAGTGCCGGGAATCCTAAAGCATCTTCTGGTCAATCATATCCCATTTCTCATCCATTATAGCGGATTTGACCTTCCCTTGCTCAACGGTTATCGTAACTTCGTGTGGAGTTATCACCTGAGCCAGCACCTGACCAGTCCTGTCACCGTAGTCGGCGTGTCTGCTTTCGAATCGGTATACAAAGGTCCATGCATTTTCAATATCAGGGTAAAGCGTCTCCACCAGTTCCAGGCTCCCTTCGATGCCGTCAAAAGTGAGGGTGGGGCTGTTTTTCACAAATTCTTCGGCAATATCCCTGCTTGCTTCTTCCGTATATTGTGTCTGGCAGGCTTGTCCGGCAACCGTTAGCGCAATCAGGCCAACTGCCGCTAGAGTTACTGCAATCCACTTCATTTCATACCTCCTCATTTAAGCGATAAAGCCTTTTTGCCTACTAGTTTGCTGCCCGTTCAGTTCCTGGGGCAGGCTTATCAGAATGGAGACCAGTGTATGCCTTCTTAACTGGCAGCACCTGAGTGTCATCCGCTAAATCTTCTATCGCCGTGAGGGCTTGTATGACCGACCCTGCCAGTTTCTGACGCGTTCTTGCTTGCATGGCCACGATAATATCCGGGTATCCCTCAAGCACTTCCACTCTCTCTACATCTTCATTGGCCCGCAACATTTTCACTAACTGACCGGTCTTGCCCTCCACGGCACTGATGAATATATATGCCTTCGCACTCATCTGTCACCTCGCAGGGCATAAACGTAACTCCACGCTCATGTTCGCTCCATGCTATTCCCGAACATGTCGGCGCAGGACCAGCCGGGCATCCTCAGGTTTCTCGTCCACATCAACCAGCGCGTCACCTATTTTTTCTTCGGTGTCCCGGTCGACAATAAGGACAGCACACTTACTGTGCCAGATAACCCTGTCATTGTTATCAGGCGTATCAACCTTGAGAGTTAACTTGCTGTCCTCCTTCTTCAGGCGTAACCCTTTATCTGGCTCTACCCCGCTTGCTTGCAGGCTTTCAAGCAAAGCAATCGCTGCCATCTCGCTCACCTGAATCACTTTTCACCTCCACATTTAAGCGGTCTTGCTGCCCGCCGGGAAAGCACTTTCATATTACCCGGTTAAGCGGGAAGGCACATCACCCATTATGCTAAATCTGTGCGAACGAAAGGGTAATATAATCCAGAGGTTTCATACCAACCGGGTCAGTCTAAAGGGCAGGTGGTACCCCGGATGAAGTAGCGGGAGTAATACTTCCAGCTACCTGGCAGCAAAGCTAGGCGGTGGATTCCTCGTCCTCTGCCGCTCTGACCTCTTTCACCAGACCCGTTTGCACCGCATAGGCAGCAGCCTGTTGGCGATTGCGGAGGGCGAGCTTGTTGAGGATTGTGCGGAGGTGCACCTTCACCGTATGCTCGGAGATAATCAACTCTTCAGCGATTTCTCGATTTGTTGACCCCTTCCCCAGCAAGGCCAGTACGTCTTTCTCTCGTTCGCTCAATTCCTCGTATGGAGCGGACGGTTTTTGAAGGTTGAGTTCTATTTCCTCTCCCTCTATCTTCTCCTTGGCAACAACAAGACTTCCCCTGGCGAGCATACGGAGGGACTGCACGAAATCTTCTGGGAGAAGGTTTACCGAGAGATAACCATGAGCCCCCGCAGCGAGGGCCTCCAAAAATTCTGCGGAGGCATGGGGACGGGTAAGTACAACCACCGCAGCACCGGGGAAGGTCTCCCTGAGGGTTGAGACCGCGTCAGCCTGGGTCTCCGATATCTCCCAATCCAGAAGGATGATGTCCGGTTTGTGCCGGGCCGCCAGTTTATGCAGCGTGGCTACGTCGTCAGCCATACCGGGTACATTGAAGTTGCCCTCTCGAAGAATGCGGGCAATTCCTTCACGTATGAGCGTGTGCGGATGAGCCAAAATCACGCATGCGCCGGCTTCTGAAGGCCCGGAACTTTCCAGTGTCATGCCCAGATTATAGCACAACCTGTTTGAAAAAGAATATCAAGGACCTTCTTTTCGGGAGGTGGGGGCTGTTGCTAAATGCTGAAGAACTCATCCTAAAGGCTTCGACCCGATAAGCGAGTGTCGGGGGAGCCAGGGACAGCCTGTAACGCTCCCGAATCGCCTCTAAATATTTCTGTATACTCTGCCGTGTCACCTGACCTCCTTTTTATTACTGTCTTGAGTAATACTTATTATGAGTCAATGCGCGGGGGTTTACCAGTTTCTGTTGTTGTGCTAGAATACGGCAGGAAGTGCGGGGGTTCTGTGGGGCTGGCTAGTTTTTCGCGGAGGTCTGCTTTGGCGGGATTGTGGAAGATAGCCGTAATGGCTCTGGCAGTAATTTTCCTGGCGGGGATACTCTATCCCCTGCTGGTAAGGGCTGATGATGGCGTGCCAGCGATTTCACACGAGATAGCCGGAAAAGAGGAATGCCTCAACTGCCACACTACCGAGGGCGTAAAGCCGGTACCGCCCAGCCACAGTTCCTATGACGAGAGCTCCTGCCTGAACTGCCATTCGGTTGAGGAGGCGGAGGGCGAAACGCCTGCTGCTACGGCTAACGCCACGGCTGGCGATGCGGATACTGACACTTCGGGTGATACATCTCCGCCGGAGGACCCCTGTCTGCAATGTCATGGTCAGAGCGACCTTGAGATGACCCTGCCCAGCGGGGAAACTTTACCCCTTTATATTGATAGCGGGGTATATGACGCTTCCGTTCACGGGGATAAACTCCTCTGCACCGATTGCCACAGCGACATCTCGGGCTACCCCCATCCGGAAAGGGATGTCCGCAGCCGCAGGGAATACAACATCGCTCAGTATGAGCTGTGCAAGAAGTGCCACTTTGACAATTATACCAAGACCCTGGACGGCATCCATTATCAAATGCTAGCTGAAGGCGATACCATGGCTCCCCTCTGCACCGATTGTCACGGGGCACATGACGTAACCCCGCCCTCTCAGCCGCGGACCAAAATCTCCCAGACGTGTTCCCAGTGCCACCAGACCATCTATCAGCAATATGTTGACAGCATCCACGGCAGGGCCCTGTTCGAGGAGAACAACCATGATGTCCCGGTCTGTACTGACTGCCACCAGTCCCATACCATTGAGGACCCCAGAACGGCGTCCTTCCGCCTTGAGTCAGTGCACCTGTGCGGCAGCTGCCACAGCAATGAGGAGCTGATGGCGAAGTACGGGATTTCGCCAAACGTGGTCAAGACTTACCTCGACGATTTTCACGGACGCACCGTGGCCCTGGTGGAGCAAGAGGACAGGGATATCTGGGTCGAGGAGGCGGTCTGCACCGACTGCCACGGCATTCATGATATCCAGCGGGTTGACAACCCCAATTCGCCGGTGATAAAGAGCAATCTGGTGGAGACCTGTGGCAAGTGCCATGAAGACGTGACCGTTAATTTCCCCGGGGCGTGGCTCTCACACTACGAGCCCAGCATCAACAAGGCGCCGCTGATATTCTTTGTCCGGTGGTTTTACCGGATATTGATCCCGTTTATACTGGTGGGGCTGTTTGTCCACGTTCTGCTTGACCTCTGGCGAAGGATAACAAATCGGTAGTAATGGAGGACACATGGCAACTGCCAGAATAGCAGGCGACAGCGTTATTAAGGATAAGACAGAACGGAGCTACTTCGTAAGGTTCAGCGCCAGGCAGAGGGCAGAGCACTGGATACTTATGGTGTCCTTCATCGTCCTGGCGGTAACCGGGCTTGCCCAGCGCTATTACACGGCAGGCTGGGCAGAATGGGTCATACTGAATGCGGGAGGCATTGAATATACGCGGCTGATTCACCGCGCTTTTGGTCTCCTGTTTACCCTGCTCGTGCTATACCACCTTGGCTATGTGGCTTACCACTTTTTCTTCAAACACGGCAGACTGACGATGGTGCCCACACTTAAAGATTTTCGTGATGTGGTGGGTGCACTGAGGTACACGTTCGGGCTTGAGGACAGGCTCCCTCAGTTCGGGCGTTATGACTACCGCCAGAAATTTGAGTACTGGGGACTCATTATCGGTGGGATGGTCATAATCATCACCGGTTTTATCCTGGCCTTCCCGGTTGCCGTCACCAGAGTCCTGCCGGGACAGGTGGTGGCTGCCTCCGTGGAGTTTCACGGCTTTGAAGCAACTCTGGCAGTGCTGACCATCGTCATCTGGCACCTTTATGACGTTATCTTCAGGCCGGGCATTTTCCCGGCCGATACCAGCATCTTCACCGGCAAGGTCTCGAAGGAGAGGATGCTTGAGGAACATCCTCTGGAGCTTACGGAGATGACGGCTGCCGGGACCGGCGGCGCAGCGGATGAGCCCTCCCGCGAGGAGAACCGGACAGAGCCGGACAGCAAATAGCGGTAAAATGCTCTTCTTCGAATCATTTTTTGGCCATTACCTGGCTCAGGCCGTCCTCTACTCGCTGGTCACCCTCGCCGCCGTCGAGGGTGTGATGGCAGTATGGCGGATAACTGGGCCGTTGCTCCAGATCAAGTTCCGCCTCCTGATACTGGCGCTACCCGTGCTGTGTCCGCCGCTGTATTATCTACTTTACCCGTCCCGGAACGTGTTCCATTTCCGTGAACACGTAGCCTTGATTGACCTTAACAGGTGGCTGGAGCTGCCTCTGGGCGGCGGTATCGCTATATGGCACCTCTTTACCGCTGTGCTGGTGATAACTACCGGCGTCTTTTTTGTCAAAGAAGTCCTCCCTTTCATAAAGCACTACCTGGCACACCGTTCATCACTTCCGGTCATTGAGGAGGGGCAATTCCCCAGGCTGGACGCGGCCTTAGCCAGTCTATCAAAGACCGGAGTTACCCCAAAACCCACCGTGTTGCTCTCGTCTGAAGATATGCCCATAGCTTATAGCTCGGGGCGCAAGGCACTGGTGGTCTCGGCGCCGACGATTGACCTGCTGGACGACGACGAGCTCGAAGCCGTTGTTGCCCATGAGGTTGCCCACCTCAGCGGTCAGGTTGTCGGCATAAACCGGACACTGCTGGCCCTGCGGTTTCTGCTGTTTTACAATCCGATAGCCCTCCCTGTCTTTCGCCGCATTATTCATGACGGCGAGAAGCTCTGCGATGATTTGGCTATCCGTTTTTCCGGAAAGCGGCTGTCGCTTACTTCCGGACTGTTGAAACTATTCCGGTATTCAGCGGCAAACTGTGCCCGGGCTGATACCGGCAAGGGGCATCCCCTGCCAGGAATTGCGTCTCTGGAAAACGTGGCCTGCCGGAACCTGGCCAGGGAGAGGGTGGAGAGGATTGTGCACCCTGATGAGCGAGGAGGCGTCTCCTACCAGAATTTTCGGATGGCGGTTACCGGGATAATGCTGGCGGCGCTCCTTTTCGTTCTGGTCTAGCAGGACTTTTTCAAGGCTAGCGGGGTACTGGAGAGATGATGCGATTTCTGAAGGCGGTCCCACAGCTCATAGCGACACCGGCGCTGGTACTGGGTGGGGTGGCGCTGGCGCTGTATCTGCTGGGCAACGTGCCGGGTTACATCTATACTCCCGAACATGGTCCCAGGGAATATGCCAGTATAGAAGAAGCGGAAGCCGACCTGGGATTCGAGGTAGTGACACCCCGTTACTTCCCCAGCTACCTTGCCTGGCCGCCGGCCGAAATCCGCGGGCAGCATGAACCGACGCCCCGGGTCCAGGTGCTGTTTCTCTCCTATTACGGCGGTTCCAGAGTCATGGTGATATCTCAGGTAAAGCCGGAGGGTGAAGAACTGCAGGTGCCGCTGCCCTGGGTTGAAACCGTCATGCAGGAGACCGCCGTGTCAATAGGGAATAACGAGGGGTTCATGATAACGGGAAGTGGCGCCGGCGGGCAAGTGCTTAACGGGGCCTACTGGAAGGCAGAGAACTTCTACCATGTGGTGGTTACCACCCGCTCTGCGCGGGAACTGCTGACCATCATCAGGAGCATGTAGCCTGCACGAACCCGGAAGCTGTAAGTAACTCCTGGAAGGCCGGGGAGGTTTATCGCCGGGGCGGTGACAGAACGCCGGGAGGTGCGGTGATTTATGTCCGGCCGCGCCACTATGGGAGGCAACACTGGTTTTCCTTTCTCAAATGGCTTATGATTAGACGAAACTTGATTATGGCCCTGAGCTGATTTTGCCTGTGCGCCGGGTGTTCACCGTTTGTTATTCATTATGAGATATGGACGCTTTTATCTTTAGACTGATGCTGAGCTTTATGGTCGGCGGTAGCTGGACTACTCTCAGCACGGTCATCGCGGAAAAGTTTGGGACCAAGTCCGGCGGATTAATTGCCGGCCTGCCCGGTGTGGTCGCCATCAGCCTGTTCTTCATCGGGTGGACTCAAACACCGGCCTTTGTCTCCCAGGCTACCACCATAATCCCGATAGTCATGGGAATCAATTCTCTGTTTGTGGTGGTTTACATTTTGGTGTCCAAACTCAATTTCTATCTGGCCCTGGCTTCATCACTGGCTCTCTGGTTTGGACTGTCTCTGGCGCTGGTATTAATCAACTTTGACAATTACGCCCTTTCGCTGGTTGCCCTGGTAGTCCTTGTCATATCGTCCTATTTTATTCTGGAAAAGAAAGCAGATATTAAATCTGAGGGCAAAAGGAGTATCAGATATAGCGGCTGGCATCTGTCTTTCAGAAGCGTTTTCAGCGGAGCAATAATAGCGCTGGCTGTCCTGATTGCCGAAATCGGTGGTCCAATCTGGGGAGGGATTTTTGCGGTATTTCCGGCGGTGTTTCTTTCTTTGATGATTATCACCTATTTTGCCCAGGGGCAGGCCTTTTCCTCAGCAACTCTAAAGGTCGCCCTCCTGAGCGCGGCCATCAACGTTACGGTCTATGCCAGCGTTGTGAGGTACACTTACCTGAGTTTCGGGTTAATATACGGGACTTTGATTGCTTATGCCGTCACCGTACTGGTTACCTATTTTCTCTATATCGGCGTGGCCAGAAGAATAACCTGACTTTGGAATTTTGAATCTCTTCCTTTTATTACAGCTACATAAGGCTTGGCAGAAACAAGCTAATCTGAGGAAATATGATCAGTATTGCCACCAGAATGAGGAATGCTATCCAGAAAGGCAGAACTGCTTTGAATATGTCATACATTGGCACATCTTTGGCAATGGCCGACATGGCAAATACGTTCACTCCTATGGGCGGGGTTAACGTGCCGAGCTGCACCATGATAACTACCAGCACGCCAAACAGGATGGGGTCAAAGCCTGCCTCCATAATTATGGGGAAGAAGATGGGCAGAGTCAGTATTACGGCCGGCAGGGCGTTCATGATACAGCCCAGGAACAGATATATCAGCAGAATCAGCACCAGGACGGCGTACGGTGGCAGGGCAAGCTCATTAATTGATTCAGCCATGATATACGGAAGCCGGGTTACGGTGAGAAAGTGGCTGAGGGCTATGGCGAGGAGAAAGATAAATAAGATGATGCTGTTTATCCTTAATGCCTCGGTAGCCGAGACGACGAAAGTTTTGAAATCAAAACGTTTTCTTGCCAGTCCAATGACCAGAGCACCGAAGGCACCGATGGCTCCGGCTTCGGTAGGGGTAAATAAGCCCATATAGAGTCCACCCAGCACAATCACTATCAGCAGGATTACCGCCCAGACATCCTTCAGGGAGGCTAATTTTGCCTTCCAGGAAGTGCTCGGCCCTCTGGGACCGAGCTTGGGATTGATACGGCACATGGCGGTAATCATGATTATCAGAATAACGGTGAAGAAAAGTCCGGGAATGATTCCAGCCATAAAGAGCTTCCCGATGGAAATTTCGGTAATCATCCCGTAGATTATGAAGCCCAGGCTGGGTGGTATCAGTATGCCGATGGTAGCCGCGGTGCAGATGCAGGCGGTGCTGAACTTGGTGTCATAATTGTAGGATTTCATTTCCGGCAGGGCCAGCGAGCCCATGGTGAGGACTCCGGTTACGCAGTCGCCAACGAGGGCAGCCAGGCCGGTGCAGGCACCGACAGATGCCGAGGCCAGGC
>CAZRBS010000048.1:0-11313 GCA_964598405.1 uncultured Dehalococcoidaceae bacterium
GTTTGACTTGGTCAGGTCAATTGCGGCGACCAGTGCCCCCGTGCCCCCCGTTTCCCCTGTGTTTACCGGGCTGCTGAGGAATACCGCCGGTAAGTCGGTAATCGGTGATGACACGAGGCCGGAAATGCTGGCTTCACCCGTGTTTATCGTCCGGCTTATTCCGGGATACTCGTCAAGGCTGAGGCTGCCAGTTTCCTCGGTCCGGGGCTTGCTCCAGACGATTTGCCCCCCCTCATTGAACAGGAAAATGCCCTCGGTGTAAATCGACAGGTGCGAATACGTGTCCTCGAGCGCCTTTACCTTCGACTCGATATTCCCCTCGACGTTGTCCAGCTCTACCAGCCGGGCGGTATTTTCCAGCTCCAGGAGAGCGCGCCCTAATGCCTCGTCAACGTAGTCGGCCAGCAGCTGTGCTGTCGTTAAACGGTCATTGAGCATGGCTTCGGTTGCCCGGTTTACTGCCCGCATCCCAACGGAACTGAAAACCACCACTCCCAGCACCAGGCCGATTGTCGTCAGAAGCGTTATTTTCTTACCTAAAGTCAGGTTGGTCAGGAACGTCAATATCGTGCTCCGTTCCGCAGGACTGCTCTCCGGCTGCCAGCGAACTGTTCGCTGGCACTGTACTTATCGGTAAAGGGTTTTCCGGAGGAGCCGTTGATTGAATTATCCGCCCGTATTCATACCAATTCTACATTTTCCCTCTACCATTGACAAGAAAGGGTTCCGGCGGAACGTTCGGGCGGAGGAGCGGGGATGTGGTAGAATCTGTATATCAGCGGCCGCCGGAAGGGCGTGATGCTGGCCAAGAGGGAATTCAAATGAGCACCTATGTCCTGATGAAGATACTTGAATCTGCTCCGAGCCGGTACGACAGGGGCATTCAGCTTCTTACCCCTGGCGGGCTGGACGAGGTCTATGACCGGCTGGTGTCCCGTGTCCGGAAAGGGCAGAGGGTTCTGGACCTTGGCTGTGGTACCGGGGCGATGGCGCTGAGGGCGGCGCGAAAGGGTGCCGTGGTGAAGGGTATTGATATCAATCCGCAGATGCTGGAAATCGCCCGAAAGAGGGCAACCGAAGCCGGGCTGGCCCGAAACCTAGAACTCTGCGAGATGGGCGTTGCCGAGCTTGGAAGTGAAGAACCGGAAAGCTATGACGTGGTCATGAGCGGGCTGTGCTTCTCCGAGTTGAGCGAAGATGAGCTGGACCATACCTTGAAAGAGGTAAGCAGAATACTGAAGCCGGGCGGACTTCTCCTCGTTGCCGATGAAGCAAGGCCGCAGAACGTCTTCAAGAGGGTGCTCAGCTGGCTGGCGAGGCTCCCGCTGGTAATAATTGTTTATCTCATCACCTGGACCGCTACGGGTGCCGTGAAGGACCTGCCAGACAGGGTAAAAGGAGCGGGGCTGGTGGCGGAGTCGGTTACATTGAACAGGATGGAGAATTTCATTGAGATGATAGTCGTAAAGCCCGGACGGGAGATGAAATGAATTTGCTCGTTTATATTGCGGCGAACATTGTTGAGACGTTGCTGCGGGTTTTCCCATTTCCCGGTAAAACGGGCTTGATTAAAATGGGGAATCCAGACGGGAACTCTCCGGTATTTCTGACCGGCAACTACCACCTGACGGTACAGAGGGTGAAAAGGGCGTTAAGGGGGACGGATGCCTACCTTCTGATTGCCAACAGTCGGGGAATCAACGTGTGGTGCGCCGCTGCTGGAGGCCATTTCGGAAATCACGCCGTTATCTCAGCCCTGAAGACCAGCGGGGTCGGGGAGATGGTGGG
The DNA here is from genome assembly GCA_964598405.1 of uncultured Dehalococcoidaceae bacterium. GTDB lineage: Bacteria > Chloroflexota > Dehalococcoidia > Dehalococcoidales > RBG-16-60-22 > CAZRBS01. Next base: position 1,789 of record CAZRBS010000048.1, read on the forward strand.
GCACAGAGATGTAATCCTGCCCCAGCTTGCCGCCGCCGGTATTGAAGCCGGAGTCATACGGGAAAAGACGGGCTGGAAAGTAATCTGGGGGCCGGTTTACGCCAGAAATATTCCCGCTTTCCTGCAGAACGGGCTCGGGAAAAGCCCCGGTATGCGGGAAGTCGAGTTCCCCTGGCTACAGCGTATTGAGATGGCCGTTGCCTGGGCTTTCCCCCTTTCTATCGTTTCGGCCCTCATCGTTATTCCTTTCTGGAGGGAAGCCATTCCCTTTCTGGTTGCTCTGGCCTGGGGGCTGTCCCTGTTAATCTTCGTTTCCTTTCCGGCCTACAGCCGGTGGCTGAACCCCGGCCGGAGGCGAACCGGCTTCATTTTCTTTGATTTCGGGCGGGGAGGATTCCAGCTGGCCCTGTGGGGAGCCATCATGCTGGGGCTTGCTACCTATAGCTTTCTTGCCGGCAACCTCGCCTGGGGATTTATGCTGCGCTGGGGTTTTGTCTCACTCGTTGTCGTTATCGTTATAAGCCTTGATTTGATGGGGAGCACCCCGGTGTACAAGAGCGGCTTGACGGAAGACAGGCTGCTGAAGGTTGTTCTCGATGAGGGAAAATGCCGGGGTGCCGGTTTCTGCGAGCAGGTCTGTCCCAGGAACTGCTATGAGGTAGATAAAAAGCGGCATATGGCAACAATGCCGGGGGCGGCTCGATGTGTCCAGTGCGGAGCCTGTATCGTCCAGTGCCCCTTTGATGCCCTCTGTTTTCAGAGCCCGAAAGGAGGGTTTATCCCGCCGGAGAGCGTCAGAAGGTTCAAGCTGAACCTCATGGGGAAACGGCTCGTGAAGCCGGAGGCGGGATAATGGAAGGCGGAGGAAAGTGTGATTTTGGCCACACCGGACTTTCCGGGAACTGCCAGTCCGGGCTACGGCATGGTCTGGAGGGTGTCACGTAAATACCTGACCACCTGCTTTTCAATATTTTTCACCTCAGCCAGGTCATCAAATTCCGCCCCCTGTGCGGGCATTGCGGCCAATATGCTCATCGTTCGGCTCCAGTCGGAACCAGTGGCCTCAAGTATTTCGTGCATCAACGGGAACAGTCTCAGGTAGGTCATCTGAAAGGCGATAAAGGCGTTGTTTAGCTGGTCCGGTGTGCCTCCCCATATCTCGTTCAGGTCTTTTGCCATCCTTCCCAGCAGCCTTGCTTTCCCGGTTCGGACATCCGGCTCCGAAATATTGCCGCCGTGAAATAAACGATAAACGGCTTCCAGCTGCTCGTAATAGTCAATATAGACTTCGCTTTCTCTCCGTCTGTTTTTAAATTGCCGGCTTAATTGCTGGTAAACCCCGGAGTTCTGTCCGAACCTCTCGGCGGCAAAAAACATGGCTGCCGTGTAACCCATTATTTCTGCGGAGGGTTCCTCCACACTTAAGGGCAGGTGTATTTGTTCGTGCCAGTCTTCGTGAAAGATTACCTGAATGAAACGGTGAAGGGGAGATTCCATCAAAGATTTGGTGATGGGCGTTTTTTCTCCAGCCACGGCTGGAATGGAGTAAAAATACACGTCGTACATCCTCGGGTCAATGCTGACGCTGTCACGCGTTCCGGTGCCGAACTTGAGCGCGGGGTCGCCCAGGGCATAGGGCAGTTCCGCCCAGGAGGTGTAGAAATAATAATCGTAAGCTTCTATTTCCGGGGAATAGGCCTTGAAGTTTTCCGTTTCCTGGAAGCCGAGTTCTTTCTCGAAGGACCTGATCTCTTTAACCAGCTCCAGCCTTTGCTCTTCTGCCGGTGAAAGGGGCGACCGGCAGGCAGAGGTGACAGCGGTGAGGGCAGCGAGCAAAAATATCAATATGAGCCGTAACGCTTTCATTGCCGTTTCCTTCCAGACATGCTGACCGCCAGGGCTATAGACGTTAAAGATTATAAGACTACCGGAAGCCGGGTGGCAATTCAACGTGTCTGCATCCGTTTGGAAACTGGCGGAGGCGATGAGATGGCTGTCTGCTGACTTAAGCAATTTGCCCGATGTGTGGTATTATTTTCTGGGGGACTTAAATTCGGTTCTCTGGCGGATGAGACAGACATGATACCCGAGCTGTTGAGCTTTATTACCAGGCGAGAAGGGCGCAAGTTCCACCACCTGAGCCGCACCGTTGACGACTCCGTTATCAATGTTGCCGGGCTGGGTGGTGGGGATATTTCGCTCTATGTGCACATACCCTTCTGCCGCTCGCTGTGTCCTTTCTGCTGTTTCAACCGCTACCTGTTCAAAGAAGACCTGGCGCGCCGTTATTTTGTTGACCTGAAGGGGGAGCTCGAATCTTATATCCAGCGGGGCTTCAATTTCCCCAGCATTTATTTCGGCGGCGGCACGCCCACGGTACTCATGGACGAGCTTGCGGCTTTTATAGACCACCTGCGGACAAAGTTCGGCGTCAGGGAAATTTCTCTGGAGACCACTCCCGGCGACCTGACCGGGCAGAATATTGAACTGCTGAGAAGGGCGGGCGTGAATCGGCTCTCGGTGGGCGTGCAGAGCTTTAACGAAAGCACCCTTCGGACAATGGGGCGGAGAAACGGTCCCGCCGATGAGGTCGAGCGCCGGCTGCTCATGGCCGAAGGGCAGTTTGACACCCTCAATGTGGATTTTGTCTTCAACTTCCCCGGGCAGACCGTTGAGGAATTCGCTGCTGATGTGGCTGCCTTCAAGGAGATGGGAATTGACCAGGCTACCTTTTACCCGCTTATGCCTTCGCCTCACAAGAAGGATGCTCTGGAGCGGAAGTTCAACCGGGTGGAGACTGCCCAGGAGAGGCAGTTCTACGATGTCATCCTGAGGGAGCTCTATCACGGAGGTTACACCGCCTCCACTGCCTGGTGCTTTTCGCGAGGAGAGCGGATGATTGATGAATACATCATAGAGTTTGACGACTATATCGGCATCGGCGCCGGTTCGGTAAGCATGGTGCGGGGCAACTTTTACGTTAATTCGTTCTCCCTCGACCGTTACCATGATATGGTCGGTGCCGGGCAGTTGCCCGTTGTTGGCTGGCGTAGATTGTCGGAGAGGGAGGACCTGCGCTACTATCTGTTGACCAGGCTATTTGGCATGGAACTGGACGCGGAAAAGTTCCGCAGGCGGTTTGATGCCGGTATGCAGCGCAAGCTCTGGCTGGAACTTGCTTTTCTCAAGGCCGCCCGCCTGGTCTCCGGGGACGGCAGGTTGCGGGTTACCGAGAGGGGCATGTACCCGGTGAGCGTCATGATGCGGGACTTCTTTGCCGCTCTGAACACACTGCGGGAGTACTGCATCGAGCACCAGATTTAGCTTACCTGGTAGCCACGTGAATTCCGGCAGCACCGAAGAACAGCGGGCGGTAAACGGCATCCCTGAAGCCCGCCGCAAGCAGCATTTCCCTGACTTCCTCCGGAGAATAGAAATGTGCTGCGGACTCAGCCAGGTAGCGGTAAGCGCCTTTGTTGCCGGAAAGCAACGTGCCTGCCGGTGCTACGAAAGCCCGCAGGTAAAGATGGAAGAGTGCTCTGACGGCCCGGCTTTCCGGCTGGCTTGACTCCACGATGATGTACCGGCTTCCCTGTCTTAACACCCTCAGTACCTCGATGAGATGGGCCTGCCGCAGCGGGTTTTTGTAGGTCAGGTTGCGGAAGGCAAAAGATATGCCCACACAGTCGAAGTAGCCGTCGGCAAAGGGCAGGCTGGTGGCTTCGCCGTGAATAAACTTCACCCTGTTGCTTACCCCCGCTCGCCTCGCCTTTGCCCGTGCCAACTTCAGCATGGGCGGGCTGTAGTCCAGCCCGCTTACTTCCACGTCCTCTCCAGAAAGCCGCGCCAGGGTGATGGTCAGGTCACCCGTGCCGCACCCCAGATCAAGGACGCGGTGCGGTTTTCCTTCCAGGCAGGTCCGTGCCGCCAGCCGCCGCCATTTGCTGTCCAGCCCCAGGGTAATGGCATGGTTCACCAGGTCATACCGCGGCGGCACCGAGACGAACATCTGGTGCAGCGGTTTGGGCTGCTTGTGAAAATAGGCATCCTTCATATGACGTTAAAAGGCCCGGGCTAAAATATAGCCAATTCCCATCAGGAGCTGCGTTAGAAGTACCGCCATAACATTGGCTGTCAGGGCTGGCATTAGCTTTGACGCATCATCGTGGTGGCGTGCCCCTGCAATGGCTTTGATGGTGAGTGGCAGGGTCAGCAGGGCGAGCAACGTCCAGACCGGCATCACCCGGGCTATCACCCAGCCCGCTATCCAGATATACACGGCAAGGGCTACCACGGTATAGAAGATGGCCGCCCCGTCCTTGCTGATGGTGATGGGCAGTGTCTTCCGTTTTGCCTGGCTGTCAGCCTCGGCATCGGGAAATTCGTTGAGCAGCAGCAGGTTGTGCACCAGGAAGGCGGGAGGGATAGAGGCAATCACCGCCGAAGAATTATAGGCGCCCGCCTGCACAAAGTACATCCCCAGTATGGGGAGTGCTCCCAGACCGGCTCCGGCTACCCACTCGGGCCAGGGCTGCTTGAGGATAAGGGGACTGTAAACCAGGATGAATACGGCGGCTACCAGGAGCAGCGGCAGTAGCTGCCACCCGATTGCCAGGATGAAGTAAATGCCGATGGGCACTGCCAGCAGCAGGGAGCCCAGACCGAGCCAGAGCACCTGTCCCGGCTTGAGGAGTCTGGCGGGGAGAATGCCGCTGCCCCCGCTGAACGGCGTCCGCCTTGTTGCCAGGTCTATGCCGCTCCGGTAGTCGAAGTAATCGTTGAGCGTGTTCACGCTGATATGGGCGAGCACCAGGCCGATGCCGGCGAGCAGCGCGTGTCCCGGGTGAAAATAGCCCTCATACCAGGCGATTGCGGTGCCCAGGAAGGCCAGCACAACGGAGAGGAGCAGGAACTGTGGGCGCGTCTCAAAAAACCAGGCTTTCAGTTTCATCGGCTTGCTTCTTCGGCAGTCACTCCCTTAAATATCCCATCTTATTATAGCACAGGCAGTCCTGAGCAAGCGGCCGGTGTTACAGGATTATAGCATGCTAGCAAGATAAACTTGCAGGTTTGTGCTGCCGACCAGAACATTTAGCTAGTAATTTTCGTCCTCGTCGGTGAACTGGATTAAGTCCTGTTCTGGCTGCACGAAGGGCGGAGCCTGCCTGATGTCAGCTTTCTTCCAGCCCGAGGCGGCCAGTATTCTCCGCATGAATTCCAGGCTGGCTTCGTATTCCGGGCTTATCAGGTCTGTTACTCCCAGGGACCTGAGCAGTTCCGCTTCCCGGGTTCGGTGGACCCTGGCAACAAGCTTGAGCCTGGGATTAATCTCCAGGGCGGCTTTCACCGTAGCCACGACGGCCATGGGGTCGGGGAAAGTCACCACCAGTGCTCTCGCATTGGGCAGGTTCGCCTTGGCCAGAACATGAGGATTGGAGGCGTCTCCGTAGATGCGTGGCCTATCGCTGCTCTTTGCTTCAGAGATGCGCCCGGGGTCAATATCAATGACCAGATAGGGGATGCCGGCATCCTGCAGGCCCCGGGCGACGTTTTGCCCGACCCTTCCATAACCGGCGACCACTACCCGGGTGGGGGCTTCTGGTTGCGCCTGTGCGGCGGAAGGCAGAGCCTCTCTTTTAGGCCGTTTCCCGCCTCCGGCTCTCCAGGCCAGTTTCGGGTATAACCGGTGGGTGAGGCTGATAAAAACGGGGGTCAGCAGCATGGTGATGATGGCGCTGGCCAGAATTACGGAATAGATGCGCTCCGAGATGATGCCTATATTGATTCCCCCCTGGGCAAGTATGAAGCCGAACTCGCCAATCTGAAAGAGTCCGGCGCCGGTTAGGAGGGCTATCCTGCTGCTGTAACCAAAAGAACGGACGACCCCGAAAACAACCGCCATTTTTATGAAAATGATGAGTGCCATTATCAGTGCTATTGAAGCCCAGTTATCAATCAGAAAAGCGGGATTTAACAGCATGCCCAGGGAAACGAAGAAGAGAGTGGCAAAGATATCTCGCAGGGGGGTAATCTCGGCCAGGGCCTGATGTGCGAACCTGGTTTCGCGCAGCACTATGCCAACCAGGAAAGCGCCAAACACTATGGACAGGCCGAAGATGTGGGTGCCGATGGCGGCACCCAGGCACAGGACCAGAACGGTGAGAAGGAACAGTTCCCGGGCCCGGATTCCGCCAACCCTGCCCATAATCCAGGGAAGCACCCAGCGGCCCGCAGCAATAGCTATCCCGATGAAGAGGACTGCTTTTCCTATCGCCATTGCTATGGCGACGGGCAAATTTTCGGTTATGCCGCCCATAAGGGGCAAAATCACCATCATCGCTACCACACTGATGTCCTGCATGATGAGGATGGCGAGCATTATCCGCCCCTGAACCGCATTGAGTTCCCCGCGCTCCATCAGTATTTTCAGGCATACCGCGGTGCTGCTGAGGGAGATAATCAACCCGAACAGGGCAGCCTGCATCAGGGACCAGTGCAGTAGGGTGGTGCCCGCGATTAGCCCCAGGGCGAAGGTGGCCACAATCTGGATAATACCGCCGAAAAGTCCCACCCTGCCGACCTCCCTTAACTGGGCTCTGGAAGTCTCCAGCCCCAGGGTGAACATCAGCAGGGCAACCCCGATGGTAGCCGCAGCCTCGATTAACTCCAGGTCGCTGACCAGGCCCAGGGCATGAGGCCCGAGGGCTACGCCGATAAGCAGGTAGCCCAGTATTACCGGTTGCCTCAGCCTGTGGGCTATCATTCCCCCCACCAGTGCCGCGAACAGCAGAAGGGCAATGGTGACAAACGGGTCCAGTTGTTCCATGAAGTTTACCTCAGTGCTATTCTACCACGCCGGGAAGCACATTGCGGCTATTTTTGCCCGTGGAATTCGTGGCTGGGGCGATTGCCGGCGGGGCAGCCCGGGCTATTCTGGAGGGTGAAAGCCGGACGGGACGGCTCCGGCTGCTTTCCAACCTGCCCGGGAGTCCGGGAGCGGTTATTACCGCTTCTCCTGACCGGAGGGAGGTCCCGGGGAAAATAGGGGTAACAGTTGTTTTCGCAGACTTTCCTTGTGGCTATAAATGGTCGTATCGGGGAGAGAATCGGTAAATACAATGTGCTTGGGCGCCTTGTAGTCAGCCACGCGTTCCTGACAGAAATGCCTGATTTCCTGTTCGGTGACCGTCTCCCCCTCCTTTAAGCTGATAGCCGCGCCAACCGTTTCCCCCCGCAGCTTATCCGGGATGCCGATTACCACGGCTCTGGATACTTTGGGGTGTGCGGACAGCACCTCTTCAATGTCGCTGGGAAAGATGTTTTGCCCCTTCAGGATAATCATGTTCTTCTTCATGCCGGAGAGGAATAGATAGCCATCTTCATCAACTCTGCCAATATCACCGGTATAAAGCCAGCCGTCCTTTATCATCTCAGCCGTATCCTGAGGGTTGTTATAATATTCCTTCATCATCGGCCCTCTGGCGACTATTTCTCCCGTCTGGTTCGGGGGAAGCTCGTTACCATCATCATCCACCGCTTTTAGCTCCCAGCCGGGCAGGGCTTGTCCTGATGCGCCGAGTTTGGCCGTGCCATCCAGCGGCTGGCAGGTAATGTGGGATACCGACTCCGTAAGGCCCCAGACATCGGCAATGGTGAAGCCGTAATACTGCTTGAACTGCCGGATGAGTTCAACCGGCAAGGTTGCGCCGCCGCTGGCGCACAGGCGCAGAGAACTCAGGTCGTTCTTTATCCCTTCTCGCCTGGCTATATTAACCGCCAGGGTATAGATATAGGGCACTCCCAGCCAGATTGTGCCTTTTTCCCTCTCGATAGCCTCCAGAAGACTGCTGATAGACCTCCCCGTTCCCGGCACTATTACCACGGTGCTGCCATGATAGACGGAATTGAGCAGTACCGAAGCGAGGCCGAACATGTGGTACATGGGCAGGGCAAACAGCATGATTATGTCTTTATCGGTCTGCCGGAATCCTTTCCCGGCGGCGATTGCCTCGGTGACCAGGCTCCGGTGTGAGAGCGCGGCTCCCCGGGGATGGTTGGTCGGCCCCCCGGCGTAAGAGACGGTGGCGATATCATCCGGCTCCACTGCTGCGGCGACCTTCTGCGGTGAGCCGGCATCTATCATCTCCCGGTAGCTCGGGAAATGACCTCTGCCTCTGGCTTCCAGGTCTATAATATGCTCGATGGAGTTAAAGCCGGGCAAGGCTGGAACCAGTGGCTCCAGGAGAAGGCTTTCCGCCGCCAGGACTTTTGGCCGGCAGTTATGAAACATGAAGGATAGTTCGTCAATCTTATATCTGACATCCAGGGGGACGGCGATGCCGCCAGCTTTGATTGCCCCGAAGTAGACAGCGACAAATTCTGGACTGTTGGCGGCCAGCATTGCTACCCGGTCGCCTTTCCCGAGCCCCATGCCCATCAGGGCGTTGGCTACCCTGTTTGAAACCTCTTCCAGTTCAGCGTAGGTTACCCTGCGTTCACCGGAAACAATCGCCGTCTTTTCTGGGTACTTTTTGGCTGTCTTCTCCAGCATCAGCCTCAGGTCCATGAACCATCTCTCCTTACTATTGCTTCAACTGTGGTACCGGCAACCAGCTGTCCGGCTGCCAGAGCAAAGCAAATAAAATAAACCGGAATACTCTGCCCGCCATGAGTTCTTATTACCGGACAGGAATCAGCGAGGCGGTACCCGGTAAATGTTCCGTCTGGTGGGCGGTAGAGGACTTGAACCTCTGACCCCCTGCGTGTAAAGCAGGGTTGATAAAAGGTGGAAGCCGCTTGCCTCCTTTCAGGGTTGATTATAGAGAAAAAGGCCGTACCCAGTCAATGGTAGAATAATCACGCGTGTCGACGCATGCAGACATTAAATAACGGCGGACCGTTGAAATATGCGATGTATTTGAATTTAATCTACCTAACCCGAAGGGCAGAGTTCCACGGGTTTACCCGTGGGTGAATGTAGCGATGGCGATATGAGGTGGTAGAATAGATGCATGGATATTCGGTTATCCGGACATACAGCATACCGGACGGAATACCACATAGTCTGGATACCGAAATATCGCCATCGCATCCTGAATCCTGGCGTGAAAGGATATCTGGTAAAACTTTTTCCGAAGGTTATGGAGCAGTTGCCAGGTTGTGAGATAATCAAGTGCAACATCCAGCCTGACCATATACACATGGTGATGATAATTCCACCGAAGTATGCGGTGAGCACGGTCATCGGAAAAATGAAAGGGATGACTGGTAGTGAATTGCGGAAAAAGTTTGAGTGGCTTAAAAACAGGTATTGGAAAGAGAATATTGTCTGGTCACCGGGGTATTTTGTATCCACAGTCGGTATAGACGAGGAGAAGATACTGAAGTACATTGAGTACCAGGGACGCCAGGATTCAGGTCAAGCGAAGCTTGAGTTATGAAGTGCCACGGGCTTGCCCGTGGGTATCTACCTGCTTTCAGGTCAGCCGCCAGCGCTGACTCAAGCATCTGTCTATCTGGAGTAAC
>CAZRBS010000049.1:0-11125 GCA_964598405.1 uncultured Dehalococcoidaceae bacterium
CCGAGCCGGCAAAAGATAAAAGTCAGCTCGACCCGAAAAGGTACGGCGTCATCGTGGAATGTGGCTTCAGGCGGGGCCTGCTCCTGCCCGACCTTGAGGGAGTGGACACGGCTGACTATCAGATTGATATCTGCTGCCAGAAGGCGGGAATAGCTCCCGATGAGCCGGTAAAGCTGTATAGATTTGAGGTGAAAAGGTATAAGTAAAGGGGAGGACACCAAATGGGCTATATTTCTCCCACGCTGGCGGTAAGGGATATGAAGGAAACAATTGAGTTCTACCAGAACTCGCTCGGCTTCAAGCTGGGGATGACCTTTCCCGATGTCGATAACCCCGAGTACGCTGACCTTTCCAAAGACGGGATGGTGCTGATGTTCACTCCGGCGAAGAATATCGGCATCGGCGGTGAGGAAAAGCTGGGTGTGGGCGTAAACCTGTACCTGCAAATTGACGGGGACATTGATGACTACTACGAAGAATTAAAAGGGCGGGGCGTCAAGATTGTCGCCGGGATAAAAGACGAGCCTTACGGCATCAGGGACTTCGCCGTGGAAGACGTTAACGGATACAGGCTGACCTTCAATCAGGTTTCCGGGACAGCCAGAACCTGCCTGAGCTGCGGCATGCCCATGAACAACCCGGAAGATTTCGGCGGGGAAAACCCGGAAAACATCTACTGCGTGCACTGTGCCGACCGGGACGGCAGCCTGAAAAGCTATGTAGAAGTGTTCAGGAGCATGGTCAACTTCATGATGATGTTCCAGAAAATGGACAATGAAACCGCGGAGAAGGCAGTAAAAGCGCACATAGCAAAAATGCCAGCCTGGGAAGGTAAATAAAAAAGGGAAGTCTCAGAGGGGCGAAGCCCCTGGGGGAAATCCCCCTGAGTCCCCCTTTTGTAAAGGGGGAGAACTTCTCCCTTTCTTAAAGGGAGAGCGAGAGGGATTTAATTAAGGAGAGGAGACACAGGGGGTGAGGTAGATAAAAACCTTGTGGAAGTGAAGGCTTTATGTTAAGCTAAAGAACTAAAGAAGGTGTGCCATGAACATGGACATGTTTGAGCAGCAAGCCGAAGAGCAAAGGCTCCAGGAGGCACCTCTCGCCACCCGCATGAGACCCACCAGCCTCCATACCTTTGTCGGGCAGCAGCACCTCATCGGCCCCGGGCGTGTGCTGAGAAAAGCCATTGAAAGCGGGCGCATACCGTCAATGATTCTCTGGGGTCCTCCGGGCTGCGGTAAAACAACCCTGGCTTACATCATCGCCAACATTACCGGCGCTCACTTCAGCCCGGTCAGCGCCGTCAGTGCCAGTGTCGCCGACCTGCGCCGGATAATAGAAGAGGCTAAAGGGCGCCGCCAGATGCAGTTGCAGAGAACCATCCTGTTCATCGACGAAATTCACCGCTTCAACAAAACGCAGCAGGATGCGGTCCTGCCTTTCGTCGAAGACGGCACCATCACCCTTATCGGCGCCACCACCGAAAACCCCTCCTTCGAGGTCACCTCCCCCCTCCTTTCCCGCAGCCGGGTCCTGCCCCTGAAACCCCTCACCGAGGAAGAAATTCAGGTAATAATCACCAGAGCGCTGAAAGACAGCCTGCGCGGTATTGGCATGCTCAATGTGGAGATAGCTCCTGAAGCTCTGGGACACCTCATCACTCTGTCCAATAACGACGCCCGCGTTGCCCTCAATACACTGGAGATAGCCGCCCAGAGCACCCCGCCCGATGCCGACGGGAAACGCTATGTCACGCTGCCAACCATCGAAGATACCCTCCAGCACCGGGCCCTGCCCCACGATAAAAGCGGAGACCAGCATTATGACCTCATTTCCGCCCTGCACAAATCAATGCGCGGCTCGGACCCGGATGCTTCGCTTTACTGGCTGGCAAGGATGCTGGAAGCCGGGGAAGACCCGCTATATATTGCCCGCCGCCTGGTACGCTTCGCCTCCGAGGATGTGGGCATGGCTGACCCGCAGGCACTGGTGATAGCCATGGCAGCACAGCAGGCGGTCCACTTCATCGGCATGCCCGAGGGTAACCTGGCTCTGGCAGAAGCCGCCGTCTACCTGGCTACCGCTCCAAAGAGCAATTCCCTGTATGAAGCCTACTCCCGGGCTCAGGAAGAGATTAAAAAGGGGCCCAGCGGGGCGGTACCCCTCCACCTCCGCAATCCGGTAACGCCGCTGATGCAAAACACGGGTTACGGTGAAGGCTACAAATATGCCCACGACTATCCCGACCACTTCGTGGAGCAGCAAAACCTGCCGGATCCCCTCCAGGGCAACAAATATTATACCCCCAGCGACCAAGGATATGAGAAGCAGGTAATCAGCCGGCTCAAAGCCTGGTGGAAAAAGCAGACAAAGCCGGAGGAGCCGGCGGAGGAATAGCACTCCGACACTGCCGGAAAATTCCCCTTAAGACGCAAGGCTGCTATGCTGCCCCAAAAAGGGCGGGCAGAATAACTCCGCGTAGACCCCGGATTACGCCAGCCATGGCAGCAGGAGTAAGCACTCATATCTGGACTGTTGAGGAAATTGTTATGCTGGCTAGTTCTTGACAAACAAGCTAGATATGTTAAACTATTATATAGATGTGGTGATGGAGGGAGAGACCAAGATGACAAAGATTATTTATTATAAGCCTACCGAACCAGATATTCCCTGCAAGTAGTTAGGGATACTGTCTATATACAAAATCATATGTATCTTGCCAATTTGTTCTTTCTTCTGGATATCTAGACATTCTAGCTTTTATATATCCCGCATATTCGTGAGCAAGCTCTCTGTGTTCGGGTTTTTGTAAAATTCCGTAATAATAAGCTAGGTTATTATTTATTTTACAAAGCATCTTATCCCCATCGCTAGATTTTGTATAATCCTTCGACAATTGATTAAAAAAGAGTAATGCTCTTTCTGTTATCCCTATCGAAGATTCTATTAACTCTTTTTCAGTTTGCCCAGTATTATCAAAACTAAGCCAGAAAACAAACCCAATGTGTATAAAAGATGTTACCGTTTCCTTCGTTGACTGCTCACGTGCTGCATCTCTAGCCTCTTCTTTCAATCGTTCAGATAATAACAAATATAATAAATACCCTACGACTGCGATTACGACAGCTGAGACAGTGAGTACAATTACAAGTGTATCTACTAAAACGTCATACTTATACTGTGCAAGCGTTGATAAGGTCGGTGTTAATACATAGTAACCAACCCCTAACCCTATTAATAAGGCTAGGATTATTAGCCCAATCCATTCTCTTCTAGCCATTGTTCTACTATTCTATCATATTCAAGTCAAATTGACCCACTACCACACTCCCTTGACAATGGACTATGTCCCCCCTATACTGAAGAATAGGTGATGTTTCATATACTTAGCATCGGCATAGGAGCTCCCCTCTTCTATGTGTGAACATGCGGAAAGAACTTCCGGCCCCGGTACCCTTTCCGCCTCCCGCTTTTTCACGTTCAACCATTCCACATTTAAGCCGCAGATTTGCCGCCCTTCAGCAGTAAAACATGCCTGCTACTGGCAGAGGAGAATCAAGTATGGTTAAATTTTCGCTTATCCCCAGGTCGACCAAGTTTTTTGACCTTTTTGAACAGAGTGCCCGCAACATGGTAAAGATTTCCCAGGTACTGAAGGATATGATTGACACCTGGGAATGCCTCGAGGGGAGGGTGGCGGAAATTACCGAACTGGAGCATGAAGGAGACAGCATTACCCACCAGATAATAGCGCAGCTGCACCGCACTTTTGTTCCTCCATTTGACAGAGAGGACATTGCCCAGCTGGCTCATACCATGGATGATGTGACCGACTTTATTCATTCCACAGCGGACGCCATGTTCATCTACAAGATAGACCGCCCCACCGGGAGGGCCAAAGAACTGGCCAGTATCCTCGTAGAAGCGACAACCGAGGTGGAAAAGGCAATCTGCGGCTTGCGCCGCCACACCGAACTAAAGAAGATTCTGGGAAAATGCGTGGAGATTAACCGTCTGGAAAACATGGCGGACAGGGTCTTCCGCGCCGCCATCGGCGAGCTTTTCGAGAACGGAGTGGAAGTTCCACAGATTATTAAATGGCGCGAGATTTACGAGCATATGGAGAGCGCCACTGACAGGTGTGAGGATGTGGCCAACGTCCTTGAAGGGGTAGCGCTCAAGCATGCCTGATGTCTCCTTCTGGCCCTTGCTTCTGATTATATTGATGGCCGTCGGGTTTGGGTTCACCAACGGCCTGAATGATGCCGCCAACGCCATCGCTACCACGATTGGTACCCGTGCCCTTTCCCCAGGAACGCCGTCATACTGGCGGCGATTTTTAATTTTGCCGGAGCGGCTACCGGCCTCGAGGTCGCCAGGACCATCGGCAAAGGTATCTTAACCCCGGAGTCAATATCACTCCTTACCGCGATTGCCGGTCTGGCTGCGGTTATCATCTGGACCGCCCTGGCTACCTACTACGGGCTGCCGGTGAGCCTGACACACGGATTCGTCGCCGGACTGGCGGCGGCGGGCATAGCGGTGGCCGGCACCGAGGCTGTGGTCTGGAACGTCATGGGAAGGGTTCTGACCGCCGTGATTACAGCGCCCTTGCTCGGCTTTGTCGGCGGGTTTGCCATCATGGTCGCCTTATACTGGGCATTACAGCGAAGTGCCCCCGACAAGATGCGGAGGCTTTTCAGCAGGCTACAGCTTTTATCGGCAGCTTTTACGGCTTATGCCCACGGAAAGAACGATGGTCAGATGCCCATAGGCGTCATTACCATGGCACTGGTTGCTTTATACCAGGATCCCGGACTGTGGGAACGCCTTTCCATATTTGACCCGGACCTATGGTGGGTAATCGTCGTTCCGGCTCTGTCCATCAGTTCGGGCATGGCAATCGGCGGGCGGCGGGTCATCAAAACGCTGGGCATGAAGGTTACCACCCTCAGACCGGTGCACGGCTTTACGGCCCAGGCTTCCGCAGCCGCCGTAATTGAAACCGCCTCCCAGCTGGGTATTCCGGTCAGTACCACCCACTGCATAAGCTCGGCGATTATGGGAGTGGGTGCTACCAGAAGGTTTTCGGCGGTGCGCTGGGGCATTGCCGGCAACATCGTGGCTGCCTGGGTACTGACTTTCCCCATCTGCGGCGTGCTGGGCTATTTCTTTGCCTGGCTGCTCCAGCTAATCTTCTAGGTTTATAAAGTGACTTCCCGCGGCGCTACCCGGCACTTCTCGGCAGTGATAATGGCGGCAATATCAGATACTGCCCGGTCGATTTCGTCCCGCCGGCTGAATACGACATAGTCGAAAAAGGGTAGCTGCTTTATCTCCTTTTCCGCAGTCCGGGTGCGTAAGGCCAGGTCAAAAGATGATTCAGTATGGCGTTGCTTCAGCCGGAACATGAGCTCTTCCATCGTTGGCGGCATCAGGAAGATAAAAACCGCCTGTGGCAGGATTTTTTTCAAGGTAGCCGCTCCCTGAATGTCAACCTTGACCATTGTATCCCTTCCCCCATCCAGTGCCCGCTTGACCGGACCTCTGGGGACCCCGTACCAGTTACCGTAGACTTCCGCCCACTCCAGCAATTCATTGCGCTGGACCATTTCCCGGAATTTCCCGGTTGAAACAAAGCGGTAATGTACATTACCGCTCTCAATCCTCCGCCGGGGGCGGGTGGTCACCGTGGTAATATATTCAAGAGGATACTTCAAGTCCTGCATGCGGCTTAAAACGGCGTCCTTGCCTACACCGGAGGGGCCAGAAAGAACAATGAATAACGCCCTCTGGGGTAAATTGAGCGAAGGCCCACTTTTATGGCTCATCTTTTTCGTCGCCTGGCTCTAGCTTCAGTCCTGAGGTCGACCGACCTGTCTGGAGCCTGCCAGCGATAGTTTCCGGAGCAAGAGCTGCCAGAATAACGTGCCCGCTATCAGTAAAGATGACCACTTTGGTTCGTCTGCCATTGGTCATATCAATTAGCAGCCCCTTGCTCTTGCCTTCCTGGATGGTGCGCTTGGTGGGTGCTGAATTCGGTGAAGCCATGGCAATAACGCGGTTCATGACCAGTATGTTCCCGAACCCAATGTGAACGAGTTCCATATTCACCATTATCACCTCAGATAATTAATTTTAATAAAGCCATTTTCGGGCTTGTTCACCGCTGGCAAAAATCAAGAAGCAGCGTGGCAGGGAACGGGGGTTTATTCAAAATTTCTCTCCATAAGCTATCACTTGTCTCGACCCTTGTCAAGAGAAAGGCCGCCTTTACCCCACTCTGCCGCCGATACTTATTCTCAGCCGCCCTTATTTGCTCCCCTCCAGGCTATTTATTTCCGGCAAAATGTATGCTAAAATAACGAGGCAACGCTCCGGTTGTAATTTTAACCGAGCTGTGCTATTATAATATCCGTCTTCAGAACCGCTCACCGGTCAAAACTTTAAGAATAAAACCTCCTGGTGGTTAGAGCGGGGCGGAACCACCCGTTCCCATCCCGAACACGGAAGTGAAACGCCCCAGCGCAGACGATACTGAGGGGGCAACCCCTTGTGGAAAATATGCCATTGCCAGGAGGTTTTTGACCTTTCTCCTCGGCTGCTTTATACTATAATTAGACAGTAATGACAGACTCGGTAATTCCGGGAGAAAAATGGCCAGCAGATTTGAAAAATTCTCAGAGAGAGCCCGCAGGGTTCTCACCATAGCCCAGGAAGAGGCGCAGCAGCTTAATCACAGCTACATCGGTACCGAGCATATCCTGCTTGGCCTGGCGCGCGAGGAAGAAGGAGTGGCCGCCAAGGTTCTTACCAACCTCGGGGTAAGTCTGAGCAAAGTGCGCTCCGCCGTGGAATTTATCAGTGGACGCGGCGAGAAACCCAACAGCGGCGAAACCGGACTGACCCCCAGAGCAAAGCGGGTCATCGAGCTGGCAATAGATGAGGCGCGTCAGCTCGGCCACAGTTATATTGGAACCGAACATCTTCTATTAGGACTGTTGCGCGAAGGAGAAGGTGTCGCCGCTGGCGTGCTGGATAGCCTCGGGGTCAACCTGGAAAGAACCCGAACCGAAATCAACCAGGTCCTCAGTCAGGGCATACCCAGCAGGGCCAGGCTCGGGCGCACCACAAGCCGCACCCCGGCTTTAGACCAGCTGGGCATTGACCTTACGGCTAAAGCCAGAGAGGGCAAGCTGGACCCGGTTATCGGACGGGAGAAAGAGATTGAGCGGGTAATCCAGATTCTCAGCCGCCGGACGAAGAATAACCCGGCCCTCATCGGCGAACCGGGCGTGGGCAAGACCGCCATTGTGGAAGGCCTGGCCCACCGCGTCATCGCCGGCGATGTTCCGGAGACGCTGGAAGAAAAGCGAATCGTAGCGCTGGACATGGGCTCGCTGGTCGCCGGGACGAAATACCGGGGAGAGTTTGAGGAACGGGTAAAGAAAGTTATCGAAGAGATAAAGACCGCCGGAAATTGCGTGCTCTTTATTGATGAGTTCCACACCATGGTCGGGGCGGGTGCCGCTGAAGGAGCGGTTGACGCCGCCAATATTCTCAAGCCGTCGCTCTCCCGGGGAGAACTGCAGTGCATTGGTGCGACCACCCTGGATGACTACCGCAAGTACGTGGAACGGGATGCGGCACTGGAGCGCCGCTTCCAGCCGGTGCTGGTTGAAGAATCGTCCGCGGAAGAAACCCTGGCTATCCTGCGCGGGATTAAAGAGCGCTATGAAGAACATCACCACCTGACAATAGACGACGAGGCACTGGATTCGGCGGCAAAACTGGCCGCCAGATATATACCGGACCGCTATCTTCCGGACAAAGCCATTGACCTGATTGACGAGGCAGCCTCAAGGGTAAGAATCAAGTACCATACCATGCCCATCACCCTGAAAGAAGCCAAGCAGCAGGCTGACAGCGTGCGCAAGGATAAGGATGCCGCTCTGGCCACCCAGCAGTACGATTTTGCCAGCGAGTTGCGCGAGCAGGAGATACAAATTGAGGAGAAGGTAAGGAAACTGGAAGAAGAGTGGCGGGCTGAGCGGAAGCAGGAGAATCCGGTGGTGAATACGGAAGACATCGCCGAAGTGGTCAGCATGTGGACGAGCATTCCGGTGGTGCAGTTAGCCGGCGATGAAACCAGCCGCCTGCTCAACATGGAAGAGGTGATACACCAGCGCATCATCGGGCAGGACGAGGCGATTAATACCATCGCCAAGGCGATAAGGCGGGCCCGGGCCGGTTTGAAGGACCCGCGGAGACCGATAGGCAACTTCATCTTTCTCGGCCCCACCGGCGTCGGTAAGACCGAGCTTGTCCGTGCTCTGGCTGAGTTTATGTTTGGCAGTGAGGATACCCTCATCCGGCTTGACATGTCCGAGTTTATGGAAAAATTTGCCGTATCCCGCCTGGTCGGAGCGCCGCCGGGCTATGTGGGCTACGAAGAAGGCGGGCAGCTGACGGAGGCAGTGAGACGCAAGTCATACTGCTGCATACTCCTTGATGAAATTGAGAAGGCTCATCCGGACGTGTTTAATTTGCTGCTCCAGATATTTGATGACGGGCACCTGACCGATGCCAAAGGACGCCGGGTTGACTTCCGCAACAGCATTATTGTCATGACCAGCAACGTGGGGGCAGAGCTTGTCCGAAAGGGCACCTCCCTCGGCTTCACATCACGCAGCAATGAAGCCAAGACACAGGAACAGGCCTACGAGAAGATGAAGGAGAACCTGCTCAACGAGCTTAAAAAGACCTTCCGCCCCGAGTTTCTCAACCGGGTCGATGGCGTGGTGGTCTTCCACTCCCTGACCAAGGAACAGATACGAAAAATTGTTGACCTGATGCTGGCATCGGTAACCCAGCAGCTGGAGGAAAAGGGCGTAAAGCTGGAGGTAACCGATGCCGTCAAGGACTTCTTGGGCGAAAAAGGTTATGATGAAGTCTTCGGCGCCCGTCCGCTACGCCGGGTGATTCAGGATATGGTCGAGGACAAACTTTCCGAAGATTTGCTCCGCGGCAAATTTCAGAGGGGGGACACCGTCGTCGTTGACCTTCAAGGTGAAGAGATTACCGTTCATCCGGCTCCTATCGGTGCCCTGATGGGAGATGATACGTAATTTATCCTGAGCGAGAGACAGACCCGATGTTTTGTCAGATAAAGGGCGGTGGTAATTAGAAGTGGCAGCCAGCCGCCTTTTTCATACGCCAGAACCGCCGAGCCAAGAAATGGAAGCGCGAAGAAAGGAACCTGAAGTTGGCACAAGAAAAGGTAGAGGTCCCCATAACGGGCAAGATTATCAGCGTGGATGTCAAAGAGGGAGATGTAATTAAAGAGGGAGACACAATTTGCCTGCTCGAGTCAATGAAGATGGAGAACCCGATACTGGCTCCGGTAGGCGGCACCATCACCAAAGTCGGCGTTGCCGCCGACCAGACGGTTAAACCCGGTGATATAGTCGCTATCATCGAGTATTGAAGCTGATGTTCAGGGCTTGTTCTCCGCCACCGGGTTAGACACCTGGTGTGAGGCTTCCTCTAGATAAGGGATATCTGAGAGAGGGTGAGATGGTAGACTGGAGTTTTGTAGATTGGCGTTTGGTACGGCAGATTGCTGTGGATACCTGGGGCGTGACGGTACTCGTCTGCGCTATCGCCTGGTTGATAGCCTGGGTAATGGGGCTAATAATACGAAAAACTACAAAACCTGCGATGCAGAGCAAAGAGAGTTCTGGTAAAGGCTGAATAGATGTTTGGTCTCTATGAAACTGCTTTCGGGGCGTTGACCTGGGGCAATGTCTTAATGTTTCTGATCGGGGGGCTTCTTATCTACTTGGGCATTGCCAAGAAGATGGAGCCCGTTTTATTAGTCCCCATAGGCTTTGGCATCTTTGCGGTCAACCTGCCACTTGGCGGCTTGATGATATTTACCCCTGACGGCTTCCCGAAAGAGGCAGGTACAATAGGCGAGACAATAAGAGCTATAGCAGCCGGGGAACTAGGCTTACTGAATGTGCTTTACACCTACGGGATTGAGACGGAGGTAATTGTCCTGCTCATCTTTCTTGGAGTCGGAGCCATGACCGATTTCACCCCCACTATCGCCCGCCCCCTATCCATTATCTTCGGCGGCACGGCGCAGCTAGGTATTTCCGTTGCCTTCCTCATTGCTTACCTTTCCGGGTGGTTCACAATAAATGAGGCAGTCTGTGTTGGTATCATTGGTGGTTCTGATGGGCCGCCCACGGTTTACATTACTACCACACTGGCTCCCCAGCTTCTCGGCCCCATTGTAGTGGTGGCTTACTCCTATATGGCTCTGGTGCCTATTCTTCAACCACCGATAATAAAGCTTTTGACCACCAAGAAGCAACGCGCGATATTTATGAAGCCACAGATGCGCGAGGTGTCCAGACTGGAGATGGTAATGTTCCCGCTGGTGATATTCATCGCCTGCGCTCTGCTCGTCCCTAAATCAGTGCCCCTGATTGGTATGTTTATGTTCGGTAACCTGCTCAGGGCCAGCGGGGTTACCGACAGGCTGTTCCAGACGGCTGGGGGTCCATTTATAGATGCTCTCACCTTCCTCCTCGGAATTACGGTAGGGGCACTAATGCCCGCCGAGGTATTCCTGAGACCCCAAACCATGGCCGTCATCGGACTGGCAGCGGTGGCCTTTGCCTTCTCTACTGCTGGAGGGCTATGGGGAGCTCAAATTGTCAACCTCTTCTTAAAGGAGAAAATAAACCCGATGATAGGTGCCGCCGGGGTATCAGCAGTACCTATGGCAGCCAGAGTGGTGCAAAAATTGGGACAGAAGGAAAACCCGAGGAACTTCCTATTGATGCATGCTATGGGGCCCAATATGGCAGGAGCTATTGCTACCTCGGTGCATGCCGGTATATTCCTGGGCTTGTTGATGTAATCATCACCTACTGCCTCAACCTCAAATCGCTGTTGCTTTGCCTCTCAAGAAGAGGTAAAGTTAATCTATGGTTAAACCAGATAGACCCCACATGAGGCCCGTCTTCGTCTGCCAGCAGTGCGGCAGGGAAAGCCTGAAATGGCTGGGGCGCTGCCCCGAATGTCAGCAGTGGAACAGCTTTGTTGAAACCGC
>CAZRBS010000050.1:0-6451 GCA_964598405.1 uncultured Dehalococcoidaceae bacterium
CCTTCTCATGGCCGCCGGCAGGCGCATCGTCGAAGGCGACAGATGCACCAGGAGCGGGAAATGGAAAACCTGGGGGCCGATGATACTGCTCGGGCATGATATCCACCACGCCACCCTCGGAATTATCGGCTGCGGGCGCATCGGGCTGGAAATAGCCAGGCGTGCCCGGGGATTCAACATGAAGGTACTCTACTATGACGAGATGCGGAGAAAGCCGGAGGAAGAGAAGGAGTTCGGTCTCGAATACGTTTCCAGCGTGAAAGAACTGCTCCCGAAGGCAGATTTCGTAACCGTTCACGTGCCGCTTACCGAGAAGACCCGCCACATGATAAGCACCGCCGAATTTGCCGCCATGAAGCCTACCGCCGTCCTTGTCAATACCTCCCGCGGTCCGGTGGTTGACCCGAAGGCGCTCTACCAGGCACTCAAATCGGGGCAGATTTTCGCCGCCGGACTGGACGTGACCGAACCCGAGCCAATCCCGATGGACGACCCCCTGCTGACCCTGGACAACATCATTATTGCTCCTCACATCGCCAGCGCCAGTGTCGCCACCAGGACAAAAATGGCCAACATGGCAGCAACCAACCTCCTTGCCGGACTGAAGGATGAAGTGCCTCCCAACTGTGTCAACCCCGAGGTGCTGCAAAAGAAGGGCTAATACCGGGCTTCCCTGACCTGCTTCCACCAGCCCGTTGCGGAAGGGGGAGACTGCTCACGGCTTCCCTCTTCCGCACTATTTCTGTGAAATACAGCGGCACAGGTTTAATATTACAGGCGGACAACAGCTTGCACTGCAGGAAGTTTTCCAGTAAAATGGGACAGTTTGTGAATAGAAAGAAGCCTCAGAGATGGTAAATCTTCCCGTCCTGGTATTAAACCAGAGCTACGAACCGCTTAACATCTGCCGGGCACGCCGTGCCGTGGTACTGCTTTATCAGGGCAAGGCAGAGATGCTGGAGAACGGGATAGGCTTCATACACTCCGCCACCGATGTTTTCCCCCTCCCCTCGGTAATCCGCCTCGCCTGCATGATTAAGCGACCCCGCCGGGAAAGAAAGCTCACCCGCTACGAGGTTTTCAACCGCGACCGGTATACCTGCCAGTACTGCGGCCGGGAAACCCGGCAGCTCACTCTGGACCACGTCATTCCGCGCTACCGCGGTGGCCAGCATACCTGGGAAAACGTGGTCAGCGCCTGCGTGCCCTGCAACCGCCGCAAGGCAGGAAGGACCCCGAAGGAAGCTGGAATGAGATTAATCCGCCCCGCCTCCCACCCCCAAGACGGCGCCTTCTTCATCCCCTTCCACTATGGACAGACCAAGGACGAATGGCAGAAATACCTGCTCCAGTAAGACCTGACTTTGGAGGGCAAAACTTTATCCGTTCCGCGCGTCAGTAAGAAACCTCATCGAGAGGCAGCTCCACCGTAGCCTGGCTTTCCAGTTCCACCGACACCGTCTCTTTCAGCGGGTTGCTGCCAACCACGGTAGCTTCACCCATCGGCGTTGACACTCGCTGTCCCGTCCTGGGCAGTTTTTCCTTCATGCTGTGGTAAAGCTCGCTCTCATAGCTCAAGCAGCACATCAAACGCCCGCAGATGCCGGAAATCTTCATCGGGTTAAGCGGCAAGTCCTGCTCCTTGGCCATTTTAATCGAAACCGGCTCAAACTCGTCTATGAAGCTCATGCAGCACAAAGGACGCCCGCACCGGCCGAAACCACCCATCAGTTTGGCTTCGTCTCTGGTGCCCACCTGCCGCAGTTCCACCCGTGCTTTAAACTGCTTGGTCAGCCGCCGGACCAGTTCCCGGAAATCAACCCTCTGCTCGGCGCTGAACAAAAAGGTAAGACGGCTGCCATCGAGGTTGTATTCGGCGGTTATCAGCTTCATGGGCAGTTGCAGTTCGCCAATCAGCTTGCCGCACTCAATCAGAGCTTCCTCCGTTTTCTCCTCAAGCTCCCGGGCGCGCTCAATATCTTCCGGTTCTGCCTTGCGCTTTACCTTTTTCAGCGGGCCGGTCGCCTCACTGGCCACCACCTGCCTGGGGGCGATAACCACACGCCCCAGTTCCAGGCCGCGGCTTGTCTCGACTATCACCTGGTCATTTATCCCCAGGTCAATGCCGTTCGGGTCAAAGTAGTAAACCTTGCCCGCTTTCTTAAATCTTATGCCTACAATCTCAGCCATTTTCTGCTACCACTGGCGCGGTAAGGCGTTCCCCACCGCGCCCCTCCTTTCCAGGCATATCCAGCATCAGCACTTCCAGCACCAATCGTGGATTGGCATTCAGCCTGAGCTGTTCGCCAGCCGCCTGAATACTGCCGATAAAAGTCTTTATTTCACCCAATCGATAGTCCTCCGCCATGTCAACCAGCGTGTCCAACCGGTCAGCGTTGGTAACGAGCTCGCTGCAGCCGCTTTTGACCAGCAGCAAATCGCGCCACCAGTCAAGCCACAAACCCAGCACCTCCTGAACCAGTTCCCTGGCCTGAGCAAATTGAAATGCCAGCTGGTTCGCATAGGCGAAACGCTCCTCGCCATCCGCCTTGATAATTCCCAGCACTCTATCCACCTTCTCCGCACGCTGTGATAACAAAGCGTCATCAAAAACAGCCGAAAGCGCCCAGCCCAGACAGCCGTGGGAAAGCCGGGACAGGAGCTTGGCTTTTGGCATGTCAACACCCCAGCGACCATGAAGGGCGTTCTCTATCTCCGCAGCCGGCAGCGGCGTCAGCTCCAGCCTCTGGCAGCGAGAGACCACCGTAGCCGGCAAAAGCTTATCGTTTACTGTCAGCAACAGAAAGATTATCCTGCCTGCCGGCTCCTCCAGGGTCTTCAGCAGGCAGTTAGCCGCCTCCATAGATAGAAGCTCGGCTCCTTCGATAATAAATATCTTGTGCCTGCCCTCAAAAGGCGGCAGGCTGGCGGAATGCTGCATCTGCCTGACCTGGTCAATGCCGATTTCGGTCCTCAATTTGGCTTCAGCCCCGTTATTCTCCCTCGTTTCCAGGGTGATTACCTGGACATCGGCATGGTTTGATGAAGCTATCTTCCGGCAGGAAGCACACTCACCGCAGGGAGGTTCAGCCGCCTGGCAGTTCAGCGCCTGAGCCAGGTTCAGTGCCAGCGTCATCTTGCCCACATGAGGAGGGCCAGCCAGAAGGTAAGCATGCGCCAGGGAATTCCTCTCCAGGCTGTGCTGGAGAAGGGTTATGGTCTTATCCTGCCCGACTACCTGCCACATTTAGAACTCCCGCATAAAAACTGAGGTCAGCAAAATTAGCTAAACCAGGTCACATCTGGTCAGGTCCTCAAAAGTCTCCCGGCGCCGGATAAGGCGTGCCCCGCCTTCCCTGACCAGAACCACCGCCGGCTTGAGCGATGCGTTATAATTGCTCGCCATGGACAGGCAGTACGCCCCACAGTCAGCCACCGCCAGCACGTCGCCGGCAGCCACAGAGGGCAGCTCAATATCACTAATCAGCACGTCGCCCGACTCGCAGAACTTGCCGGCAACGGTAACCCTACCGGCAGCCCCGGCCGATACCCTGTTGGCGACCACCGCCTCGTACCTGGCGCCATAAAGGGCGGGACGGATATTGTCCGCCATGCCGCCGTCAACGGAGACGTAACGCCTGACGCCGGGGATGTCCTTTATCGCACCCACCCGGTAAAGCGCCACTCCCGCCTGTCCCACCACCACCCTTCCCGGCTCGATGATAAGCCGGGGCAGCCCCAGTCCCAGTTCACGGCATTTGCCGGTAACCGCAGCCGTTATTTTATCCGCATAAGCCGAAACAGGCGTTGCCGGCGCATCCAGGGTATACTGAACCGCGATACCCCCGCCGATATTCAGTTCGCCGAGTTCAAACCCGTACTTCCGCTTTGCCTCCGCGGCAAAGTCAAGCACGACTCCGACCGCATCCTGGTATGGTTCCACCTCGAAGATAAGAGAGCCCAGGTGGAAACCCAGCCCGACCAGGTTCAGGTTGGAAGATGCCATGGCTTGAGATACCGCTTCGTCCCAGCTTTCTAAAAGGAAACCAAACTTGCTATCGACCACACCGGTGGTAATATATTTGTGGGTATGGGGGTCAATGCCGGGCGTCAGCCGCAGCAGTATATCCGGCGTATCGCCCCGCTCCCGAGCTATTCCGTTCAGTAGGGCCAGCTCGTGAAAATTGTCCACCACGATGCGGCCGACCTTCCATTCCAGGGCCAGCCTGAGTTCCTCAGCCGATTTATTGTTGCCGTGGAAATAGACCCGCTCCATGGGAAACCCGACTGAATGAGCAATGCTCAGCTCACCCCCGGAGACCGCATCCAACCCCAGACCCTCTTCCTTCAGGAGAAGCGCCAGCCCCTTATTCAGAAAGGCTTTCCCGGCATAAACCACCGTGGTATCGGCATAGCGCCGGCTGAACTCCGTTCTGAGTTCGGCACACTTGCCGCGCAGGCTGAATTCGTCAAAGACATATAAAGGCGTGCCGAACTCCTCCGCCAGTGAAACCGCATCGCAGCCACCAATCACAAGGTGGCCCTCCTGGTTCACCCCGGCAGTCATGGGAAACAGGGAAAGCCTGGGCACATCCTGTCGCTTGGACATTTTCACCTCGCGCTTCCTGTCAGTCAAAACAGGCCTCTCTGGTCAGGCTACCGGCTTCGTGAGTTCGCCGTACAGTTCCGGACGGCGGTCATGGACCCGGTCAATCTCAAATTCGCCCGGCTTGATGATGATGCGTTTACGCCTCGCTTCTGCCAGACTGACCTCGGCATAAATTATTTCCTCTCTATCACGGCTGGCCTCGACAAGGGTGGTTCCCGTTGCCCGGATAATCTTGCTCCGGCCGAGAAATTCCACTCCGCCTTCCCTGCCAACCCGGTCAGCCGCCGCATAGTGAACCCCGTTCTCAAAGGACCTGGTATTGACCATATAGTCCATAAGCTTGTCCCTTCCCGCGGGAAAATTGGTCGGCAGGACGACGATATCCGCGCCGAGCAAGGTCATGATGCGGGCGCTCTCCGGGAAGGTGCTGTCGTAACAGATGTGGACACCGATATTGCCTACCGGTGTCCGGTACACCTGGAAAGGTTCATTCCCGGCATCGATAAAGCGGTCCACCCCCAGATACGGGAGATGAATCTTCCGGTATTTCCCGATGATTCCTTCCGGGCCAACCAATACAGCTACATTGTAGCATTTATCGCCATCTTTCTCCAGAAGACCGGCCACCATATGGACCTTCAGGTCACGGCAGCAGGAAACCATCCTGCCGGTGCTGGCACCGGGAATGCTCTCGGCAAATGGCAGCGCTTCCTCCCGGCTGGAAAAAACGTAACCGGGCACGGCGCATTCCGGAAATACCACCAGGTCGGCACCCTTTTCAGCCGCGGTCCGGGTGTCATGCAGTATCCTGTTCAGGTTCTCCTCGTTTCTCCCTATTTTAGGGTCCGTCTGAGCTACGGCAACCTTTATTAAATCACCCATAATATCACTCCCTTTCTGAAAAGAACGTTTATTTTCATGTTAGCAAGCACCCGGAAGAGAGTCAATTTCAAACCGCCCGGATGGTGACCGGCTAATCTGCCGTATAACTTCAGACTGGCGCGGGCTTATGAATCCCATTGGTATGCTAATTTATGCTGTGGTATGCTAGTGTATGCTAACTTACGGAAAGGAGCAGTCCCTTGTATCATAAGACCACTCTGAGAAACGGGCTACGCCTGATTACCGCCAGTATGCCTCACACCCGTTCAGTTTCCATCGCCTTCTTTATCGGCGCCGGCTCCAGATATGAAGATGAATCACAGTCCGGCATCTCGCACTTTATCGAACACCTCTGCTTCAGGGGCACATCAAAACGCCCGACGGCCAGGGAAATCTCCGCGGCTATAGAAAGCGTCGGCGGCATGCTTAACGGCGGCACCGATAAAGAGCTGACCATCTACTGGTGCAAGGTGGCGCAGCCGCACTTCAGCCTTGCCCTTGATGTGCTGTCAGATATGCTTTTGAACTCCAGGTTCGACCCGCCGGACATAGAAAAGGAGCGGCAGGTTATAATCGAAGAAATTCATATGAGCAATGATATCCCGGCGCAGCGGGTAATCATGCTCGCCGATGAGCTTCTCTGGCCGGGACATCCACTGGGACGTGATATCGCCGGCAGCAAAGAGTCAGTATCCGCCATCACCAGAGACAGCCTGCTCGGCTGCCTGACAAACCGATATCAGCCCGGCAACACCGTGGTCACCGTAGCCGGCGATGTTAAGCATCCGCAGATAGCAGCCGCCATCAGCCGGGCCCTGGGGAAATGGGCCCCGCAGCAAGCTCCGGCCGGTTACCCGCCTTATGAGGAAAACCGGGCCCGCCGTGTATGTATTGAGACCCGGAATACCGAGCAGGTACAGCTATGCCTGGCATTACCCGGCTTATCCCTTCTGCACCCCG
>CAZRBS010000050.1:6461-10908 GCA_964598405.1 uncultured Dehalococcoidaceae bacterium
TTGACCTGCTGAACATCATCCTCGGCGAAGGCATGAGCAGCCGCCTGTTTACCGAAATCCGCGATAAGCTGGGGCTTGCCTACAGCATACATAGCTGCGTTGACCACTTCCTTGACACGGGTGCACTCAGCATTTCCGCCGGTGTGGAACCCAGAAACCTGAAGCTGGCTATCAGGGCGATGCTGGAGCAGCTTTCCCGGCTCAAGGAAGCTGTCCCGGAACCAGAACTGGACAAGGCCAAAGAATTCTCCAAAGGACGCTTATTGCTCCGCATGGAGGATAGCCGCAGCGTTACCGGCTGGATGGGCGGCCAGGAGATTCTCACCAGGCGCATCCTGAGCGTTGATGAAGTGTTATCCATGATTGATGCCATCACCGCCGAAGAGATGCGGCGCCTGGCCGGCGAGCTATTGTCAGCGGACAAACTCCGGCTAGCCGTAGTTGGGCCGGTGAAGCAGGATGAACCCCTGGACGAATTGCTGGAATTATAACCGGATCAAACAAAATAGCCGCAGCCAGAAAGACCGCGGCTATTTCAGATGCCTTCAGGACTGGATTAGTACATTCCCTCCATACCGCCACCTGGCGGCATCGGCGGTGCCTGCTCCTTTTCGGGAATGTCAGTCACCATGGCTTCCGTAATCAGCACCATGGAGGCGACACTGGCCGCGTTTTGCAGAGCGGTCCTGACCACTTTTGTCGGGTCGATGATGCCTTTTTGCACCATATCGCCAAAGTCATCAGCCTGCGCATCGTAGCCAACCCCGGGCGGGCTTTTCTTCACCGCGTCTATTATTACCGAACCGTCTCTGCCTGCGTTATCCGCAATCCAGCGAATCGGTTCTTCAACCGCCTTTTTGACAATTTCAACTCCGGTAGTCTCGTCGCCATCAACCATCAGTTTGTCCAGCGCCGACAGCGACCTGAGCAAGGCGACACCGCCGCCGGGCAGGATACCTTCCTCCACCGCAGCCCTGGTTGCCGACAGCGCGTCCTCGACCCGGTGTTTCTTCTCCTTGAGTTCGATCTCGGTGGCAGCACCTACCTTGATTACGGCAACGCCTCCTGCCAGCTTGGCCTGCCTCTCCTGAAGTTTTTCGCGGTCGAAATCAGAAGTGGATTCCTCTATCTGGGTCTTGATCTGCTTGATTCGCGCTTTTATTGCCTCGTCCGAGCCCTTACCTTCGACAATGGTGGTATTATCTTTATCCGCGGTTACCCGGCGAGCCCGGCCCAGGTCTTCCACGGTAACCGAATCCAGCTTCCTCCCCACTTCCTCCGAGATTACCTTACCGCCGGTCAGAATTGCCATATCTTCCAGCATTGCCTTGCGCCGGTCGCCAAAGCCGGGTGCCTTGACCGCCAGAACATTGATGGTACCCCGCAGCTTGTTGACCACCAGGGTAGCCAGGGCCTCGCCTTCCACGTCCTCGGCAACGATGAGCAGGTTCTTGGAGGTCTGCAGTATCTTCTCCAGGGCAGGTAAAAGGTCGGACACGGCCGAGATTTTCTTGTCCGTGATCAGGATATAGGGGTCTTCTATCACCGTCTCCATGCGGTCAGGGTTGGTGATGAAATAAGGGCTGATGTAACCACGGTCGAACTGCATACCTTCCACATATTCCGTTTCATAGGTTATGCCTTTGGACTCCTCAACCGTAATCACCCCGTCTTTGCCTACCTTGTCCATTACCTCAGCAATCAACTTGCCGATTTCATGGTCAACGGCGGTGATAGTAGCCACCTGGGCAATCTGTCCTTTATCCTTCACCGGGGTGGACGCTTTTTTCAGCTCCTCAATAATGGCGCTGGTTGCCTTCTCAATGCCCCTCTTCAGTGCCAGTGCCTCGGCCCCAGCCGCCACGTTCTTGAAACCGCCGTTGATGATTGCGTGAGCCAGAACGGTCGAGGTAGTGGTGCCATCACCGCAGGCATCATTGGTCTTGCTGGCCGCTTCCTTAACCAGCTGCACTCCCATATTCTCAAAATGGTCGGGAAGCTCTATGTCCTTGGCAATGGTCACTCCGTCATCGATTATCGAGGGTGCCCCCCACTTTTTGTCCAGTGCCACGCAGTGGCCCTTGGGGCCCAGGGTCACCTTAACCGCATCAGCCAGGGCATCTATCCCCTTTTTCAGGGAATGCCTGACTTCCTCACCGAAGATTATCTGTTTCGCCATTTATTTCCTCCTTACTCTTCTTTCTGTTTTGGCTAGACTTTCTTGGCCAGAACATCACTCTCGCGCAAAATAATCAATTCTTCGCCATCGATCTTGATCTCGGTACCGCCGTACTTCGAATAGACGACGACATCATCTACCTTGATATCCATGGCGATGCGCTTTCCGTCCTCGGACATCCTGCCCGGGCCAACGGCCACCACTTTCCCTTCCTGGGGTTTTTCCTTTGCCGTGTCCGGCAAATAGATGCCCGTCTTCGTCTTCTCTTCCACCTCAATAGGTTCGACCACCAGCCTGTCCGCTAGCGGCTGCAATTTAGCTGCCATTCTGTCCTCCTTTAAATTCGCTCGCTGGCTTCAATTTGTTAGCACTCTCGCCCTGAGAGTGCTAACATCTCTATCATAACGCAGGGGGAATATACTGTGCAACTCAGTGCAAATCCATTGACAGCCTTTTTAAGCAACTGAAATGACTGTTCAGGCTATTTTTAACCGATATTCTCCAACAAATAGCGTTTTACGTTAATTTACGCCATTGACTGCCACTGGCAACGTGGCTCCTTCGGGACCGGCAACTTTGACAGCTTACACTAAATCGTGTAGGATTCAGGTATGAAAAAAGGGTGCCAAGCAAATCGAGTGCGGTGGGACAGTCAGAGCATCCAGGCTTTAAGACGCCATCTCGGTTTAACCCAGAACGAGCTTGCCGACAGGCTGGGCACGCGCCAGCAAACCATAAGTGAATGGGAAACGGCAATGTACAGACCCCGGGGGGCTTCGGCTACCCTGCTTTCCCTTGTTGCCGAACAGGCTAAATTTAAATATCAGGCAGGCCCGGCAAAAAGATTGCCCAAAAAGCATTGACATTTTACACGTAAACGTGTATCCTGAAGATACCTCATGCAGAAAGCGGTATTTCCGGGAATACGGTAAAAGACTTGCCAGGCAATCTTACGGAGAAATCAATCATAAAAATCTGGCAGAACCAGCTCATGAACGGGGCCAGTTTAGCCACCGAAGAGGGCGAGCCTGTCAGAATAATTTACCCGGGCAGAATTAACGATGACCGGGGGGCTGATTTGCGGGATGCCGTTATTGCCACCAGCCAGGGAACAAGCAGAGGGGACGTGGAAATCCACGCCAAGTCAAGCGGCTGGCAGGCCCACCGCCACTGCCGGGACCCGGCCTATAACAAAGTAATCCTGCACGTGGTGATGTGGCACGATGCCAAGGCAGCCGCCAGACTGCAGAACGGAAGGACAGTCCCCACCCTGGCGCTGCACAAACTTGTCAGCTCCGCCCGGCAGAAAATAGAACCCGATTGCTTGCCCGCCACCCCGAATATGCCCTGTCATCAGATTTTAGCGCACACGCCGGCAAACATCGTTGCCGGCCTCCTGGACAGCGCCGGAGAAGAGCGCTTCCGGGCCAAAGCAGCCAAATTTCAGGTTGACCTGGACCAAAATAAAGCAAACCAGTCCCTTTATCTCGGGGTAATGGGCGCGCTGGGATATGCCAAGAACAAACTCCCCTTCCTGGAGCTGGCCCGGCGGCTTCCTTTTTCAGTCCTGGAAGCCCAGGTAAGGGGGCAGCCTTCAGATGAAGAATGCCTGGCGCGGCTACAGGCCCTGCTGCTGGGGACCGCCGGACTGCTCCCGTCACAGCGCCCCGGCTGCCGGCAGGAAAGCAACATCGATAACGGCTGGATAGATAAATTAGAACAACTGTGGGCTTCTTCCCGCCGGGACAAGGCAATGTCGGCGGATGACTGGCACCTTTTCAAGGTGAGGCCGAACAATTCCCCCGTCCGGCGTATAGTAGCCATGAGCTACCTCGTACTCCGCCATGGATACGGAGGATTCTGGAAAGAACTGGTGCCTGGAATAGAGGCATCGGCAGCGGGTGAAGAACACCCGGAAATAGAAAAATCGCTGCTGGTAACAGCCAGAGGGTACTGGGCAAATCACTTTGATTTCGGTTGCGGCAGCAGGCTGGTCAGCCCGACCCTTCTCGGCAGCAACCGAGCTGCCGCCATCACGGTAAACGTGCTTCTGCCCTTCGCTTTTGCCTGGGGCAAGACCACCTCCCGGGCGGAACTCGCCAGAAAAGCCCTTGACCTGTATTGCCATTATCCCGGGCTGGCGGCAAACGCGGTAGAAAGGCACATGAGCAACCAGCTCGGAACAGGCCGTCAGTTCGTCCGCTCGGCCCGGCAGCAGCAGGGACTGCTCCACATCTACCACAACCTTTGCTCCCAGGGCAAATGCCA
>CAZRBS010000051.1:0-10523 GCA_964598405.1 uncultured Dehalococcoidaceae bacterium
TGTTTCCACGCATCTATTCTACCACCTCATATCGCCATCGCCACATTCACCCACGGGCAAGCCCGTGGAACTCTGCCCTACGGGTTATTAGATTTTCGATGTGGTGTCATTAACTAATCCCCAGTTCCTTTAATTTTTCCGGGGCTGGTATTCCGTTAGCCCACCCTCTGGCTTCGTAATATTCGTCTACCATAAGGCCAATATTGACCACATGTCCTCTGGATGGGCCCTCCGTCATTGGCTCCTTCAGGAACTTCTCGGGCAGGCTATCATCTTCCCGGGTCAAACCTTCTCTCAGGTTGAACAGCCGCTCCAGGGTGTTGATTCTATCTCCCACGGTGATAACTTCATCGGGACTCATGTCACTGCCGGTAACGGCGGTATACAGCTCAGCCAGCACTTTGTGCCAGGGCTCCGAAGTGACGAAGGCGAAGACGCACATTCCCAGCGAAGATTGGAAAGCACGTATATCCTCAACCCACTTGTGTATTTTGCCCCTTCCTTTCTCGGCAAAACGGTCTGTAAGTGCTTTAGACCCTTTGAATTGCTCCTCCTGCCATGCCTTTTCCACCGGGTTCGCTGGCGTACAAAAGCAGTGCCGGCAGTGTTCAGCCCCCCTGGAGCTGACCGCATAGCCGAGCGCATAGCCTGACGAACCTCGCGGGTCTCTGGCATCTATACTCATGCCCTTAACATGCATGACATACTTTTCGGCTCCTTTGCCGATGATTTCTGCAGCTTTCTTCGGACCTTCAGCGAGTATGTTGCCGATGCCTTTTCTGTGGACGACCATTTCCAGCATTTCTGAAATGGCTTCCGTGTTCCCCCATTTCATTTCCAGGCCATCAAGGTCCTTGGCGGTTAAAACTCCCGCTTCGCAGCAGTCCATCAGCCAGGCACTGAGCGAGGCTACCTCCATCTCATCCACGCCGTACTGGTCGCTCAATGCGGCTAACTTCATCATGAACGGCAGGTCGGTAACGCCGATGAGAACTCCGTAAAGAAGTCCGGGAGCGTACAGACCTTCACCGAATGTCCCCGCATGCGGCCCTTCAGTGACCACGTACGTCTGGTAGCAGGCAACGGGACAGGAAAAGCAGGCCCTGGGCCTTGACAGGTAGTATTCTTTAATCCGGTCGGGGTTGACCAGGTCATAGTCTTTGTATATCCCGCCGCGGTAGTTCTTGATCGGGAACAATCCCAACTGGTGGTAGCCGAACATGGAATGAATCCCCGGACAGTACGTGCGCCAGGCTTCCAGCAAAGAGGCACTCTCACGCCAGCTCTGGTAGATGCCCTTTGATATTTCCTCCACCTTTTTGCGGTCAGCGACCTTCACTCCCCTGGTGCCTCTGGCAGCTATTGCCTTGAGCTTCTTTGACCCCATAACGGCACCTGTCCCGGTTCTTCCCGCTGCCTTATTGTCGCTTATCACCGCCGCAAACCTGACCAGATTGTCCCCGGCGGTGCCGGTACTGGCAATATGAATATCGGCGTCGCCAATCTCCCTCTTAATGGCTCGTACCGTTTCGGTCGTCTTCTTTCCCCGGAGGTGAGAGGCATCTCTTATCTGAACATCGCCTTCATCTATAAACAGGTAAACCGGTTTGTCTGACTTCCCTTCGATTATTACGGCGTCATATCCGGCATATTTCAGCCCTGTACCAAAGGAGCCACCGCAGTTACTATCGCCAATGAGTCCTGTCATGGGTGATTTTGTGGTTACTGTCCAGCGCTGGCTCCCTGGAATCACGGTTCCGCAAGCCGGGCCAACGCCGAAGATTAGCTTGTTATCAGGACCGAGCGGATCTATTCCAGCCTTGGTTTCATCGTATAAATACTTCAGATTCAAGCCGCGCCCCCCGATATATTGATGGGCCAGCTTTTCATTCAGTGTTTCTCTGGTTACTTCACCGCTGGTCAGGTTAACTCTCAGAATTGTTCCCGTCCATCCGTACATTTCTCTGGCTCCTTCCTTCAGGTCCATGTGCCGGGTCTATTCGCTTACTACCGGCGCGGGGAATTCTCCAATTTTGGCTTTTTTCCTCAAGATGGCTGCCTCTTCCGGAGTGACAAACCTTATCGCCTGTGTGAAGCACCATTCAGTACACCTGCCGCAGAAGTCACACCTGGGGCTTATAGCCGGGATATTTACATCCATCTCCGTGTTTCTCATGACTTTAATGTGTGATTTACCGGGATTATACTCTCCGGTTTTTGCCGAAGAACAGACTAACTCGCAGACCCGGCAACCGGTACACTTTTCTCCATCTATAATGAGCACTTTTTCCACTGGTCACTCCTCCTGTCTGTCTATAAACGTGTCACAGCTAGGCAGTAGTACCGCCATCAGCAACAATGGTATGCCCGGTAATCCAGCTGGCCATATCGGAAGCCAGGAACAGGGCAACACCAGCGATGTCACCGGTCTCTCCGAAACGGCCCAGCGGAGCACCGCTTAAAGCCGTTTTTACCCATTCGGGGTCACCGCGCCACTGTTCGGTCATCTGTGTCTTCACTGCCCACGGAGCTATGGCGTTGACCCGTATGTTATAGCTACCGAACTCGCGGGCCAGCACTCTGGTAAGCATGATTACTCCTGCTTTGGTAACATCGTAGACACTGAAGTTGGGCAGGGCCCTGAGCCCCCCGGTCGAGGAGATATTTATGATATTGCCCCTTTTCCGCTGAGCCATTTCCCGGCCGACGGCCTGGCTGCAAAGGTAGCAGCTCTTGAGATTAATATTGATAACCTGGTCCCAGGTACTCTCCTCCATTTCAAGAAACGGGACACAGGCGGTGATGCCGGCATTATTTATCAGGGTGTCAATGTCTCCCAGTTCAGCCACGGTCTTTTTGACCATTTCATCCACATCAGCTCTGCGGGTAACATCAGCCCTGATGGCCAGGGCGCGCCGGCCGATTCTTCTAATTTCGCTGGCCACCGCCTGCAATTCGCCGTCTTTATCGGTTCGGCTACAGATGGCTACATCGGCGCCAGCTTTGGCAAAAGCCAGGGCGAATGCTTTACCCAGTCCAGTTCTGCCCCCCGTGATAAGTGCTACCTTGCCGGTCATCATGATATTAGGTAAATCCATGCTTTATCAATCCACCCGTTCAATGAGATGTCAATTCAGGTATGCCCATCGGACTATATTTCATATATAGGAAATATATATTATTATAGTAAATTTTACGCAAAGATATTCAGCCTTGTCAATGTGGAAACCGGGCGACCCCGGTAAATGGATATCGCAAAGGGTAATCACCGGTAATTTGTCTGCCCCTCCTCATGCCAGCACCTGGCCGCTAACCAATTTCTGTCGCAGGTTTCTGCTTTGTTCTATATCAACTTGCATGGTAGTTTCGTCTATGACCACCCCGTAGACCTCTCTGGCCCGCTTTACGCTTACCTTTTCGTTGCGTACGTCATCCAGCACCAGTCCGGCATCCCGCTCAAAAGGGTTACCCCACCCGCCAGCGCCAGCCGTCCTGACCCGCATTACGTCTCCTTTGTCCATTTCAACCACGCACTTGCCCAAATCCAGGTTCTCACCGTCCGGGTTCAGGCTCATTTTAGCCAGGGAGCCCGGTTTTCCGCCGTTTAGCCCATAGGGGGGAAACTTGCGCCGGTCAGCGCGAAGCTGAAGGGTAACATCGTCGGTGAGAGCCTCGTAGTCCACAACTAGGGCAAATCCGCCCCGGTACTTCCCCGCCCCTTCCGAATCAGGCAGGAAACCCCGCTGACCGTACCTGAGCGGAAACAAATCTTCCACGATTTCTACGGGCGTGACGGCGCCGTTCAAATAGAGGGGCGCCAGATGGTCTCCGTCAGCGGTGGGACGTCCTCCCCAGGCACCCCAGGGGAGGTCAACGAAAACGAAGTTCTTGCTCCGTTTCCTGTCGTAACCGCTAAAGACGAGCATGGTATTTATCCCTTCCGCACAGGCCGGCATTTTATTCGCCGCTATCTGAGCCTGGGCACCCAGCACCGTTTCATTGATACGGGCGAAGGTTACCCCCCTTGCCCCGGTGGCCGCCGGCAGGTTCGGATTGACGATGGTGCCTTTGGGGGTGATGATTCTCAGGGGGCGCAGCGCACCGCCGTTATGGAGGACATCTGAGCTGACCAGAGACCTGAAACCGGTATATACCTGGGCCCTGGTCGTCGCTACGGGGTTGTTCATGCCCGAGGTTACCTGCGGGCTGGAGCCGGTGAAATCATAGGTCATGGTGTCCCCGTCAACCGTAATCTGCACATAAAACCGGATCGGGTTAGAGCTGAACCCGTCATCATCCATGAAGTCCTCAAATTCGTAGACCCCGTCGGGCAGCGCCTTGATTTCGGCTCTGGCTCTGGCTTCAGCATAATTCAAGAGCGCATCCAAATACATCCTGAAGGTCTCCCAGGTGTGTTTCCTGATTAGCTCCAGAAAGTGCTTTTCTCCGATGCGGCAAGCAGCCAGGAACGGTTCCATCTGGTTTACGGCGTCCTGTTCAATGCGTGAGTTTGCCGATAGCAACTCAAAGAAGGTGTCATTTCGGACACCCCTGTCATATATCTTGACCAGGGGTATTCTTAATCCTTCTTCATAGCTGGTCCTGGAAAGGCAGTCACAACTGCCGGCCACTCTGCCTCCTATGTCCAGCACATGGCCGCCGGCTGAAGTCCAGGCGACCAGCTGCCCCCGGTAAAATACGGGATGCAGCACCATAACGTCGGGGAAATGGCTGGCGCCGCTGAAGGGGTCATTGATGCAGAACATATCACCGGGGTGGATATAGTCAACTCCCCGTCTCTGGAGCAGGTCATGAATAACGGGGTCGCACAGATTGGTATGAAGGACTGCCTCTTCTCCTTCCATGAGCACTTCGCCTTCCGCGTTGGTCAGGCTGCACAGGAAGTCGTAGGTATCCCTCTGCGGTGGCGAAGTGGTTGTCCTGACTATGGTCATATCCATTTCATCTATAAGTGAAGCCAGCGAATTATTGATCAGGGACATGGTTATTACATCGACTTTTTTCTCTGCCACTGTTAACTCCAATCCTTTAAAATCTGATGGTGACTGTTCCAGAAGGGCCGGCGCTGGCCCTGCACTCCGGGGGCACTATAATCGTGGTGTCGTAGCTTTCTACTATCAGAGGCCCCGGCTGTGTGCTTTTTCTCAGTTGCTCTGGACTCAATACCGGCGTATCCGCCAGGCCGTATCCTTTCCCGAAGTAGGCTTTTCTCCGGGGCGTATCACGCCGGCTTGTCTTGCCGGCATTGCCCGCCCTCTCCGGAAACGCGGGCTTTAATGCCGGAATTCTGGCGGCTATCCTCAGGTTAATTATCTCCAGTTCGCTCTCGGGCAGGGTATAGTCATAGGTCTTCCGGTGCTCCTCTTCGAAAATTTGCCGCAGACTGGCCGCCGGCTTTCCGGTTTTCCCGTCGGGTACCGGTATGGTTAGTTCGGTCGTCTGGGCGATGTATCTCAGGTCGGCATATCTTTCTATCTTGACGTCAGCTCCAGGATACCCCCATTTTTCCGCAGAGGCCAGCGCGTCCTCGCTCATTGCCTGCAATACGCTATTCGCCTCTCTTATTCCGGACTCGTTGAGGATATGCCTGAAGGCACGGACGTAGCGGCGCTCAATATCGGCAAACAGCAGACCGCAGGCGCTGAAAATTCCGGCGTATGGCGCTACAATTACCCCTTTCATCTCCAGAGATTTGGCTATCGCGGCGGCATGGATTGCCCCGGCGCCACCAAAAGCGATAAGCGAGAACTGACGGGGGTCACGCCCGCGCTCGGAGGAGACCGCTGTTATGGCTCTGGTCATATTGGAGTTGGCCAGCTCGTAGGCGCCGTAAGCGGCTTCGTAAACACCGCGGTTAAGGGGCCTGGCTATTTTTTCTTCAACCGCCTGGAAGCTCCTGGAGGAGTTTATTTCGAACTCTCCACCCAGCAGGTAATCAGGATTGAGGTAGCCCATGGCGACATAGGCATCGGTCAGGGTTGGCTCTTCGCCTCCCTGCTCGTAGCAGACCGGCCCGGGTACGGCTCCGGCGCTTTTCGGCCCCACGTTGAGCAGCCCGCCGGAGTCCAGCCAGAGTATGCTGCCTCCGCCAGACCCCACCTCGGCAACGTCAATGGCCGGGACCCTTAAAATATAACCGCTGCCTTTGAGCAGCCGGCTCGGCCGGTGAATCTGCGCTCCAACCTCGTATTCTATGGAACGGCTGAACTGCCCGTCTTCGATAATGGCGGCTTTGGTGGTGGTTCCTCCCATATCAAAGGTAATGGCATTCTTCATACCCAGTTCGCTGGCCAGATAGTGGACACCAACGACTCCGGCTGCTGGCCCCGCTTCAATTATCTCTATCGGCTTTTCCATGCTGCCTTCAGTGGTCGTCATACCTCCGCTTGACTGCATGATATAAATCGGAGAGTTCATCCCGATGTTCGCCAGGGCATTCGTCAGCGATTTCATGTAGTTTGTTACCAGAGGCATGACATAGGCATTGACCGTTACTTCCGAAGACCGTTCTGCCTCCTTCAGCATACACATGACATCGGTGGACAGGCTGACCAGCAGGTGCGGAGCCCTCTCACGCAGTATCTGTCCAATTTTTTTCTCGTGGCTCGGGTTATGAGGGGAATTAATCAGGCAGACCCCTACTGACTCGACACCGTGAGAGACGAGTTTATCTATGGCGGCTATTACGCTGTCCGTGTCCAGCGGGCGGACGATTTCCCCGTCGGCGCCGATACGCTCATCGACCTCAACCCGTAGCTGTCTGGTGATGAGGGGGGTCGGTTTTACCCAGAAGAGGTCATAAAGTACCGGCAGTCTCGAGCGCCCTATTTCAAGTATATCGCGGAACCCTCTGGTGGTTATAAGACCGGTCTTGGCGCCCGTTTTTTCGACAATGGCATTGGTGACCACCGTCGTACCGTGGGTCAGCCTTTCTATTGACGAACCGGCTATTTTATTCTCTTCCAGAACCTTATTCACGCCGCCGGCTATTCCCCGGCTGTAATCAGGTGGTGTGGTGGATACCTTTTTGACAAATACTCTCCCGTCGGAGCCGAAAAACATGATATCGGTGAAGGTACCTCCCACATCAACGCCGACCATAAATTTTGCTGGTTCCATATCTCTGCATACTCTCCTTCAAAGCTCAATAAAGAGCACTATTAACGTTGTATTTCTTTTCCAGTTTCTTCCACGCGGCTGACATTTCCCTGGCGGCTTCAATGGAGTCCTCAATGCGCAGCTCTTTAAGCTCGATGCCCAGTATCTCCCGGTACACTTCGGCCGCTTCGTCCGTGAAGACGATTGTTCCGTCTTCTTTTATTTTCTGATAGCCGTCCCAGTGCATGCCATCGGTATTTATCTTTACCGCTTCTTCCAGTGTCATCCCGTCGGGAAGGATAATCTCAACGCCACCGGCATTCAGGCGAACCGGGTAACAGCCGATTAACCCACTTGGACCCGGTGCATGGGACATCTGATTGGTGTCATTCAGAATGCCAAGTATGTTTGTCACCGCGCAGGCGGCTATATAGGGGTGCACAATCCAGCTGAAGCTCTTGTCTGTGGG
This sequence comes from uncultured Dehalococcoidaceae bacterium, assembly GCA_964598405.1. Lineage (GTDB taxonomy): Bacteria > Chloroflexota > Dehalococcoidia > Dehalococcoidales > RBG-16-60-22 > CAZRBS01. The sequence continues at coordinate 7,589 of CAZRBS010000051.1, forward strand.
CACATTATTTGCCCTCTCTGACAGATAAGCGTCAATGTCATACTTTGCGGTAACATCCCTGTCACGTACCATGCATTTGAAAAAGTGGGATACCGGCTCCTTTTTCAGGTCACGCATGACGGTGGCATGTACGCCGAAGCCGTATACCGTTACGTCACCCAGCGGCACGCTTTCCAGCTCACTTATCCTGCGCCGGACAAAATCCACGTAGAACTGCAAGTTACCCGCGCCCAGCGTTACGGGGAGGCCACTCCGGCACAACATCGTATTTATGAAATCCGGGGTGGAATGGTTTAACGTGTAGGCGTCAATGCCCGATTTTTTGACCGCTCTCATCAGGTTATAAATCAAGGGCATCTGAAAGGTCAGCAGCGGGCCCGTTCCGACTTTTTTCATTTTTGCCAGAACGTCTGCCGGCATCAGCCGGCGTACCCACCAGGCCTGCAGGGAAATTGCGCTGTAGACAAAATCGGGCTGAAGTTTCTTCAGCAGATCAGCCGTCCTGTCTACGTCATTCACGTCGACCTTGTGGAACTCAAACTCCTTGTTGTAGCCCTCCAGTGAAGACCCCACCGCGGCGCAAAATGTCTTGTTTGAACCGTAGCTCTCCCTGAGGTCAGCGGTAATTATCTTGCTTACGCCATTGCCGCGAGCGAGAAATTCCAGCACCCATCCGCCGAGGTCCCCCATGCCCAAAATCATGACTGACTTACCCTTTTTCTCCATCTTTTTCTTCTCCTATCAAAGGTATTTCTAAGTTGACCCCGCAATCACCATATAATCAATTGATGTCTTCTCAATATATAAAAAAGTGAGCTAGGCAAAGGGTAGCATCCGTTTCGGGTTTTCTACCATCATAGTGTGTATCTGCTCCCTGGTGATTCCGTAGGCCAGCATCATGGGCACCATATTGCGCAGGATGTGGACGTAGCCACCACCGCCGTAGCGAACGGTTCTCGCTTTAGATCCGGTATCCTGGGAGATGAGAATCTGTTTCACGTATCCTTCAGAGATAAGGCGGCAGATTTCTTCAATCCGGTCCCCGTCGCTGTGACGGGGGGCTATCCCCCAGCTTGGCGGATTGAACGGGTAACCACCGAAGTAGTCATATTCAATGTAGCAGCCGGTATGCAACAGCTCACGCACTATCCCGGCTGGATGTTTGATGAGGTCCAGATGGCTCATCACAACACGGGCGATGTCAGCGCCGGCTTCGCGCAGCAGCTTGATAATTTCCAGCGGTGAGTGCACGCTCCGTCCGGGGTGAACGTTGATGGCAGCTCCTGTTTGCTGCTGGGCCTGTGCCGCAGCGAGCAGGCACTTCTTTTCTCTATCGTCTAACGGGTAAGAGCAGCCCAGTTCGCCGATGATTCCAGAGCGGATGCTGGTATCACCAACGCCGACCTGTATCTCGGTAACGAATTCCTCGGTAATCATGTCCACGGTTTTTTTGTCATAATCAGGGCCCTGTGCCTTGCCCACATAGTAACCTCCCCCCATAACCGCGTTAATGCCTGTTGCCCGGGATATACGCGCTATACTAAGGGGGTCACGGCCTATACTCCTGTTGCTGAGTTCAACAATGGTTTTGCCGCCTTCTTTTTTGAAAAGCAGGACCTCCCCGATAACCTGCTCCTCGTCCAGAATTCGCATATTATCAAGGCAATTTTGTGAGTTATGTACGACCCAGTTATGGTTCTCCAGAGATACCGGCTCGTACGCCATTTTTTTGAGGCTGGCTTCTTGAGGTTCGACAAACCAGACGGAGAAATCGACGCAAAAATGCTCATGGGGCAAAGTTATGCCCAGAGCCTCAGCCTCAATCAGCCCCAGGACTGTTTGCACCTTTCCCGCCATTTCTTTATTTTTGCACGCCATATCATTCACCTTCATAACTTTTATTTAGTGGACTATTTGCCGTTTTTTCGTTTTCAAAGCATACGCAATCTATCCCGAACCATCAGCAGATATCTGCCATGAGGCCGTTTCGCTTGAGAGCTTGCCTGGGCCTCAGAAGTCCGTGCCACATCTCTCCCGTCCTGACCTGCGCCCCACCCTTTCAGCGCTTACACCAGATTGGAACCGAGCTCCTCGTTGTAGGCCTGTTCCTCCGTTAATTGGTCGGTAACAAGCACCATTCCGGGGTACATCATGACAGCGAACGGTGGTTTTGCCGCCTGGATAGCAGCCTCCGGTGTCAGAGCGCATACCCAGTGTAACAGAACCTCATTGGGTTCCAGAGGATGGCCGGGTGTGGGGGATACCCAGTAATCGGGCTTGAGAATATTTTTGATTCCGATATATTCAGGGTCTCCGATGTGAATCGGGCTGCCATGTGAAGCCGGGAGGCGTGAGGTAATCTGGATGGCCCGGATAGCATCGCGTCTCGACTGGAAGGCGCGGGACGTAACCCACATGCCGTCACAGCTGAAACGCCCCGCCGGAATCGCTTTAAGGTTGCTGCGGAAAGCGCCCATAATGCGGAACTTTACCTTATTATTCCTGAGCACCCCCTCAAAGCCGAGGCTGCAGGGCAAAATAAATGTTACCAGGTCATCACGCCAGTATTTCAGCACATCTCTGGGCTCATCGGTAATTTTGCCATGCTGGTAGACGCGGTAGCGGTTACAGTCAGTGCGCACATCAGCATCAGGTGCTACAAGTCTGGGGTGAGGGTCACCGGGGTCGCAAACCTCGGTTACATACAGGCCATGAGGATTCCGAATGCAAAAAGTTAAGAATTCAAAGGCATAATCCCTGGGAAGTATCACTATTGCATGTTGAGAGTAACCCTCACAGCAGAAATCGGGCCCCATGTCTGCTGGCCATTCCCCCTTCCTTATCATGAGCCTGAGCTCCTGAGGGCTTAGCTTTGCTTTCTCTTCCAAACTCAGTTTACGCGGGTCCATTTTCTCCTCCCCTGTATTTCGTCTTG
>CAZRBS010000052.1:0-5782 GCA_964598405.1 uncultured Dehalococcoidaceae bacterium
GCCCCCATTCTCCAGGTAGCGCGTGGCGAAGTAATGTCGAAAGCGGTGAGCGCCGCCGCCACTGTCGACGCCGGCGCGGCGCTTCAGGCGGCTCACCATAGTCCTCACGCCGTAGAAGGTCACTGTCTCCCCGTCTTCGGTCAGCCACAACGCCTCGGCTCCCCGAGGCCTCACCCCCAGGTAGCGGTGCAGGGACTTTCTGGCCTCCCCACTCACCGGCACCGACCTCACTTTCCGTCCCTTGCCCAGCACCTGAATCTGCTGGAGCCTGGGGTCGAAGTCCCCCAGGGCTATATTGGAGAGCTCTTCCAGGCGAAGACCGGTGGAGATGAACAGGGAGATAATGGCCTTGTTGCGGATGCCCAGGTAGCGGTAGCCGAAGCGGATATCGTCCTCGCAGACAGCGAGCATGGCACTGACCTCCTCATCGCTGTAGGGGTGGACCTCCTTATAGCGAGGAGGCTTTACCTTGAGGCGGGCCGCCGGGTTGTGGTCGAGGTACTCTTCGGCCTCGGCCCAGTTGAACAGGGTCTTGACCGCCTTGATGTAGTGGTAGACGGTGGCCGGGGTGGCTTCCTTGTAGGTGCCGCGCCGTCCCTGTGGCCAGCGGTGCTTCTCGGTGGCCACGTAGTCGATGAAGTCGCGGAGGTGCTCCCGAGTGACCTCCTCAAGATCAGGCCAGCCGTTCTTGCGAGAGAACCAGTCCAGCTTGGAGAGGATGTTCTGGTAGTAGGCGCGGCCTTTAGGGGAGAGGTCGTGGCGGGAGAGGAAACGGGAGATGATCTGGTCCAGGGTAGGGGTTCTGGTAAGGGTTTGTGTCGCCATTTTTCATTTTCGCCCGTCCGCCAAAACACACCGGGTGGTGTATTTTTGTCTGTTTAGCCAGTTTCATCTAAAGTACGCTGCCGGCATATTTTTATCGTTTTTCAAGCCAGAATCAGCCAGTTTCCGGGGGAGCGGTTGGAAGGCAGGGACTCTGCCAGCTGAGTTACTCCCGCAGGCTATACCTATTTTAGCTTTCCGCAAACCGCCCTGTCAAAGGAAAAGTGCTTAATCCAGTCTGGTAAACTGACTCTTATCAGCCCCGCAGTTTGGGCAGACCCAGTCATCCGGGAGCTTTTCAAACGCTGTTCCGGGCGCAACCCCGTTATCCGGGTCTCCTTTCTCGGGGTCGTAAATATAGCCGCATACATCGCATTCATATTTTGCCACTTTGACTCTCTCCTTTCTTTATTCCCGTTCTCTGTGCGCCGGTGGAAGGGCCTGTTTGTCATCCGCAGAGAGCAAGTGAAGAGGCAATAGAAAGAAACTCCCCTGAAGTAACGGTAACAAATTATCATTTTCTGGAGGAGCTGTCAACAAAGCACTCCGTTATTTGATACCCCGCTGGAGTTTAATGTGCTATACTATCCAGAGTACAGGACCGGAAAGAGCCGGGGACAGTTCGGGAGAACCAGCCGTTGTCTTATGCCAGGCTAATTGTCAACCCAATCGCCGGTGCCAGAAGAACAGCCAAAAAATGGCCCTTCATCATGAGGCTGCTGAAGAACATCGGGCTCCGGTTCGAACATGATTTGACCGAAGCCCCGGGACATGCCGTAGAACTTGCCAGAGACGCTGTAGCCAAAGGATATGACCTGATAGTCTCAGTCGGCGGTGATGGCACCGTCAACGAGGTGGTGAACGGCTTGTATTACTCGGGTGACGCGCCCGAGGTGATGCTGGGGATTATCGGCACGGGGACAGGCGGTGATTATATTCGCAGTATCGGTTTACCCCGCGCCTACCAGGAAGCCTGCCACTGCCTGGCAAACCCGAGAAAGCTTACCGTGGACCTGGGGGTTATTGAATACGCCAGTCGTGGCCAGACTGTAAAAAGGTTGTTCGTGAACTTTGCCGGCCTCGGTTTTGATGCTGCAATAGTCAAAGCCACGACCCAGAAGTTCAAGGCTTTACGCGGCACTCCTTCTTATCTTCTAGGGTTGCTCACCACCCTCTTTTCCTATAAGAACAGGGAGGTAACCCTCACCATTGACGGGGCAACAATAGATAAAAAGGTCTGCACCGTTTTAATGAGCAATGGCAAGTATGGTGGAGGGGGAATGTTTGCTGCCCCCGAAGCTGACCTCAATGACGGGCTCCTCGACGTTCTGGTAATAGGCGACCTGAGCAAGCCAGACCTCCTCTGGTCACTGCCGCGAGTGTACAGAGGCACCCACCTGACCCATCCCAAAGTCACCCTGCAAAAGGCGAGAGAGATAGAGATAAGGGCCGCAACTCCAATGCCTCTCCAGGCTGATGGTGAACTGCTGGGAAAACTGCCGGCCCGTTTTTATGTCAAGGCCTCAGCGCTGAATATTGCGGTCTGAAATTTTTATGGGGGATAAACCTTTTTGGTCGGGGTGAGAGGATTTGAACCTCCGACCTCATGGTCCCAAACCATGCGCGCTAACCAGGCTGCGCCACACCCCGCAGTTGAAGTATAGCAAAGCGCGCCTTGCCGGGCAACTTTGAAAAGGGGTCGGGCTTTACCCCTCCGAAGTGGTCTTTTCTGCCGGCTTTCCGGCCAACTCCTCGAGCCTGGAGTATTCCTGGCTCACCCTCTCCTGTATCGTCTTTATCGTGTCTTCACTCAGATGGCGGAATCTCCCCTGGAGTCCAAGGTATTCCTTCACCGGTACCAGTTTGGTCAGGTTGATACTCAGCTTATACTGTCCGTTTTCCACCTCGTATAAGGGAAACACTCCCGTCCTCACCGCCAGACGGCCGACCTTGACCGCTAACTCGGTGGCACATCTCCAGCCGGTGGGACAAACCGACAGGACATGGAGGTAAGCCGGTCCCGGCATGGATACGGCCTTGGTTACCTTTTTCATTAAATCGCGGTGGTAGCTGGGGCAGGCAGTAGCCACGTAGGGGATACCATGCGCTGCCGCAATCGCCGGCAGGTTCTTCTTCCAGGTCACCTGCCCCAGACTTTTCTTGCCGGAGGGGGAAGTAGTTGTTGACGCGCCGTACGGAGTGGCTGAGGACCTCTGAATACCGGTATTCATGTACGCTTCATTGTCCAGGCAAATATAGAGCATATCATGTCCTCTTTCCAGCGCTCCGGACAATGCCTGCAGGCCAATGTCACTGGTGCCGCCGTCGCCGGCCATCGCCACTATCTTGGTCCCCTTATCCGCAATCTTCCCTTTTCCTATCATGGCTTTTAAACCCGCCTCGGCGCCGGAAGCAACCGCTGCCGTATTCTCAAACAAAGTATGAATCCAGGGCACACGCCAGGAAGTATAAGGGAACGGAGAACTGACCACCTCCATACACCCGGTGGCGTTTACAATTATGGCATTATTGCCGATAGCTTTGGCCGCCAGCCTCACCGCCAGAGCTTCAGCGCAGCCGCTGCAAGCCCGGTGACCCGGGGTAAAGGGGTCCTCTTCAGTTATTATGCCGGGGCCGTGAACTGCTGTCTCCATCATTCTCTCACTCCAAAAACTTCAAATTCCTGCTTGCTTCCCGTCCGGGCGATTTTGATACCTCTCCGGATCATGTCCTCAAAACCGGCCGTGGAAATGTCCCTGCCACCCAGACCCCCAACGAAGCCCACGACCTTCGGTTTCTTCTCCTGGTCGTATAAAGCCGCCTTAATCTCGGAGTAAACCGGCCCGCCGGGTCCGCCAAAGGAAAAAGCCCGATCCAGCACGATGAGGGTATCAGCATCTTTGGCTGCCTGCCTGAGTTCGGCAAAGGGGAAAGGCCGCCACAAACGGAGCTTTAGAAGCCCGACCCGCTCACCTTCGTTTCTCATCTTATCCACGGCAACCATTGCCGTTTCACTGTAGCTGCCCATGGTCAATAAAAGAACTCTGGCGCCTTCCGTACGGTAGCTTTCCAGAGGATGGTAATACCGGCCGGATGTTTTGCCGAAGTCCTCCCAGCACTCGAGAATCACCTTCTTGGAAGCTCTCAAATTCACATCCTGGGCGTATTTCACCTCGGGGTAGATGAAGGGGGGAGCCAGCGGTCCCATGGTTACCGGTTTTTCCGGGTCCAGCGGCAGGGGGTGCTTGTAGGGAGGAATAAATTTATCAACCTTGTCCTGCTCGGGAAGCTCTATCGGTTCAATCACGTGGGTCAGGTGAAATCCATCCAGATGAATCATCACCGGCAGCAAAACCCGGCTATCTTCAGCGATGCGGAAAGCACAGATGACCATGTCAACCGCTTCCTGTCCGTTCTCTACAAATAGCTGTATCCAGCCAGTGTCCCGCACCGCCATGGCATCAGAATGGTCACCCCAGATGCTGATTGGTGCGGACAAAGCCCGGTTGGCCACCGCCATAACCACCGGCAGCCGTAAGGCCGAGGCGACATATAATACTTCATGCATCAGCTCCAGCCCCTGGCTGGCAGTAGCGGTAAAGGTGCGGGCGCCCACCGCCGAGGCGCCAATGCAGGCACTCAAGGCTGAATGCTCTGATTCTACCGGAACATAGGAAGCTTCAAGCTCGCCATCGGCGACCAGTTCAGCCAGGTGCTCCACGATATGAGTCTGCGGAGTAATCGGGTAAGCAGCTACCACATCGGTATCGGCCAGCCTGGCTGCCTCGGCAACCGCCACCGAAACCTCTATACCTGCTCTTTTCGTCATTGTTTTTCCTCCACCATTGTTATTGCATCCTTCGGGCACTCCTCAGCACAGATGCCACATCCCTTGCAGTAAAATAAATCAGGCTGGAAATACCCTTCATCAGTCCTGGCAATACAGCCCTCGGGGCAATAGTAGTAGCAAAGCGTGCACTTGTTGCACTTGTCCAGGTCAACGACCGGCCTTTTTGATTTCCAGTCGCCCGTTTTAAATTTAACGGAACTCCCGGGTTCGATTATGAAGCAGCCGATTTCCAGGTCTTTCCAGGACAGCTCTCCCTCACTTTTTTTTGGTTTTTTGGTCTCAGTCTTAGCTTTAGCCATTTACCTGCTACTCCCCTATTACAGTCTCTTTATAAGCCCTCTCCATGGCGTTAATGTTGCGCTCACCCAGCCTGCCAAAACGCTTCTTCAGCGGTTCTTTCACGGACTCCAGCTTAATGATGCCGGTCGCCTTTATCAGGGCTCCAATCATGGTGGTATTGACGATGGGCACTTTCAGTTCTTCCTGGGCTATCCTGGTCGCATTGACCGTTGCCACTCTGCCGGAAATAAGAAAATCAGCCTTGATTTCTTCGGCTGATTTCTGGGTGTTAACTATGATTACGCCTTTATCTTTAAGCCCTGAGGCCACATCAATAATGGATATCAGGGTGGTATCAAGCACTATCACCGCGTCAGGTTCGTCCACTTCCGACCTTATTCTGATTGGCTCTTCGCCACTGATACGGTTGAAAGCGAGGACAGGTGCACCTCTTCTTTCCGGGCTAAAACTGGGGAATGCCTGGGCATACTTGCCTTCACTTATGGCTGCCTGTGCTACCAGTTCGGCAGAAGTAACTGCACCCTGACCTCCACGACCATGCCACCTGACTGCAACAGTTCTGGCGGTATCCATCATCTTCTCCTTCTCCTTGCTTCCATTAAAGCGCCCCTGGAGCGACTTGAACGCTCGCACCCAGCTCCGGAGGCTGGTGCTCTATCCACCTGAGCTACAGGGGCACGATGCACCAAAAAGTGTACTAAACTAATATCATATCCTATCGGGAAAGTAAAAATCAACCCCCTCTGAGACTAATAGCTGTTCCGGCTCAGAATTTTGCGGGATTTCACCGCCCCGCCGCAGTGGTGATAT
>CAZRBS010000052.1:5792-10201 GCA_964598405.1 uncultured Dehalococcoidaceae bacterium
ATTATACCCCTGTATCTAATTGAGGGCAAGGAAATCAGCCGCCGTATTATACTCCCTCCTGTTCAGGCAACGCAACTATTGACATTTTCCGCTGACGCCAATAAAGTGGTTCTAGCAAGGAGACACGCGGTTTTGGTCTGGATTAAATTCATCACCTGCATTCTCGTTATCTTTTTCTCGGGGAGAAAGGTTGCCAGGTACGGAGATATTATTGCGGAAAAGACCGGCCTCGGCGGGGTATGGATAGGAAGTGTCCTTATCGCCGCGATTACATCGCTGCCGGAGCTTTTCAACGGGGTCAGTGCGGTAACTCTGATTGACGCCCCGGACCTCACGGTGGGGAATCTCCTGGGTGCCAACTCCTTTAACCTGTTAAACCTGGCAATCCTTGACATTGCCTGCCGGAATGGCTCCCTCTTCAGGCAAACCAGCAGAAATCACCATCTGACGGGATGGAGCAGTCTGATACTGGTCCTGATTATCGCCGTTTCCATCCTCATCAGCAACTGGTTTCATCCCATGAACCTGGGCTGGATAGGCTGGTATACGCCGGTTATCATTTTGCTCTACCTCATCTTCGTCAGGATAATCTTCCTTTTTGAAAGGAAGCGGTCTTCCCCCCCAGAAAATGAACTCCTTTACGCAGAGGAACCCACACGCAAGGTCTACCTTTATTTCGCTATCTCGGCTGCTTTCATCATCGGCGCTGGCATCTGGCTGGCGCTAATCGGCAACGAAATATCCCTGGTTACCGGGTGGGGACAGAGCTTCGTGGGCAGCCTCTTCCTCGCCTTCACCACTACCCTGCCCGAAATTACCGTCTCTACCACTGCCATGCTGATGGGAGCCAGAGACCTGGCTATTGCCAATCTGATTGGCAGTAATCTATTCAATATGATGATTATCCCTGTAGATGACCTGATTTACCTGAAAAGCCCTATTCTTGCCGCCACTTCAGAAAGCCAGATTGTCACCGCCCTGGCGGTGATGCTGATGACGCTGATATTTATCGGCGGGCTCCGCTTCAAACCAAAAAGGTTCCGGCGGCTCAGCTGGTGGAACTCCAGCGTGATTGTGCTGTTTTTGCTGAGCGCTTACTTCAGCTTTAACCTGTCCCGGCCCTAGTTCCCCTTCTCAACGACAACTTCGGCACCGGAGGGCACCTGTCGCAGGACAGAGGTATCACCCGTGACCCTGCCAAACACGTTGCAGGGGCTTGCCGGAACGGGCTCATCGCCGCTGCTCATCGGCGTGGGGCCAAAGAAAATGCAGAAGCCGTTCCCCTGCGGCCAGTAACCCAGGTCACCAACGCTGAGCACCGCCCGGGCATTTTCCTCTCCAAGGCTAACCGGGATGGAGAAGTAAATCTCGTCTCCCCAACGGTTGCCACGCCCTTTAATCGGCAGTGCCTCCCAGATTGCCTGGGCGGTCCTGGTCTCGTTCAGTTCAGCCTCCACCTCAACCTGACCGGCTTTGATTCGAATTTTCTTCGCCATTCTGAAAACCCCCTCAAATAAAAATCTCCATCAACTACAATTAAAATTTACTTTCGCCCTCATTGTCAACCCGGAATGGTGCCCGGCCTATACGAAAGCGTTCCAGGCGAGGAGGGCAATGAGAGATAACAATACCACCAGCACCATGACTCCCAGCGGTATACGGTAGCGGTCCGGGTTAAAAGTTGCCGGCTCTGAAACTGTCTTCTCAGCCTTGAAAAAGCCGTATCTTGCCGACCTAATGGACTCGATGAGGTAACCCGGCGGATTGGCGCCCAGTTTGACAACGGACCGGACAAGGCGCAGGGACAGGCTCTCGGCGGCACTGAACATACGGCACAGGTAAACGCTGAACAGTCTGTAAGCCAGCCGCGACGGGCGGCGATAGACCCAGTCGGTATCCAGGGTGATTACCGCCTCGCCGCCGAGCTTTTTAATCAGAACCCAGAAGCCAAAGCCGGTAAAGAGCAGAAGCTGCATGGTTCCCACCACGTGGGAGACGGTATAAGGGTGGTAATCAACCGCATAAGGCAGGAGGTTATAGAGTGCTGCCGGATAAACCCCGATGGTGATACATACCGCAGCCGTCAGTGCCATGCCCGCATACATGCCCGGAGGAACCGGCCTCGGGCTGGGGGAGCGGTCAGTACCGCCGAACCAGGTGAAATACGGGAGCTTCAGCCCGGTATGTAGAAAAGTGCCCACGGCAGCCAGGTTCAACAGCAGGACCACTGCTGCCATATGCTCAAGTTCTGCCGCATAGATAACCATGGATTTGCTGACGAAGCCGCTGAAAAGCGGGAACCCGGAGATGGAGAAGGCGCCAACCATGTAAAGGGTCAAAACAAGCGGCATCTTCCGGGCCAGCCCGCCGAGCCCGGTCAGCTTGCTCTCGCCGGTGGTGTAAAGCACCGCACCGACCCCCATGAACAGAAGCGCCTTGTACAGGATATGGGCGAAGGCATGGGCAGTGGCCCCGTTAATCGCCGTTGCCGTGCCGATGCCCACCGCAGTGACCATATAGCCCACCTGGCTGATGATGTGGTAGGCAAGAAGGCGCCGGATATCGTTTTCCAGAACGGCAAATATCACGCCGTAAACAGCCATGATAACTCCAGCCCATATCAGCAGCTCCCAGCCAGCGAAGCCACGCGCCAGCGCATAAACGGCCGTTTTGGTGGTAAACGCGCTGAGGAAGACGCTGCCGGTCACCGTTCCTTCAGGATAGGAATCGGATAGCCAGGCATGGAGTGGCGGCACCGCCGCATTGAGAGCAAAGCTAAAAAGTATCAGATAGGAGGCTATTCCCCCCTCAAAATGGTTGAACAGTAGCGAACTGGTCTGCGTCAGGTGCCAGAGAACACCCGCCATAAGAGCACTGCCGCCGAAGGCATGGACCAGTATATAGCGGAAACCAGCCCGCCTCGCGTCCCGCGTTCCCCGGGCCCAGATAAGAAAGAGGGAGGAAACGGCCATTATCTCCCAGAAGACAAGCAGGGTAAAAAGGTCACCGGCGAAGACCACTCCCGCGGAACTGCCGGCGTAGAGCAGTGCCGCCACCTGCTGCAGGGTGTCTTTCAGGTGAAACCCGTAGACACCGCCCAGAAAACCCATAATGATAAAAACATAGCCGAAAGCAAGGCTCAGTTTGTCCACCCGGACCGGCATCAGCTCATAGTTGAGGAAATGGAAGGTCAGGTTCGCTCCGGTTTCCAGGTTGAGCAAAAAGAAAAAGGCAAGCACGGGGACTATCAGAAAGGCGGTAGACCGCACCCGGCGGGGGAGCACCGGCAGCAAAATCGCTCCCAGAACAAAAATCAACGCCAGGGGGAAATTATTCATCGCCATCATTGCCGTCCCTATCGTAATAATCCTCTCTCTGCTGTAGCCAGTAATGCCCGATCAGCTTGGCGACGATTATTATTGCCAGGCAGCCGATAAAACCGAACAGAGCGAAAAACCCGGCGAGATGTGACCAGGGAAAGGTGTTATGGCCGTGTCCATCTACCAGCAGGAGGTCAAGCAAAACAAAGGTGACCAGTGCGATTATGAAGGCTGCAATCCCTGCCCGCTTCATGTTCACGGCCCGCCTCCACTGAAAACACTGCTGGCGACATGGGCAGCCAGCTGGTAAAAATAGGGAATGCGGTCGGGGAATATACCCAGCAGAAGTGATAACGCCGCGGTCAATGCCAGAGGGACAACCATCAGCGACGATGCTTCGCCGAACCGGACAAACCTGTCCGAACGGGCAAAAAAGGCACGGCAAACGATGCTGAGGAGGTAGCCCGCATTGAGCAGCCCGCTGAGCAAGAAGACGACGGCATAGACCGCCTGTCCGGCATCAAACGCGCCCTGGACCAGATACCATTTGCTGATAAACCCGTTGACCGGCGGTATCCCCGCCAGCCCCAGAGACGCCACGGCAAATGCCCCCATGGTAACTGGCATCTGCCGCCCGATTCCGTTCAGCTCACTTACATTCTGGCAGTGTGTCCTGACATAGATAGCCCCGGCACAGAAAAAAAGCGTGATTTTCATCATGGCGTGGTTGACGATATGCAGCAATCCACCGGCCCAGGCGCCGGGAGAGACCATTGCCAGCCCCAGCACGATGTAGGAGAGGTGTCCCACCGTGGAGTAAGCCAGGCGTATCTTCAGGTTGTCCTGGCGCAGGGCAATAAGCGAGGCAATCAGTATTGTCGCCGCCGCCAGGCCGCCGAGAAAGTCCGACGCCCCGCTCTGGTGCAACAAGTCGGGCCCGATGATAAAGCCAATAGCCCGGGCGAAGCCGAAGACGCCGGCCTTCACCACCGCCACGGCATGGAGCAGAGCGCTGACCGGAGTGGGCGCCGCCATAGCCGCCGGTAGCCAGCTATGAAGAGGCATAATTGCCGACTTGACTCCAAAGCT